>CAYJQE010000001.1:0-96103 GCA_964372245.1 uncultured Candidatus Saccharibacteria bacterium
GGATAACTCGCATGTCAACTCTAGCCGGATCGTTTTTTTTCGAGAGAGGCGCCGTATAAATCTGATGAGCACTTGCTTGGAGGATAGACTAGACTCCTCTCTCGAATTTTTCTTGGGCCGATCGGTCTGGCGAAGGATAGTCGCCTTTCGATTTTTTGACTTGCCTTTTTCTCTTCGGTCTATCCTCTCTCAATCCTCAAGCCTGATTTGTTGAACTTTGTTTCTTTGTTTTGAAGCCGGGCCTTTTCCGATTGATGACTGGCTTGACAAGATCTGGGGGATAGATCTATATTGGAATTCGGAGTATGATTAATTGAGGTCTATGGAGACGAGCAGAAAATTTGGCTTTCTCGCCGGAGGCGGTCTCTGATTTTCTTGGGGTTCTTGGAGGCGCCGCTCGCGAGCGGCGTTTTTTTGTTTCGAGGTTGGACAAAAGCTGCGGCAAGCGGTTTTTGCGCGGCCTTGAGAGGCAGAACATTGAAAGTTAGACGCGAGAAAAAAATCACATTAGATCATCTTGGAGCCAATCGCGGCAAAGATCGGGATTGGCGTCAGGAATGACTCGTTAACTCATAAGTCCCATTAAGAGCGTTTGGTGGATGCCTTGGGAGTAGCGGCCGATGAAGGACGCGGTAGACTGCGATAAGCCTCGGGGAGCTGTCCGCAAGCTTTGATCCGGGGATGTCCGAATGGGGAAACCCAACGGCGCGAAAACGTCGTTACGCCGCTTTGCGATGAACTATCAACTGTCAAATTCAATTTTGACCATTGGCCGTTGATTGTTCGTCGCAGAGCGGCGAGGGAACCGCCTGAACTGAAACATCTTATTAAGGCGAGGAAAAGAAAGCAACAATGCACTACATTAGTCAACGGCTTTCGGTTTGCGGCTAACAGCTTGACTGTCAGCTGCTAGCCGTCAGCTGGAAACTAGATGTGCGCGCGATTCCGAAAGTAGTGGCGAGCGAAATCGGAGGAGCCTAAACCCCTCACCCTTAAGCGATAGTCTTTGACGAACAAGCCAGTCTTGATCGTTTAAGGGTGAGGGGGGTCGTGGAATATGGCAGCCCGTTTAATCGGGGTTGGTTGTCGTTGGTAGCAGAAGGCGCCTGGAAGGGACCGCCAAAGAGGGTGAGAGCCCCGTATGCGAAACTGGTTGACAACCGATGGTCATATCTCCAAGTACCGCAGGGCACGTGCAACCCGGCGGGAATCTGGGTGGGTCACCACCTAAGGCTAAATACCGCTACTCACCGATAGTGAACTAGTACCGTGAGGGAAAGGTGAAAAGAACCCTGAATAAGGGAGTGAAATAGAACCTGAAACCATGCGCTTACAAGGAGTCAAAGGTGCGCTTCGCGCTTTGTCAAGATCAAGATTAGACGACCGACAATTTATCGAGAAGATCGATTCGATGACCAAAGAATCCGCTAGTTGTCAATTTTCAATTCTTCCCAGTTGTCGTTTAAGTCTTGGCAAAGCGCGGAGCGTGCTGATGGCGTGCCTTTTGCAGAATGAGCCGGCGAGTTTGTCCCAATTGGCAAGCTTAAAACCGCCAAGGCGGTTGAGGCGCAGCGAAAGCGAGTCTGAATAGGGCGAAGCGTTGATTTTAGCGATCGGCTACTGGCTTAGAACTTACGCCAGTAAAAGTTTCTTTTATTGGCTGTTTGTTCTTGGCTTTTAGTCTTTAACTGATCTCAACCAGTCATTGGGATAAGACCCGAAACCAGGTGAGCTATCTATGGCCAGGCTGAAACCCGATTAATCCTCGGGCGGAGGGCCGAACCCACGCGAGGTGCAAGTCGCGGGGATGAGCTGTGGATAGAGGTAAAAAGCCAACCGAACCTGGAAATAGCTGGTTCTCCCCGAAATAGTTTTAGGGCTAGCCTCGAGCGATTCCTCTGGGGGTAGAGCACTGAATGGATAGCCGCTCGAAAGAGTAGCATCCAATCAAACTCCTAATACCAGAGCTTTCTCGCTCGGGAGTCAGAATGTGGGGGATAAGCTCCATATTCGAAAGGGAAACAGCCCAGACCGTCAGCTAAGGTCCCAAATCAGAGCTAAGTGGGAAAGGATGTCGCATTGCTTAAACAACTAGGAGGTTGGCTTAGAAGCAGCCACCCTTTAAAGAAAGCGTAATAGCTCACTAGTCAAGCGAAGCGGCGCCGAAAATTCAACGGGGCTCAAGCTCTGAACCGAAGCTACGGGTGACCGGGGGCCACAAGAGCTAACTCTTGAAGACGAGAGATTGGTCCTTTTAAGGCCTGCGGCCAACAAGGACTAAATCTTCGTCTTATTGTCAATCGTCAATTGTTAGTTGTTGCGGCCTTCGGTCGCGGTAGGGGAGCTTTCTTAGGGCAGTGAAGCTTCGACGCGAGTCGGGGTGGAGCGCTAAGAAGTGAGAATGCCGGCATGAGTAGCGAATTAGGCGGGTGAGAATCCCGCCCACCGAATGCCCAAGGTTTCCTCCGCAACGATCATCGTCGGAGGGTTAGCCGGACCTAAGCCGAGGCCAGAAGGCGTAGGCGATGGAGAAGCAGGCTAAAATTCCTGTGCCGTAGAAGATTAATCCTTACGGGACGCATCTTTGAGGCCGATTCAGGCTATGGCTATGTCTGATGAGGCTGACCGGGTGCCAAGAAAAGCGTAAGATTCTTGTCTTTTGCGTCCGTACCGCAATCCAACACAGGTGGGCTGGTGTCAGAGTACCAAGGTGATCGGAAGAACCCTCGGGAAGGAACTCGGCAAAACAGCGATCGTAACTTCGGAATAAGGTCTTCCCGACTCTGTGTCGGGACGCAGCGAACGACTCCAGGCGACTGTTTACCAAAAACACAGCTCCCTGCGAACTCGAAAGAGGATGTATAGGGGGTGACGCCTGCCCAATGCGCGAAGGTCACTCTTTGCCCTCAACCGATTTATCGGGGAAGGGGCAGAAGTAAGCCCGCGTGAATGGCGGCCGTAACTATAACGGTCCTATGGTAGCGAAATTCCTTGTCAGGTAATGTGTCAGACTTGCCTGAGCATTGGTGTAAATCGATGCATGTAGACTGGCTAATATCGGTGGAGGCTGCACTCGATTCAATCGAGCATGCTAATACCGAGGGAATCCTCTATGAGGGAACCCGTAACGACTGATCCGAAAGGAGAGGTTCGGCATTGTTATGCCGGACAATACGCCAGCTCCTGTAGAGTGATAGATAGATTATGGAGTTTGAATCGTACATTATAGGATTCGTAGATGGTGAGGGGACATTTAATGTCTCGTTCAACTATCGGGCGAAGCTAAAGACAAAGGTTGAGGTAAGACCGAGCTTCTCGATCTCTCAGAATAAGCGGAATCTTTCTCTGCTGAAGAGGATTCATTCCTTTCTCGGTGTCGGCAGTATCCGTTTTTCTAAGAGAGATCAGTGCTACAAGTATGAAGTCCGCTCGGTTAATGATCTCGTCAAGGTCATAATTCCTCATTTCCAGAAATACTCTTTACAGACTGCAAAATCTCAGGACTTTCAGCGGTTTCTGGAGATATCCAAGATAGTCTCCTCAAGTCATCATCTGAGCAAAGATGGCATAGAAGGGATTATTGAGCTTGCCTATGAGATGAATCCAAGCGGTAAACGGAGATATAAGAAATCTCAACTCCTAAGATTTATCACAGGATGAAGATATAGTCTGATCCGCCACGAAAGTGGTTGGCCTAATTGAAGTTCTGACCCGCACGAATGGCGTAACGGTCTGGAGACTGTCTCCCCGAGGGATCCGGTGAAATTACAACGTGGGTGAAAATGCCTACTACTCGCAGCAAGACGGAAAGACCCCGTGCAGCTTTACTATAGCCTGGTATTGGTTTAGTTCTCTCCCCGCGTAGGATAGGTGGGAGGCTATGACGGTTCGCTTTTGGGCGGACTCGAGCCGATAGTGAAATACCACTCTTGGTTTGAGCTAAATCTAACCTTGGTCTGTGATACGGCCGAGGGACAATGTCAGGTGGGTAGTTTAACTGGGGCGGTTGCCTCCTAAAGAGTAACGGAGGCGTTCAAAGGTCAGCTAGGTACGGACGGAAACCGTATCGATAGGGCAACACCATATGCTGGCTTGACTGTGAGGCTTACAAGCCGAGCAGGGACGAAAGTCGGATGTAGTGATCCTCTGGTTGTATGTGATGACGCCAGAGCTCAACGGATAAAAGTTACGCCGGGGATAACAGGTTTATAGGACCCAAGCGTCCATAGCGACGGTCCTGTTTGACACCTCGATGTCGGCTCGTCGCATCCTGGGGCTGAAGCCGGTCCCAAGGGTTGGGCTGTTCGCCCATTAAAGCGGTTCGCGAGCTGGGTTCAGAACGTCGTGAGACAGTTCGGCCCCCATCTGCTGTGAGCGTTGAACCTTGAGGGATTCTCTTCCTAGTACGAGAGGACCGGAAGGGCCGAGCCGCTGGTGTGCCGGTTGTACCACCAGGTGCATTGCCGGGTAGCTACGCTCGGGCGGGATAAGCGCTGAAAGCATCTCAAGCGCGAAGCCCCACCCAAGATTAGGGTTCGTTATAGGCGCCTCGGAGACTACGAGGTTGATAGTCGCTAGGTGTAAGGATAGCAATATCTTTAGCCGTGGCGAACTAATATGCCAAGGGACTTTTTAGCAATCGGCTTTCGACCCGCCGCGTATTATGGTGGCAAGGAGTTCCTTGCCAACCGTTTGCGGTTGGCTGTCAGCCGAAAGCTAGGGTTGACGAGTCGTTTCTGAATATGATCTAGTGTCTGTTTTTCTCGCGCGACTAAAAATCACCAGCTTGCTGGCGTTTAGAGCGGAGGTGCAACGCCCGTTACCATTCCGAACACGGAAGCGCTCCCCTCCAGCGCCGATGGTACTGCAGGGGCAACTTTGTGGGAGAGTAGGTCAGCGCCAGCAAACTGGTGGTTTTTAGTTTCTTCCTCGTCGGTTTTTCTCGAGCGTCTTTCCGGGCCAGAATGCTCTGGTCGAGGGACTTTTTGTCGGACGAAAGCCGTTTTTTTGGCTCAATACTTGACAAAAAAAGCGAGCCGGTCTCTACTGAAGCTAGAGTAGGAAAAAGTATTTTAATAGGGGGACGAGGAGGTAGGAATGGTCGATCTCTGGCTTAGAACGATCCAAGAGACTTGGGTCGATGTTTGGGGGCGATTCGTGGTCGCTTACCCCAATGTTTTAGGCGCGGTCCTAATTCTTTTGGTCGGATGGCTGGTTGCTTGGGCGGTAATTTATATCGTTGATCAGGTTCTTAGGGGCATCAAGTTGCCGGTGCTCTTCGAGAGTCTTCGGCTTGAGGAAGTTGTCAAGCGATCGGAGGTCGTGAAAACTGATCTAACCGGACTGATTACCTTGGCGGTTAAGTGGCTTCTCTATATCGCTGTCTTCTTCGCCGCCCTAAAAACGCTTGACCTGCCCGAGGTGTCGGCCTTCTTTAATTCGATTTTGCTCTATGCCGGTCAAGTTGTCGCCGGATCGGCAATCGCGATCGTTGGCTTTTATCTCGCCTGGTTTCTTTCCCGGGTTGTCAGCGGCGTTCTGAAGGCCGGCAGTCTGCCACATCACGCTTTGGCTGGATCAATAACCCGACTCGCGATTCAGGCTTTCACCGTTATCGCCGTCTTGGTTCAACTTGGAGTGCCTGACAGCTTTTTGACGACTCTTTTCACCGGTCTGGTAGCTTTTTTGGCTATCGCTCTCGGTCTCTCTTTTGGCCTGGGTGGTCAGAGTCAAGCCAAGGACGCTCTTCAGAAAATCATTGGATCTTTTGAAGATTAAATCCGATCTCTCTTACCGGTCAGAGGACGGCTCGACTTGAGGGCCGTCTTCTGGTATGTTGGCCTCATCTCATTTATAAGGGGTGAGCAGTTTGAAAATCTTGTTTTGCCTGTTGGTTGTCTTTCTCTTCTCGCCAGGCCGCCTTCTGGCCGAACCATTGGCGACCGAAATTTTAATCGGGGCGATTCCGGGCGTAAACAAAAGCGTCCCCAACCATCGCTGTTTTATCGTCGGGAACGAACGGTCGAAAGACCTGCCTCTGACTCTCAAAGTCAAGGGCGCGATCAGTTACTTTCAAAAAGGCGAGATCTTGGCTCGGCCTTTAAGAATTAAGCCGATTGAACTGAAAAAGGGCCGGCTGGTTTTTTTCCTTGACTGGCCGGCGGTGATAAACGGCGGGATCACCTCGATCGACCTCTCTTTTTTCGCCTCTGATCGGAAACAAAAATCGCCCGGTCTGATCTGGAGGTTGACGACCAGGGCTGGTCAGGCCGTCGTTCTTGTGCCGAAAAACGAGAGTCTGGGCGAGGAGAAAGCCCTAAAAGCCCAGAAGGCGGTCGCGATCGGCGTTGAGCCTTCGGGCTACACGACATTTTCCGCCAAGGGGGTCAGAGCGAGGGAGGTTCATTGGTGGCACCTTGCCGTTGCTCATGGGCAGCTTCCGTCTTTAGAAGAGATAGAGAGGATGACCTTGAATCTCTTCGATCTCGTCCCGATCAAATTGCCCGAGGAGGCGATAGTTGATCTGGCGATCATTCCCGAGCCGGTGGCGATTGTCCTGAAAGATTCGCTCGGTCTGGTTTTGCCCAAGGCTCTTGTCGATCAGCTAGTCGGGGCTTTGGTTTTTGAGAGCCAGCGCTCAAGCTGGTATTTGGAGCGGAAAGACGAGCTGATCGTGCTCACTTTCCACCAAGGAGATCGGGTTTTGGCCGCCAGAGGCTTTGACAAATTCGGCCTGGTTATGATTCAGAAAAGTCGAATCATCAACACCGATGATCAGCCGGGCGCGCCGATTTCCGACTCTAAACGAATCGCGGCTCATTGAAAACTTGCCTTGGATCGGAATGCCAATTCTGGTCCAAGGCGGTTTTGTTTCTCAAGCCTTGACTTGACTAAGAGGGCCAATAGTTTGATGCTGAAAATAAGGGAGTTTAATGAAACATCTTAATTCTTTACTGGCCTTGGTCGCCGGCCTTTTGGTTCTGATTTTTCGGAGTCAGTCAGTCTATTTTATCGGGATTTACCTGATTCTGATCGGTCTCGTCGGTCTTTTTGG
Source organism: uncultured Candidatus Saccharibacteria bacterium (assembly GCA_964372245.1). Taxonomy (GTDB): domain Bacteria; phylum Patescibacteriota; class UBA1384; order CAYJQE01; family CAYJQE01; genus CAYJQE01. Next base: position 7,055 of record CAYJQE010000001.1, read on the forward strand.
CTCGGAGGACGGCAAATAAACTACTCGGCCGCGAGGGAGCGGAGCATCGTTTCTAAAGGGTTCGTCTCTTGAGGTCTTCTCTCGGGCCCGGGCCAACGAGTCGCTTTCTTTAAAGATGCCAGAACTGCCAGAAGTTGAAACGGTCAGACAGGGTCTTTTGAGGCGGATTAAGACCAAGCAATTAGAGGCGGTCTCGATTGTTTGGAGAAAATCATTTCGGGGCCGGCCGGAAAATCTGATCGGGGCCAAAGTCAAGGATGCCCGTCGGATCGCGAAGATTTTGGTCATTGATTTTGACAACGGTTATTCGCTGGTTATTCATCTCAAATTGACCGGTCAATTGGTTTTCAAAAAGGGCAAGGATTTAGCGGTCGGCGGACATCCGGAGCAGAGTTACGAGATCGGGACGCCGAACAAGCACACTCATCTGACCTATACCTTTGACGATGGCAGCCGGCTTTACTTTAACGACCTGCGGAAATTTGGTTGGCATCGGGCCGTAAAGACGGAGGCGGTCGAGAAGATGCTTGGCCGGTCATTTTCCGGTCTCGATGTTCTCTCGAAGGACTTTGCCAAGGAGCCGTTTCGTCAAGTCTTAACGATGAGAAAAAATCGTCCGATCAAAGAAGTTTTGCTTGATCAGTCAAAGATCGCCGGTATCGGTAACATTTATGCCTCGGAAGTCCTTTATCGCGGGGCCCTGATGCCGGATCGTCTGGCCGGCGGTCTTAAGCGGGAGGAATCAGACCGGCTTTATCGCTCAATCGTTTCGGTAATCGGGCGAGCAATTGAGCTGGGCGGTTCATCGCCCAACACCTTTGTCAATGTCGAAGGGAAGAAGGGTCGGTTTATGGATGTTGCCGCCGTCTACCAACAGAAAACAGATCCTCTCGGTCATCCGGTCAAAAGAATGAAACAGGGCGCCCGAACGACGCACTATTGTCCCATCTGCCAAAAATAAAGCCGCCAGGAGCCATTTTTTAACGAAAAAGAAAAAAGGGGTCAGGAGCCTTTTTTGTCGATATTTTTTAAGCCGCCGTCGTCTATCAAGAACCGAACCGAGGCAGCAGGACAATAATCAAAAGGCCCTATCGGCCGCAAAGAGATCAAGGTTCTTCTCTGTGAGGTACTGGTCTCCTCGCCCTTCGGCTGCTAGCGGATGGGCTTTTAGGCTTGACCTTTTTGGTCGAGCTTTTCGAAAGACGCTCCGACGGGGAAAATGGCGGAAGGAAAATGAGATTCGCCGGCAATCTTCAAGTTCTTTCAGTCTCGATTTGGGTATTGAGTTCCGTTAGTCTGTGATGAGAATGATTCAGCCGATAATCTTGGCTGCCGGCCAAGGAACAAGGCTTGGCTTAAAAAAGCCGAAAGTGATGGCGCGCCTTTCCGGTCGGCCGTTGATTGATCATAGCTTGAGATTGCTTGAAGGTCTCGATCTTCTGAAGCCGATAGTTGTCATCGGTCCCAAAGGTCGGTCGATCAGCCGGTTCGTTGGTGATCGAGCAAAGACGGTTGTTCAGGAGGAGGCAAGAGGCACTGGCCAGGCCCTCATGGTCGGGCTGAAAGCGATCGAGTCGAGCGCGACCGCTGTTTTAGTTTTTTACGGCGATGATAGCGCCTTTTTTCGGGTCGAGACGATTGATCGCCACATAGCCGCCTTTTTAGCCCATCCTTCGTCCGTCGTTGCCTTTTTGAGTCTTGAGCATCAAACGCCCGGCCGACTCGGACGAGTCAAGCGAAATCCGGCCGGTCAAGTTCTTGGCATTGTCGAGGCTCTCTCGGCCACTCGCGAAGAACTTAAAATCAGGGAGGTTAATGTCGGGGGTTTTCTTTTCAGAAGGCCCTGGATTGACGACCGGATCTGTGATCTCGAGCCTCATCCCGAATCCAAAAATGAATTTTTTATTGGCGATCTTTTGGCTCTCGCCCTCGAAGACGGCTTTCAGGTTTTGGCGACCCGAATTGACAACCAATTTGAGTGGTTCGGCATCAACACCAAAGAGGAACTTCTGGTCGCCCGCCGAATGATGAAATCTTCTCTCAAAAATGAAAGAGCAAAGACTTGAGGCCTTGGTTTTAAGAGCGATCAAGCTTTCAGAGGCTGATCGTCTGATAGTCGTTTTTACTCGAGAACGGGGCAAATTGAGGTTGGTTGCCAAAGGAGCGAGGTTGATCAAGGCGAAACTGGCCGGCCTTTTGATGGCCCATCAATTTGTCTCGCTTCAAGTCGTGAAAAGAAATCAATCTCGGATCGTCGGCGCCCGATTGATCGAGGACTTTTCCGGCCCTGGTCTTGATCTTCAAACCCTCGGCCTGCGAAGCCTGCTGGCGGAAATAGTTGATCGGATGGCGCCGGAAGAGGTGCCAAACCAGGCGGTTTTTGATCGGTTGGTCTTGACCTTTCGCCGACTCAATCGGGGCAAAGACGGAGGCTTGGTCCTCGGCGCTCTACTTTTTATGAGCGCGAGCTTTGGTTTTGGCCCGGATTTCAAACACTGTCCAGCTTGCGGACGGGAGCTTCTAAGCCTCTCAAAAGGCCGATTCGGTCCGCCGCCCAACGGCCTGACCTGTCTTGGGTGTCAGAGGGGAGGGACGATTCTCTCTCAAGAAAAAATTCTCAATCTGACTAATTTAACAAGCGGCAGGAGTCAGATTCTCGATCAAGCTCTGTCGAAAAATATCCTCGACTACATTTATGCCGTTTTGGATCGCGAGCCGAAAAGCGCCGGATTTTTAAGAGCCGAGCGAAGGTTGAGATTGGCGACGGTTTAAAAAAAAGAGTGTCGCTTGAGACTCGCTTCGGAAAATCACAGCCGCGCGGCGGCGAGGGCGATTTGTCGACCAAATGCGGCTTCTGGTAAGCTGAAACGGAGGTGACCAATCAAATCTCGATGGAGCGGGTTGTCAGTTTCGCCAAGCGGCGAGGCTTTCTCTACCCCTCATCGGAAATCTACGGCGGCTTATCGGCCGTTTGGGATTTTGGCCCGTATGGCGTTCAGCTGAAAAATAACCTCAAGCGGTTTTTTTGGCGACGGTTTGTTGAGAGTCGGGAGGATATCGTTGGTCTTGAGACGGCGATTTTGACCCGGCCGGAGATTCTCGCGGCCTCGGGTCATGAAAAGAACTTTTCCGACGTTCTGGTTGAGTGCAAGAACTGTCATCTTCGGTTTCGTGCCGACCAGCTTGGAAAAAATCTTGGCTGTGAGAAGGGCGGCGAGCATCGGTTTACGCCGCCGAGGGATTTTAATCTGATGTTTAAGACCCAGGTCGGCCCGGTCCAAGACGAGACCGGCTTGGTCTACCTTCGGCCGGAAACGGCTCAAGGAATGTTCGTTAATTTTCGGACGATTCTGGAGACGACTCGGCAAAAGATTCCTTTTGGTGTAGCTCAAATCGGGAAATCGTTTCGGAACGAGATTACGACCGGCGATTTTATCTTTCGGTCTCGAGAGTTCGAAATCGCCGAGATCGAATACTTCGTTGAGCCGGGCGAAGATGATCCTCTCTTCGACCGATGGCTCAAAGATTGGCTTCAATTTTTTCTCGATACCGGTCTTTCGAAAGAGAGGCTCCGTCTCAAAAAGCACGATCGGTCAAATCTCGCTCATTATTCCAAAGCGACGACCGACATCGAATACCATTTTCCCTTCGGCTGGTCGGAGATTGCCGGCGTTGCCAATCGCGGCGATTTCGATTTGAAAGCTCATCAGGCGGCGGCTCATAAAGACCTTCAATATTTCGACGAGGCGAAAAAGAAGAGATATCTCCCTTTTGTCATCGAGCCGACTCTCGGCCTCGAGCGGCTCCTCCTGGCTCTTTTAGTCGAGGGGTTAAAGGAGATAGGGGGCGGAAGGCGATCGGGCGAGGACCAAGAAGAGACGGTTTTCAAAATCAAGCCGAATCTCGCGCCGGTCAAGGCGGCGGTTTTTCCTCTGGTCAAGAAAGATGGTCTGCCCGAGATGGCAAGGCGGATCTTTAATCAGCTCAAAGACGAGTTCGTGGTCGAATACGACGAGGTCGGTTCGATCGGTCGGCGTTATCGCCGGCAGGACGAGATCGGAACGCCTTTTTGCGTCACCGTTGATTTTGACTCGCTGAAAGAGCAGACCGTGACCATTCGCGATCGCGATACGATGAAACAGGAGCGGTTGTCAGCCGATCAGTTGAAGACTAAGCTCCAAGAGCTCCGCGGCTAAAATCCTCTTTCAGGAGGGTATTTTCTTGACTCAAGAGAGTTTTTTCGTTATTTTCGTTGAGCGGAAGCTTCCGTTCCTGCCGGTTCTGCCTGGAAAAGGGAGGAACTTTGGGGCCAAAGCGACGACCCCGCCGACCTTTGCTTGAAAAGCAGAGAACGGCGGGGTTTAATCGTCCCCATATTTTCGGAGTTTGTTCGCCACTTGACTTCCGACCAATCGCTCACCAACATGGGGATGTGTGGATAAAAGTGGGGAAAAGTAGGGAAATCGGTGGACAACTTGTCGGCGGTCCCATTGTTTTTCTTGGCTCGAGAGACTTGAGATGAAGCGGAGGCGGCTGACTATTTCGGTTATTCGTCGAAGAAGGCTTTCCGGCCGGATGGTGCCGGTTAAGTTGATCGAGAGGAAAAAGGTCGGAAATTTTGATTTCAGAACCGGCAGACTGCTGGTTCATCTTTGAGTGAGATGTTTATTGGCGAGTATCACCATCGAATTGACAACAAGGGTCGGTTAGCCATACCGACCAAACTCCGACCGCGGTTGACTACGAGTCCGATCTCGACTCGGGGCTTTGATCGCTCGCTCTTTATCTATCCAAAGAGGGAATGGTTGGCGGTGGCGGAAAAGCTCGAACAATTTCCGATCGCCAATCCCCAGTCGAGAGCCTTTGTTCGGATGATCTTTGCCGGCGCCGCCGAGCTCGAGTTTGACCGTCAGGGCCGGGTCCTTTTGCCTCAAGTTCTGCGCGATTACGCTTCGCTCAAAACGAGAGTGGTTATCACCGGGCTTGGAAAAAGAATCGAGGTTTGGGATTTCGATCTCTGGCAAAAGTACAAACTCAAGACCGTTAAAGACGAAAATGCGATCGATCAGAAGATGGAGGAACTCGGCTTTTGATCCCAAGTGAGGGAGGAGGGAGGGGGTCCTCTTCTCTCGCTTGGGCTCGAAACCGGCTCTTAAAGTTTCGATCCCAACTGAAATCAAGGCAATAACACTCGGGGGAGATTGGGGAGTTCGATATGAATCTGAAACCAAAGATGGTCGCCGGCAATCGGCTTCGGGTCGGTCTTTTTCTCGGCCGGACAAGTCGGGTTTTGTTTCTGGCTTTGTTTTTTCTGGCCCTTTCTTTAGCCTATCTTTTTGGTTCGACCAATTTAGGGACCGAGGCCTATCGAATCTATGAACTCGAGACCAGTCTTTCCGAGCTTAAGCAAGATCAGGAGACTTTGAAATTAAAAGAGTCGGACCTCCGGTCGCTGCCAAAGATCGAGGGCGATCTTTCCGGTCTCAATTTTGAAGCGACCGATCGAGCCATCCGTCTGGAAAGCGGCGAAGTCGCAAAAAGGGATTTTAGCCAGAAGATCGAGTAGTTTGTCTCATGAATCAGTCAGAATTCGAGAAAAGTCCGCTCGAAGATCTTGAAATTCGACGGCTGAAAATCATAACCGTTCTCTCGATTATTTGCTTTCTGATTCTTCTCGGCCGGTTTTTCGACACCCAGGTCATTAAGGCCGCGAGTTTTCGGGAGGAGGCCGACAAACAACATCTAACAACTCGCGAGTTGCCGGCCAAGAGAGGACGAATCCTGGCCCGAGATTACTGGTACTCGGCCGACGATGAGGGTCGGAGAGATTCGATCGCGATTCTGGCTGACAACGAAAAGCGATTTGAGCTCTGGGTTGTGCCGAGAAATATCCCCGATAAAAAAGCGGTGGCCGAGAGGTTGGCCAAGTTTTTGCCCGAGATCGGACAGGAAACGATCTTCGAGAAAATAAATAACGACCAGCTCTACATTCCGCCCCTAAAGAAGGACCTGACGAAAGATGAAGCGGCCGGAATCGAGGCGGCGAAAATCGAGGGCGTTCTGCTTATTCCGAGCTCAAAGCGGGTCTATCCGGAAGGCGAGCTGGCGGCGCAATTGATCGGTTTTGTTGACGCCGAGGGGACGGGTCGCTACGGCATAGAAGGCTTCTACGACCAAGAGTTGAAAGGTCAGCCCGGCCGACTGGTTGCCAAGAAAAGCCCCGAGGGTCAGCTCCTTGAAACCGGCGAGATCGAAGCCTCGAAAGATGGGGTTGACGTTATGCTCACAGTTGATCGGAATGTTCAGTATTCGATTGAGCGTTTGCTCAAAGAGGCGATCGAGCGCTATAAGGCCAAAAGCGGGACGATCGCGGTTTTGAATAGCAAGACCGGCGGTGTTATCGGTTTGGCTTCATCTCCGGCTTTTAATCCCAACAGCTACTCTCAATTGCAAAAGGAGCAACATGGCCGATTTTTGAATCCGGCTGTCAGCAACGTTTGGGAGCCGGGCAGCATATTTAAACCGATCGTTGTTGCCGCCGGCCTTGACGAGGAGGCGATCAGCCCCGATTCGGAAGGAGAGTTTGGCGCGGCGGTCACAATTAACGGCTTTACGATTCACAACTCGGTCAACCGGCCTTATGGTCGGGAGACGGTTCGTCAGATTCTTGAAAATTCCGATAACATCGGGATGGTTTGGGTGGCGAACCAGATCGGCAACGAAAAGCTAGAGAAGGTTCTTAGGAAGTTTGGTTTTGGTCAAAAATTGGGAGTTGACATTCAGTCCGAGGCCCAAGGCTCTCTGCTTGAAGCCAAAAAATGGCGAGATATCAATCGGGCGACGATCGCTTTTGGCCAAGGGGTCTCGGTTACCCCGATCCAAATGCTCGCCTCTTATGGGGCGATTGCCAACAACGGTCGCCTGATTCGACCCCATGTCGTAGATCAGATCATCGGCCCCGATGGCCTTGCTCGGGAGGTGAAGCCGCAAATTTTGCGTCAGGTGATCTCGCCGAAATCGGCAAAGGAATTGGTCGAGATGCTCGAGTATGTCGTTAACTTCGCCTACTCTCGGCGAGCGATTGTTAGTGGCTATCGAGTTGCCGGCAAATCTGGCACAGCTCAAGTTCCGCTCCCCGGCGGCAGTTATTCCTCGGACGAGACGGTTCAGTCGTTCATCGGTTTTGGGCCGGTCAACGATCCGACATTTGTCGTTTTGGTCAAGCTCGATCAGCCGAGCGAGTCCCGCTTTGCCGAATATTCGGCGGCGCCGACCTTCTCCAAAGTTATGCAATATCTTTTCGCCTACTACCAGATTGCGCCCGATGACTGATCGGCCGTTCCCCGGTCTCTATTTTCCTGATTTGACTCTTCTCTTTAAAGGGCTAGAATCGGTTTTTGATCTTCGATAGCTTAATTTTGATGAAATCATCGCTTCGTTCCTTGGTCGTTTGGTGGCTCTGGTTGTGGGTCAGGAGTTTGATTTTTCGGTTTCGTCCCAAAATTGTCGGCATCACCGGCAGTGTTGGCAAAACGACTGCCAAAGAGGCGATCTTCCACCTTCTGAAGTCGGATTTTACGAAGATCGAAAAGGTGCAAGGCAATCTCAATACCGAGGTTGGCATCCCGCTCGCTCTACTCGGCTTTAAGCCCCCGATATCCGCCCTTGATTGGCTGATCACTCTCGGCCTCGTCTGCCCGAAAGCCCTTTTTCGGTTTTCCTTTCCGGCGATCTGGCTGATTGAATACGCCGCCGACAAGCCGGGCGATATCGGTTTCTTGGTCAGAAAATTGCCACCCGACCTTGTTCTTTTGACCCGAATTTCGGAGGCTCATCTTGAGAACTTTCAGAGTCTCGAGGCCGTGGCGGCCGAGAAATTACTCCTCGCCTTAAGATCAAAGCCGGAGGCGGTCATTATTAGAAATTTTGACGATGAGCTCCAGACGGCCGATTTTGATCAGAGACCGACCTTCAGTTATGGTTTCAAGGCTGGCGATCTTCAGCTTAAAAATCTTAAATTTTCCAAGACTGGCTTCAGGGGTTATCTGACCGAGGGCAAAAAAAAGGCGTTGATCGAAACCCGGCTTTTCAATCGCGGTCTTCTCGAGTCAACTCTTGGCGCGATGGCGGTTGCCCGCCAGTTTTCACTCTCTCTCAAAACGATCGCTAGGCGAATTGGCTCGTTTCGACCGATTGCCGGGCGGGGGAGAATTGTCCCGGGCGTCAAAAATTCGATTATTCTCGACGAGTCTTATAATGCCAGCCCGGCCTCGGTTAAAGCCGCCTGCCAAACTTTGGCCGATTTTCCTCGCTCGGGGAGAAAGGTCGCTATCCTTGGCGACATGCGGGAACTTGGTCGAGAAGCCGTCTTTCTTCACCGACTGACGGGCGAGTCGGTCGCCCATCAGGCCGATCTTTTTATCTTGGTCGGCGATCATCGGTTAGACTTTCAGGCCGGTCTTTTTTCAGCCGGTCAATCATCAAAATCAATTCAGCTCTTTCGAACGACCGGCGAGCTAATCGAAAAGATCAAGGCAATTTTGGAGCCGAGTGATACAATACTGGTCAAGGCCTCTCAAAATAACCTCCGGTTCGAAAAGGTGGTCGAGGCCTTGATGAGAGACAAAAGAAGGGCGGCTCGGCTTTTGGTCAGACAGACCGGCTTCTGGAAGAAAAAGGCGATATAAACTTCGAGGCGATTCGATGTTAAAAACGAAGTTTTTTTCATGATAGAGACGGTTGTTTTGGTTCAAGGCGACCTGGTCCGTCTTTTCTTGCTCACCTTTCTTTCGTTCGTCATCGCCATGTCTTTGACTCCAATTTGGGCCGACCTGCTTTACGACTTTAAGCTTTGGAAGAAACCCCGGCAAGAAGCGGCAACCGGCGAGAAGGCGAAAATCTATCTTCAGCTTCACAGGGCCAAACATCGGAATATTCCGACCATGGCCGGAGTTTTGATCTGGTTCTCGGTCCTGATTGTCACCCTGCTCTTCAATTTCAGTCGAATTCAAACTTATCTGCCGCTTTTTACCCTTGTCTCCTTCGGTCTTCTTGGGATGATTGACGACCTGATCAATGTTTCTGGCAATAAAAAAGTTGGTGGTCTGGGAAATCTGGGCAAGCAATTCTGGCTTTTGACTCTTGGCGGACTTGGCTCTTGGTGGTTCTATCAAAAGCTCGGCTTTGGTCGCGATATTGGCATTCATATCCCGGGAATGGGCGACTACGCGATCGGTCTTTTTTACATCCCTCTCTTTATTTTCGTTATCTGGTTTATGGCCAACGCCGTTAATGTAACCGACGGTCTGGACGGTTTGGCCGGCGGTCTCCTGGCGGTTGCTTTCGGCGCCTACAGCTTGATCGCCTTGACTCAAGGTCGGGTTGGTCTAAGCGTCTTTTGCGGTTCGGTGGTCGGGGCGACTTTGGCCTATACCTGGTTCAATATCCATCCAGCGAGATTTTTTATGGGCGACACCGGTTCTCTCGCTCTGGGAGCAAGCCTTGGCGTTGTTGCTATGTTGACCAATACTCTTGCCGTTTTGCCGATTATCGGTCTGGTTTTTGTTGTTGAGTTTCTTTCCTCTTTGATTCAGATCGGCAGTAAAAAGTTTTTTGGCCGAAAGGTTTTCTTGGTCGCCCCTCTCCATCATCATTTTGAAGCCCTCTCTTGGCCTGAAACCAAAGTGACAATGAGGTTTTGGGTCATCGGTTCGGTGATGGCGGTCGTAGGTCTTGGGATAGCTCTTTTTGGTCGAGGCGGCCTCTAACAAACAATGGCGGGGTTTGAGAGTCGGGTTCGACTTCGGAAAAAACCTGACTCAAAAATACTAATCAGCGCGGCTGCTCTCGTTTTTATCGGTCTGGTCGAGATCTATTCATCTTCGGTTGTCGTCTCTTTTGAGCGCTTTGGTTCAAATTATTTTTATATCTCCCGCCAGTTGCTTTTTCTGCTCCCCGGTCTCGCCGCTCTTTGGGCTTTTAGCAAAACCGATTATCGGTTTTGGCGACACCATACCAAAGAGCTTTTTTTCGGGACTATTTTCCTTCTCTCAATCGTTCTCCTGATCGGTCAAGGCGATGTCTCGGGCGCTAACCGCTGGATCAGCCTCGGCAACTTTTTCATCCAGCCCTCGGAGTTCGCCAAACTGACCTTCATTCTTTATCTGGCGGCTTTTTTTGACCGGAAGAGTGGCGAAATTGCCAATTTCAAACGGGGCTTCTTGCCCTTCGCTTTGACCGTGGTGGTTGTTTCGACTCTGGTTATGCTCGAACCCGATCTCGGGACAACCTCGATCTTAGCGATTATCGCGATCAGTCTCTATTTTTTGGCTGGCGCTCCATTTCGTCATCTGGCAATCGGCTCATTCGCCGCTCTGCTTGGTTTTTTGGCTCTAATTAGAGCGGCGCCTTATCGGCTGGCCAGACTGCGAGTTTTTCTCAACCCCGATCTTGATCCCCAAGGCATCGGTTATCATCTGAAAAATGCTCTGATCGCCGTTGGCAGCGGCGGCCTTTTCGGCCGAGGCTTTGGCCAGAGTCTTCAGAAGCATCTTTATCTGCCGTCGGCTCATACCGACTCAATCATTGCCATCGCGGCCGAAGAGCTCGGATTTATCCGGATCTCGGTCATTCTTCTGATCTATCTCTTCTTTGTTTTAAGAGCCTTTCGGGTCGCCAGACTGGCGCCCGATCGTTTTGGTCGGTTAGTGGCGGCTGGCATCGGAGTCTGGTTTTTCTTTCAGGCCTTCTTAAATATCGCCGCCAATCTTTCACTTATGCCGCTAACGGGAGTGCCCCTGCCCTTCATCTCATATGGCGGCTCGTCGCTCGTTGTCTCCCTTGCCGCCGTTGGTCTCTTGCTCAACATTAGTCGGACGGCTGATCGAGCGGCCGATTAACTCTTGTCGGCTGGACTTTTGGTCTTAAGACTGCTTAAATGAAGACCAATAATGACGGCAAGATCGGGTAGGCGAGGCCCAAGGGCCGATTTTCGATCGGAGCCTCGGGTGTTGATCGCCGGCGGCGGCAGCGGCGGTCATGTTTTTCCGGCCTTGGCTGTTGTTTCAGCCATTCGTCGTCTAAACAATAGAACGAGATTTCTTTTTGTTGGCTCAAAAGAGGGGATAGAGGCGGTTTCTGTTCCCAAGGCCGGTTTAACGTTCGCCGCGATCCCAACCGGCAAATGGCGGCGATATCTCTCTGTCCAAAACTTTTTCGACCTTTTCCGGGTATCGTTGGGTTTGATATCGGCTTTGAGAATAATTCGGGATTTCAAACCCGATGTCATTTTCGCCAAAGGGGGGTATGTCGCCTTTCCAGTCGCGCTTGCCGGCTTTTTGAAGGGGGTGCCGATTATCGTTCACGAATCGGACGCGGTTGAGGGATTGGCCAACAGATTGATCGGTCGAGTGGCCAAAAAGGTCTGTTTTGGTTTTCAGGTCTCTCCCCTCTCGCCAAAGTCGGTTTTTACCGGCAATCCAGTCCGAGAAAAAATGATCAATTGGGCAAAACGGTACCGGCTTTTGGGGAACAAACTTAAAAAGCCCGACTTTCTTGACCAAAAGATGCCTTTGGTTCTCGTCCTCGGCGGCAGCCAAGGCGCCCATCGAATCAACTTATTGGTCGAGGCTCTGCTGCCAATGGTTGCCAAGAAGGCGATGGTTGTTCACCAGACCGGATCGAGAGAATTTGCCCGCTATCGCCAACTAAAACAACGGCTTAAGCCGGAGCTGGCCAAGAACTACTTCCCGTTTGAGTTTCTTGAGGAAGACGGACTTTCTGAACTGCTGGCGACTTCGAGCCTTATCATCACCCGTTCCGGAGCGAACAGTCTCTCGGAGATCGCGCTTTTTGGCAAACCGGTCATTTTGATTCCCCTCTCGACCGCCGCTTCCAATCATCAAGCTAAAAACGCCGCCTATTTCAAACGACGAGGCGGAGCCTTGGTCTTTGATGAGCGAAAGTTGAATCACAATATTCTCGCTCGAACCGTCCTTTCGATCATCGAAAACAAAAAAAGGGCCCGCGGTCTGGCCGAGAAGATCAGCCGACTGGGAGAAGAAGACGCGGCGCTCAAGATTGCCGAAATTGTTCTAAAAGTCAGAAAATAACCTTAAAATGGTTGGCTGGGAGCTCTTTTTAGCCGGAAGAGACCGGCAATTTCTCAAAGCCGGCGGATCGCTGGCCGCAAGAAAATCAAGAATGTCAGGGGATCTAAAAACAGGTTCTTTAAGAGATTTGGCAGGCAGTTTTCTAGAGCCGTGCTCAAAAACTCTCTCCCCCTGCTTGTTCCAGCCGATTCTTGATTGTCCGATCGCGATCGAATGCCTTTTAGCTCGTTTGACCGAATGGCCAAAGGACTTTGCTTTGGCGGCGGTCGAGATAAGACCCTAGAATGCCAAGCTAGGCGATAGTTCTTTTAGATTTGCCGAGACCGAGACGCGTCGGCGGCGACTCTCGTGTTATCGAGGCCTTCAATGAGATCGAGAAAGGAGTCAATGACGAGAGTCTTTTCGACCAGGCCAGAGAGTATCGTTCAGCCGATTCTTGACCACCCGGAATGGTTGGTTGAGCGCGATTTCAACCCTCTCCCTGAAACCCTTGATTGCCTCATTCCCATTGAACAGATTGAGCGAAACAGTTCTAACTTGTGAGCGATCTGGTTGGTCGGGAGAGTGTTTTGTTGACGACTCTCCTTTGTGGTAGTCTTTAAATTAGTGGTTTTTTAGTTCAGAACTAAAAAAAGAGAGAGGAGGTGGTAATTATGGACACAACCCAAATCGGGAGATGGGCTTATGTCGCTGGCTTGATTTTGTCGGTTGTTCTTGGCTGGTACGCTGTTTCCGGCGCGACGACTATTTTAATTATTCTCGGCTTGGTCGTCGGCTTTCTCAATATTGGCGAGAAAGAGAGCACCTCATTTCTGGTCGCGGTCATCGCCCTAATGTTGGTTGGTTTGGCCGGAACCTCCTCGATCGCGGTTGCCGGAACCGGCGATACCTTAGTAAAGATGTTTGACGCCTTTGTCAGCTTTTCAGCCGCGGCCGCGCTGGTAGTTGGAATAAAACAGGTCGTATCGCTCGCCAAGTAGATCGAGTCAATGACATCTAGGGACTTCCAAGCCGAATGGCTGGCGCCATTCAAATGCTCGACCACGCTCGTTTGAGCGCTTCCGATGGTTACACCTTTTGCCAGCTTTCCCGCGGGGTCGATCAACCTTTTGATCGAGATTTCATTAATCCCGAACCCTTCCGGGAGGAAGACGGGGGTGGTTTTTAGTTTTTCATTCGGACCAACCCTTGGTCCGATAAATTTTGTCCAATCGCCATCATCTTCAAGCTGAAAAACGATCAGACCCCCGTCTTGTCTGAAGCCGATGAACCCAAGGTTCGGATCGGCTAACCCCTTGGAGAGAGCGATCGCGGACCGGTTGTTTCGAATTCGAGAAAGACTCAACCAGTCAGGGCCACTCTTAAAAACTTTTGGGTAAAATCTTTTTCCTGCTGCCGCATGGTTTGCGGCATTTGTCAGCTTGATCAGCTTTTTCTGTTCCTTGTTCATTCCACAACCTCTTTTCAAAAAATCCGAGCCCTGACTCCCGAAGGATGTCAGATACTCTTGACAGTTATTTTATCCGAACCAGCGGATCTGTCAACCACTGTTGACAGATCAGATAAATCGCGAGGCCGAGATTAAACTTGCCAAAAGGCTCGGAGCACCACCTCCGAGAGCGCCGGGTGGATATGAATCGAATTGGTGATCGCCGAAATTTTCCCCTCGGCCGCTTTCATTGCGGTTACAATCTCTTGAATCAAGATTGAGGCTGCTGGCCCTAAGATATGGCCGCCAAGGATTGTTCGCGCCTTTCGATCTATGATTACCTTAACAAAACCGGTCTCTTCCTCGATAGCTTTGCCCATGCCGGTGTTTTTGTAGCGGCTTAGCCCGACTTGATAGTCGAGACCGAGATCGGTCGCCGCTTCCTCGGTCAAGCCAACGCCGGCCACTTGGGGCGAAGAAAAAATAGCGTGGGGCATGGCGGCATAGTCAACCGCCAACTTTTTCTCGCTGAAGAGATTGTTTCTGACGTAGACCGCTTCAAGGTTAGCCGAATGCTTAAAGGCGAACTTGCCGGCTATGTCGCCAAGCGCGAAGAGTCCTGGCTGACTGGTCTCCAAAAATTGGTCGGTTTTTATATAACCTTTTTCATCCAGTTCAATCTCGGCCTTCTCGGCTTGAATCAGATCGCTGTTCGGTCGGCGGCCGGTGGCGATAAGCAACTCCTCGGCCGAAATCTCCTTTTCGCCCGATCGAGATAAAAGGGTCGTGACTTTCAGACCGTTCTCGAGCCTGACTCGCTTGACGGTTGAGTTGAAGATGAGGTCAAACTTTTGACTGAAAAGTTCGGTAAAGGTTTCAGAAATCGCCCGGTCTTCCCTTTTAATCAGCCGATCACCTCGATCAACGATCGTTATCTTCGAGCCGAGCGAGCCAAAGAAGTGCGCCAGTTCAGCCGAGATATAACCGCCGCCGAGGATGATGATTGACTTAGGCAGCCGCTTGAGCCTTAAAGCCTCGGTGCTAGTCAGGCAGCCAACGCTCTCGAGACCTTCAATTGGCGGTCTGGTCGGTCTTGTGCCCGCGGCAATAAGGATTTTCTCGGCCCTTAATCGCTCGCCCGACTTGGTTTCGAGGGTTTTTCGACCGACAAAAAAACCTCGCTCTTTATAGAGTGTTAAATTGGGATTATTTCTGATCGCGACCTCGATTTTTTGGGCCTCGCCATCAACCTGCCGACTAGCTCGGCCAACAATTTTTTTAAGGTCTATCGAGTCGAGCTTGACATCCAGTCCAAAAAGATGAGCCCTCTTTATCTCCGTTAGGAGATCGGCTGCGTGAATCAGCATTTTTGAGGGAATACAGCCCCGGTTGAGACAGGTTCCGCCCATCGGCCCCTCTTCGATCAAAGCGCATTTCAACCCCTTCTGTCTCGCGGCGTAAGCCGCGACGTCGAGGCCAGAACCGGCGCCGATAACTATTAAATCATATTCTTTCATCCTGCCGCTCTTGCCTTTGCTTTTTATCAACCCTCTTAGAATCCCTGGTGGTAGGCTTTAGAGCTTGAACTTTCTCTTTAGTCTTCCTTGTCCCAATCTAGATCAGCTTGGTCTTCCGACCAACCGCTCTTCTTTTTCGAGGACGATCCGTTTTTCAATTAATGGTTCTCCCTTCCGGACTTTGAAATTCAAGTTCTGGGCGCTAAATCCCGGCTTTGTGGTTGTGATCGAGTAGCTCCCCTCTTTGCTCAAAAATTGGAATCGGCCGGTCTTGTTGCTTACGGTTGAGCCGACAAGCCTTTCCCGACCGTCATCTTTGGTTAAAAGCCGAACCAGGGCGAGGGCGACTGGTTGGTCTTGTCTGGTGGCGATCTTGCCGAAAGGTCTTTTTTGAAAGAGAAGAATCAGTTCGATCAGCCAAAACAAGAGATAGACGACGCCGAGGAGAATCATCCTTGTTGACCGCTCCGAATAGAACAAATAGGCGGCGCTTAAAGTGCCGGCGATGAGAAGCGGCCAGTGGAGAGCCCGGAGATAATCGAACAGTCGCTGCAATCTAAAAGCCCGTCTGACCGAGGCTAGGCTGGCTTTTTGGTTTTGATTGAGGTTAACATCGAGAGCGATTCTTTGGTTTTCTCTCGCTACCTCGATCGGCTGGCTTTCAAAAATTTTAAAGTGAGAGTGGCGAACGATGATCTTGAAATGGCCGGTTTCGGCCAAAAAACCGAACCGGCCGGTCTCATCAGTTGTTGACTGTTCGACCACTCGGCCTTTGTCAAGATCGATCAACTGAACTATCGCTCCGAGGACCGGCAGCTCGGTCGCTCGATCTCTAATAGTTCCAAAAGGCTTCTTCTTTTTTCTTGTGACATAGCCCAAGGGGAGAAGATTCCGGAGCGGGGGCAAGCCAGTCAGGATGTTGGAACTCAAAGCGCCGGCGACCGTTGGCAACGAGAGGAGGCCGACGGCGGCCAAAAGAGCTGTCAGTTGGAGAGTCGCCTTCCTGACCAAGACTTCAAATGTCCCGCTCTTTTTTGATGTCTCTTCCTCGATGCCCGAGATTGCTTGACCGACGACCGACAGCTCAAGGAGGAAGTTTTGATCGGACGGTTTTCTCAAAATGAGCCGGCCGTTGAGAATCGAGCCGTCGTCTCCAAGTTGAGCTGAAAATTCGCCCTCGATTTCCTCTGAATCAAGGCGACCAGAGAACTCACCGATTAAGCCGCCGTCCTGCCCCAATCTAGCCTCGATCATTCCAGTTAAAACAGCAGTTTTGTCTTCTCCCTCTTTGAGATCGGATTGGTCTTGAGGAGTCGGGATGGCGAAAGGCAAAATCTCGCCGGACACCCGCCCGTTCTTGAGAGTCAAGTCCGCGGTCACGCTTCCTTGACTGATCGGCGGACTCGTCTCGGTTAAAGAACTTGGTTCTTGAGAGTCAGAAGTGGCAACCAAGCCTTTCGAATCTTTGGCCGAAGATCCCGAACTCACTCCCGTTTTTGGTTTGGAATCGGTTTTAGAGGTCGATTTGATCGTTCCGCCAGTCGAGCCTCCAACCTCGACTGAACCGGCTATTTGACCTTGACCGCTCGATCCGGTTTTGCTTGTCGGACTAGAAGACCCGCTTCCGGTGGTCGAGCCGGTCGAACCAGTCGAGCCGGACCCGCTAGTCGAACCAGTCGAGCTGGTCCCGCCGGTCGAAGTCGTTTGGCCGCCTGATCCGGTCGTACCGCCGGTTCCCCCACTCGAGCTGGTGGTAAAGCTGCGTGAAGCGTAACCCTCGCTCCCAAGATCGTGATTGTCCCAGACGGAAACTCTCAACTCGTAACTTGTTCCGCTCTCAAGTTCGACCAATCTCGATGTGGCCGAGCTGGTGGTTTTTGAGGTGTCAAGAACCGTTGTTTGGCCCTTGAGCACAATTAAGCGGTAGGCCGATTGAGTGTCTGACGAGTTCGAGTCGGTAAAGACCCAGCTTAACGTATATTTGGTCTGGCCGGACGACGGCTCGGCGTAAGCCAAACTGGTTGCTTGAGGGGCCGAGTTTTGCTCAACCGTCACATTGACCGAGGTTCGGTATTGGTATGATGAAGGGCAGAGAGCTATGAACTCCATGATGTATTTTCCCGCGATTGGACTGTCGGTCGCGCTGCCGGATTTGATCGAGCTAACCTGCGAAACATTGTAGCGAACCAAGTCTTGACCTTGAGGGTCGGTGATAAAGAAATCGAGGTAGGCGGTCGAGGGGTTGTCCTTCAGGTTTGAGTGGGTAAAGGAGAAGTCGAGGGTTTCACCCTCAATAATCGTCAAATTGATGGCGTCGTCGAGTTTTTGATTCGGCGGCGGGGTATGGGATTTGGTTTGATCCTCGGCGGTGTGGCTTTTGCCGGGTGGGGCGTTGGCGCACATCTCGTAAGTCATGCCTTGAGCCGAGAGTCGAATGATACGACGAACATCGATCGAAACCAAACCGAGGAAGATTAAAAAGACAGCCAAAAGGACCCCCCAGTGAATGTGGCGATGATATCGTCCCTCGTGCCAAAGTCTGTACCAGAGATGACGAGAAACGAGATGACTATGAATTCTTCTCATCATTGACAATTATATCTTACCATCCGGCCCAACTTTGATCACGACTGTTTTTTGAGCGGGGGCCAAACCTTACCAATCGCCCGAGTCTAAGACCATTGCCCGATCAATTTCAGTCTGTTCATCAATCGAGTAGGCTATACTCGATGTTATTGTTAAATTGAGGCGGTGACAATCATGGATCGAGAGAGATTGCTTTTTGTTGATATTGAGACCTTACCGGCGGCAAAATCGCTTATGCCAAAGCTTAAAAGCTACTTTGTTGGCCGACGGAAAAGAGAGGGCAAGAGTTTCACTCAAAAAGATATCGATGGTTATCACAAAAGCAGTTCGCTTTTGGCCGAATGGGGTCGGGTATTGTGTGTCGGTTGGGCGCGTGGCGACCAGCCGGCCGAGATTATAGCTCAAACGAGTGAGGCAATTGAAAGCGATTGGCAGTCGGCCGAACGAAAGACCCTGAGTGATTTTTGGCGGCTTTTTCGTCCCGAGACGATTTTTGTCGGCCACAACATTTTTAATTTCGATCTGCCTTTTTTGATTAAACGTTCGATTATCCATCGAATCAGACCGCCGGCTATCTCTTTTCATCGCTATCGCTCTGACCCGATCTTTGACACTATGCTTGAATGGAATCGCTGGGCCTTTCGAAGTAGTGTCAGTCTCGATCTGTTGGCTCAAATTTTTGATCTCGAATCGTCGAAAAAGGAGATTGATGGCAGCCGGGTCTATCAAGCCTTTAAGGCCGGAAAGCTTGATCTTATTCTTGACTACTGTCGAAGAGATGTCGAGCTGACGAGGGCGATTTACGATCGGCTCAATTTTTCCGATCAGTTAAGCCAAAACTCTTTCGGTGATTCAAAAAAGTGGCTATAATCGTGATTATGAATCACTTTCCAGACGAATTCATCGCTCAAAGAAAAGCCGCTCTCTTAGAGAAGCAGAAAAATTTGCTTTCCGAAATAAATCGTCTCGAGGATGAGGAGTCGAGAGATTCTGGTTCTGACTATTCCGAGGACGACCTTTCTCAAAGAGCTCAAGATCGCTATGACGAAGGCGCGATCGAGGACCGGTTGAGAAAAGACCTCGAGAAGGTTGATGCCGCTCTCTTGCGGATCGAATCCTCAACCTATGGCGTCTGTGGCAATTGCCAAAAATTGATTGACCGAGCGAGACTGGAAGCTTTGCCAGAAGCCGGGATCTGTCTTGAGTGCAGTCGTTAAATAGTTATTGATATGGTCCGAGCGACTTCAGTCGAGAGGCTGCTGAAGCAAAGACTCGGTCAGTCTTTGACAGAGAACGTTTCGCTTCGAGATCACTCGTCGCTTAAGGTTGGCGGGGTGGCCGATTACTTTTTCGTCGCTCAAACAACCGCCGATCTGACTCGGGCCATCTCGGCCGCTTTGGAGGCCGAGATTGGCTATTTTATCCTCGGCGGCGGCTCGAATGTGGTTTTTTCCGACACCGGTCTGCCCGGTCTGGTGATTAAGAATCGAGCTCGGTCGGTTGTTGTGGACGAAAGCAAGGCTCAAGTGATTGCCGATTCGGGCGCGACTTGGGCTCAAGTCCTGCCTCAAGCCGCCTCTTTCGGACTAGGCGGCATGGAGGCCTTTATGGGCCTGCCGGGGACGATCGGCGGGGCGATTTATGGCAATGCCGAGTGTTTCGGCCTCGAGACGGCCAGCCAGTTAATTGATCTGACCTTAATAAGGCCGCTGACCGCTCAAAGCTTAGTCCAGAAAAAAAACTTTTTCCGGCTTGTTCATCTCAAGTCGGGGGCTCTTCAGTTTCGCTATCGAAGCTCGAGTCTAAAAGAAGACCGGGCCGAGATGAAGCCGGTTATTCTAACGGCCAGGTTCCAGCTTTCTCACGCGAGGCCGGATGTGATTCTGAAGCGGATGAAAGATTATTTATCTCGTCGTCAAGCTCTTTCCCAGGCCAAGGGCCTGCCCTCGTCGGGCAGCTTTTTCAAGAATCCCGGCGGTCGAAGATTCGGGCCTTCGGGGCTCGAGCTTGAACCGGAAAAAACGGCTGGCTTTTTGATTGACCAAAGCGGCCTTAAGGGCGCCCGATTGGGTCAGGCCGAAGTCAGTCGCGATCATGCCAACTTTATCGTCAACCGTGGCCAGGCCAGCGCCGAGGAGATTAGACTTTTGGCCGACAAGGTCAAGTCGGAAGTTTTGGCTAAATTCGGTCTTAAGCTTGAGGAAGAAGTAGAATATATTGGCCGGTGGTAAAAAGCCCAAGACTTGCGGAACTGATCTTGCCGGCTGAACATGAGAGCTTGATATAAGCTTGTTTCAATGAGGGGAGATGCGCGATTTTCGAAATCAATCAAAACCGAGACGTTGGATCCGACCGGGTCGGCTGCCCGACGTTTTCGGGCCAAAGCGCCTGACTCAAAAGCTCGTTCGGCCGAGTGGTTATCGTTTGGGTTCGGTTCGCCTCAAGACAAAACCGTTTTTTGCTCGGCCCTCTATCGCCTGGCCCTTGGTTCGTCGAGTCGTCATTCTTGGTTCGGTCGCGTTCATTCTTTACCTCTTCATTCTCTCTCCGGTCTTCAAGGTCTCGGAGATCGTGGTTGAGAATAGTAATTTTATCCCCTCCGAGCTCATTGCCGGCCGATTGCCGAGAGGAAAAAACATCTTTCTTGTCAACGGTCGCCGGATTGAGCGCGATCTTTTGGCCACCTTTCCGGTTATCTCGAAGGCGGTGGTTTTCCGGGGCTTGCCGAACACAATTAAGGTCTTAATCAGCGAGAAAGACTCAAACCTGACCTTAATCGCCGGCGCGAAACATTACAAGCTTGATGAAACTGGCGCGATATACAAGGTGGCGGAGGATGATGAGCCGGAGAGCCGACTCGTTGTTGATTTTAGGGAGAGAGAGTTTTCGCTTGGCCAATCGGTTGTGGACCGGGCGACGGTTGAATTTATCGACGAGACATTTTCTCGCTATCCGACGGTTGTCGGCGGCCCGATTCTTCGAGCCGAAATTTATGACAGTCCCTACGATATTGACTTTATTACCGATCGAGCGATCAAGATTCGGCTCGACACGACTCGGCCGCTCGAGGATCAACTTTTGGGTCTGAAAAGAATTTTTGATTTGGCTGAAGGTCAGATCAAGAAATATGTTGATCTCCGGGTTGAGGGCTGGGGTTACTATCTTTAACTTGGCGATGGAGATTCCAAAACTCAAAACCGGGCGGAGCTGGAGGCTGGCGAAAAGAGAGTCGGCGACTTTACTCGACCAACTCCTGATCAACCGAGGCATCTCTTTGGCCGGAAAAGGGAGATTTTTGGAACCTGATTTTGATCGCGATTTCCGAGATCCCTTTGAAATAAAGGGTCTTTTAGAGGCGACGCGGCTGATCAAGACGGCGGTTGAGGCGAGGGAGAAAATCGGGATTTTTGCCGATTACGATGCCGACGGTATCACGGCTGGCGCCCTGTTTTGGCGGGCTCTCAATCGCCTTTCCGGCCGGACAAACGTTTATCTGCCGAGCCGCCGGGCCGGTTATGGCCTTTCCAAAGAGGGGATCTTGGCTTTAAAGAATCAGGGCGCTTTGCTGATTGTCGCCTTTGATCTTGGCCAGACAGCCAAAGCTGAAGTCGCCTATGCCAAAAAGCTTGGCCTCGAGGTGATTATTGTTGATCACCATCATATCTTGGAGTCACAACTGCCCAAAGGGGCGATCATCATTAATCCCAAGCAGGCTTCCTGCCCGTCGCCCTTTAAGGACTTCTCGGCCGGCGGACTAGCTTACAAGCTGGTAACCGGCTTGGCAAAAGATTTCCCTCACCAGTTGACCGGCGCTTGGTTGAAGTGGGAGATAGACCTGCCGGCAATTTCAACAATTGCCGACCTTGTTCCCCTCCTTGATGAAAACCGTCTGATTGCCCGATTTGGTCTTAAGGTTCTGAACCAGACGAGAAATATCGGCCTTCAAGCCCTGAAAATAAAAGCCGGGCTGACGGACAAGATCAAGGCCTCAAAGGTCGGTTTTGTCATCGCGCCGAGGATCAATGCCGCCGGTCGAATTGACGATCCGAAAAAGAGCTTTGAGCTTTTAATTTCGACCGAGCGATCCCAAGCGATGGCGATCGCCTCGATACTTGAAGAACTCAATCTCAAGCGGCAGCGAAAGGTCGAAGAGGCCCTTTTAGAGGCAGTGGTGGAAGTCGAGGGCTCTGCTTCGCCGGTCTTGGTTGTCGGTCGGCCGGACTGGTTGCCCGGCGTCTGGGGCCTAGTCGCGGCGAAATTGGTTGAGCAGTTTAATCGTCCGGCCTTGGTTTATGGTCTGTCTGGCGGTCTGGCTCGGGGCTCGGCTCGATCGGTTGAAGGGTTTCATTTGGTTGAAGCCTTTTCGGCCAACCGAGAACTTTTCGAGGGTTTTGGCGGTCACGCCAGAGCGGCCGGTTTTCAGTTTAATCCGAAAGCGGTCGAGACGGTCAGGGAAAAGCTCGGCTTGCTGGCAGAAAAGCTTTCACCCCGAGGTTTTAAATCAGAACTAAAGATTGACAGCGAGCTCTCCCTTGGGAAAATTGATCGTCAGCTGGTCAAAGAGTTGTCCCTTCTTGAGCCTCACGGCCTTGGCAATCCTGAACCGAAATTTCTTTCAAAAGCGGTTCAACTCTTCGAGCCTCAACTGGTCGGTGGGACTGGCAAGCATCTTCGGGCAAAGATCTTTGCTGGCGAGACGATCTTCTCGGTTATTGCTTTTAATCAAGGCCGGTCTTTGATTGATCTGGTCAAAAATGGCCCGATTGATATGGTTTTCAGTCTCTCAATCAATCGCTTTAGAGGCAAAGAATCAATTGAAGTCAAGATCGTCGAAGCCAGATCGGCCGGAAGTTCAAGCTTTTCAGATTGATCTTAAATCCGCCGGCTTTTAATCGCTAACTCCTTTCCGGTAAGATAAAAAAGATGAAAGTCAAAGTCGGGGAGATCGCGCCGGACTTCTCTTTGCCCGATCAAAACAACAAAAAACATCGACTTTCCGATTACCGAGGCGCTTTCGTGCTCCTGTATTTTTACCCGAAAGATGACACTCCCGGTTGCGCCACCGAGGCTATGACGATCCGAGACGTCTTTCAAGATTTTAAGGCGAAAAAGGTGGTCGTTTTGGGGGTAAGCGGCGATTCGGTCGAGAGTCACAAAAAATTTGCCCAAAAATACGCTCTCCCCTTCGTTCTTTTAGCTGATTCGGAAAACTCGGTTCTTGAGCGATACGGCGTCTTCGAGAAAAAAAATCTCTTTGGCAAGAAGTCTCTCGGCATCAAACGATCGTCAGTCTTGATTGATCAGGCCGGAATAATTTCCAAGATCTACGAAACCGTTAAGCCCGAGCTTCACGCTGGTCAGGTCCTTGAAGACCTGCCTCTCTAAAGCCGGCTCTGCCGAAAGCTGGCGGGAGGACTGGCGGCTTTTTCAATTTTTAACCCAGATATCGAACAATCGGCCGATAAAGGTTCCGGCTTGAAACGAAGTTTGATTTCGGGTTTAAGCTAAAGTGTTAGTTTGAGTCTATGGCCGAAAGGCGGAAGAAAATTCAAACTCTTTTTGTTTGCGATGACTGTGGCGAGGAGTATCTTCGTTGGCAGGGTCAGTGCTCGAATTGCCAGAACTGGAATAGTCTTCGGGAGTTTCGGCATGAATCTCCAAGGCTTAGCGGTCGGTCGGGATCTTTGGACATCAAGCAGCCGCAAAGGCTCGACTTCGGGAAAAAGGACCCGGCTGGTCGGATTAAGACAGAGATTAGGGAGCTCGATCGGGTTTTGGGTGGGGGTTTTGTTCATGGTTCGGTCGTTCTTTTAGGCGGCGACCCCGGTATCGGCAAGTCAACTCTTTCACTCGAACTTTCGAAATCGCTCTCGATTCTTTATATCTCCGGTGAGGAGTCGGAGGCTCAAATTTCGATCAGAGCCAGCCGGATTCAGGCTCTCGAGAAAAATCTTTTGTTTACCAGTCAGACCGATGTCAACTCGATTGTTGAAATCCTTGACCGTCTCAAAGAAAGACCGGATCTGGTTGTAATTGATTCGATCCAGACCCTTTTTGACCCAAATCTGCCTTCAACGCCCGGCAGTTTGGTTCAAGTCCGAGAGTCGGCCGTCAGGCTGACCGAACTGGCCAAACAAAAAAATCAAACTATTATGTTGATCGGTCATGTCACCAAGGAGGGTGAAGTCGCTGGTCCAAGGCTGCTCGAACATCTGGTTGATGTCGTTCTCTATCTCGAAGGCGAACGGTATCATAACGCGCGGGTTCTCCGGGCAGTCAAGAACCGGTTTGGCGATGTTTCCGAGGTCGGAGTTTTCGAGATGACCGAGCAAGGATTAAAAGAGATCGCGAATCCCTCAAAACTTTTTCTGGCTGAACGTCAGGTTGAAACGCCGGGCAATGTCGTCTCGGCCACTCTTTATGGCAGCCGGCCGATCTTGGTTGAAATTCAAGCTTTGACCAATCGGACGCCTTTCGGCTACCCAAAAAGGACGGCTTCCGGATTCGATCTTTCAAGGCTGGCGATTATCGCCGCGATTTTGGAACGGAGGGCTGGGATAAAATTGAGCGACCAAGATATTTTTATCAATGTCGTCGGCGGCTTCACCGTCAGAGATCCGGCCGCCGATCTGGCCGTCGCTCTGGCGATTGCCTCATCGGTCAAGGAGAAGGCTCTCGATGATGAGATTTGCGTTTTTGGCGAGCTTGGCCTGGGGGGAGAAATTCGGACCGTGATTCAAGCCGATCGTCGATTAAAGGAAGCCAGGCAGCTTGGCCTCAAGAAAAAAATCGAAGCCAAGAATCTTAAATCTGCCTTCTTTGAGACCGGACTGGCTACTCGATCTTGAAGGTCTGATTCGGCGTCTCGGTCGTGTTGCCGCTTGAGTCAGTTGAGATCAGGCTAAAATGGTAGGTCGCGCCGACCGAAAGACCACCCAAAGTCACCGAGTGGATCGTCTCGAGACCGGTTTTTTCGATTGATTTTGAATCATAGTTTGAAGTGAGACCGTACTTGACCAGAGTTGTGGCCGATTCGTCGGTCGTCCAGGTCAACCGCCGGCTTGTCTGGCCGATCGAGACGACTCTCATATCCGATATTTTTGGCGGCGTGGTATCGCCTTTGATCTTGATTGTGATTGAACCGTTGGCCGTCTGATTTTGGCGATTTATCAGAGTCGCGGCCAAGGCGTGCTCGCCAGCTAAAAGCGAGCTTGTCTCGTAGTCGATTTTATATGGCGGCTCCGAATCTCTTCCGATCGAGATGCCGTCGATGAAGAACTCAACGAACTGGATTTCCGAAGAAGGTGATCCGGCTTTAACCGCGATCTCGATCTTGCCGCTCAGCTCCGCCTTGTCCGAGGGCGAGCTGATCTCAAGGCTTGGTTTTAGAAAGTTGGCTTCTTCTGGCTTTTCGCTTGGCGGTTTGAGATCGAGGAGGCCGTTTTCTTTTGCCCAACTTTGAACCGGTTCTTGCCAGTTGGGGTTGTTTGGCAATTCCGAACGGATCGAGACAAAATAACGATCTTCGAGATTTTCTTTCGGCGTCAGGACGGTTGCCCGCTCGCCAGTCGTTTTGTCGACTCTGATCCACAGGTGGACGTCGTCCTTTTCAGTCGGGACCTGCCAGGAGGCAAAAACATCGGTGATAATCTCCTCGGGCGGGGTTCGCTCGCTTGGCAGCTTATTCGACAGACGATCGACGGCAAGCTCAACGATGCCTCTCGGTCGAGGGAAGTGTTCGACCGATCGGTTTTGATGAGCGGCGATCATAAAGTCTCGCCAGATTGGAGCGGCCACGACCGAACCGTCGGCTCCCTTTTTCATTGGCGAGTTGTCGTTATTGCCAACCCAGACGACTGTCGTCATCGAGGGTGTGTAGCCGGCCGTCCAGGCATCTCTGAACTCTTGGGTCGTTCCGGTTTTAGCGGCGACCAATCGGCCCGGCAGGGTAAGATAATTGCTGGTCCCAAAAATTAGAGATCGGGCGCCGTTATCAGTCAAGATCGATGTGACGAGAAAGGCGACCTGGGGGTCTATGACTTCTGGCAACTGATCTTTCTCATCAAAACTAAAGAGCTCTTTGCCAGAGCGATCGCGGACACTTTTGATTCCGTGAGTCTTGGCCTTTTTGCCATCGTTGGCGAAAACCGAGAAAGCGCCGGCCAACTCGATCGGCCTTACCTCGCCGCCGCCAAGGACGAGCGAGAGACCATAGCGGTCGGGTTCGTTCAGGGTCGTGATGCCAAGATCTTTAGCTGTTTCAAGAGTCTTATAAAGACCGGAAAGGGCGAGCATTTTGACGGCCGGGATATTGAGCGAGTTGCCAAGAGCCTGCCTGATGGTGACCGGCCCTAAAAACTTGCCATTATAATTATTTGGCCGATAACCGCCGCCAAAATCGGTTGGGAGATCATAAAGAACGTAGGCCGGGTTATATTTTCCCTTGAAAGCGGTGGCGTAAACGATTGGTTTGAAGGCCGAGCCGGGTTGTCTGGCCGCAAGGGTGACATTGACATTGCCGTCGTTTTCGAGATCGAAATAGTCTCGACTGCCGACCATGGCTAAGATTTCGCCAGTTTTCGAATCGAGACTGACCAGAGCGGCATTATTGGCTCCGTATCGTCCTAACCGCTGGTCGCTTGCGGCAATGGTTGATTCGGCTTTTTCCTGAAGCTCGGGATCAATTGTCGTGATGACTTCAAACCCTTCGGTCTCAAGGGCCGATTCGCCAAACTCTTTGACCAATTCTTCGCGAACCATCATAACGAAGTGGGGCGCTTTGATTGAAAGTCTTCTAGGCAAGATGTTTGGTTTTTCAGTCAAGGCCTCGGCGTACTCGCGATTTGAAATTAGATCTTGCTCCTTCATCTGCTTAAGAACGAGATCCCGTCTCTCAAAGAGCTCCTTGGTGTTTGTCCCGTAAGGCGAGTAGTAAGTTGGTGCTTTGGGGATTGCCGCCAAAATAGCCGCCTCGCCGAGAGTCAGATTCGACGCGTCTTTATTGAAATACATTTTCGAAGCGGCCTGAACACCGTAGGCCGAATTGCCGTAAGGAACTTCATTTAAGTAGAGGGACAAAATTTCGTCTTTGTCATAAACTTGCTCGAGCTCAATGGCTAAAATTGCCTCTTTGATCTTTCGACCCAAAGTTCTTTTTCTCGAGAGCAGAGCGTTTTTAACAAACTGTTGGGTGATGGTCGAGCCGCCTTGGGTCCGCTCTCTTGGGTGAAATGTTTTTCTGACGATTGATCGAGTGATGCCCCTGATGTCGAGACCGCCGTGCCCAAAAAAATTTTTATCTTCAATCGCAATCGTTGCTTTCTTTATCGTGTCCGGGATGGCGTTTGACTCGAGAACAGTCCTTCGCTCCTCGCCAAAGGTTTCAAACAGCAGGGTTTTCCCGTCTCGGGCATAAATTTTTGTTGACTCGACCGGTCGTCGTTCTTTCAACCGGCTTGGGGTTGGCAAATCCTTTGAGATCCAAGCGATGTAGGCTAGAAGAAAGATGAAAAAGTAGAGACCGACCCTGGCGAGTTTTTTGACTCTCAAGGCTCGTCTGATTTGAGACAAAAATTTGAAGAAGATCTTCACAATGGGTTTTATCAGACTGGTGATTATTTTCATCGGGATTTGCGTTCGCCTTAATATACTTTACCTTGTCGCCTAGTTTCTTTCGAATCGGCCGATTCTGGGATTATAGCCCGAAGTCTGCTAGATTTAAATGGTGGTTAGTTCGAATCAATCGTTTTTATCGCGACGGACTGAAAAGATCATCGGTCGCGACTGGCTCGAATCGGCGATTAGACAAAAAAAGAGATTGCGAATTTATTTCGGTATTGACCCGACGGCGCCGAATATCCATCTCGGTTCGGCGGTCTCTCTCCTAAAGTTGCGCGAGTTTCAAGAAGCCGGCCATCGGGTGATTCTCCTGATTGGCGATTTTACGGCTTTGGTTGGCGATCCTTCCGGTCACGCCAGAGAAAGGACCAGACTTTCGGAGCGGGAGGTCGAGGAAAACTTGGCCTTTTATCTCGAGCAGGCCTCAAAGATTCTTGATCCAGAAAAACTTGAAGTCAGAAAGAACTCCGAATGGTTGTCTAAGCTCACCCTCAAGGATTTTATCGGCTTTGGCTATCATTTCAACGCCCATCAGATCGCTGAAAGGAGTCTCTTTCAGGAGCGGAAAAAATCTGGTCAAAGACTGTCAGTCGCCGAGTTTCTCTATCCTCTCCTTCAGGCAATTGACGCTTTGCGACTGAAAGCCGATCTTCAGATCGGCGGGAGCGATCAAGAATTCAACATGATCGCTGGCCGCGATCTTATCAGACGACTCGAAAATCGAGAGATGGCGATTATGATCACGCCCTTGATTCTTGGGACCGACGGTCGGAAGATGAGCAAAACCTTGGGCAATAGTATTAATCTGGTTGACGAGGCCGATGAGATGTTTGGTCGAATTATGAGTTTGCCCGATGACCTAATCTATCCCTACTTCGATTTGACGACCGACATTTCAGAAGAGGAACTTTTGGCGATTCAATCTGACCTTAAAGAACCAAAAAACCGGATGCTCGTGAAATTGAAATTGGCCAATCAGATTGTCAAACAGTTTCATGGCCGAGAACCGGCCTTTAGGGCTGAGGAGGACTTTAAGCGGCGTTTTTCAAAAAGGGAGATGCCGCTTCAGCTAAAAAGCCTTCAAGTAAAGAAGAGGAAAGGCCGATCGCTGGTTGAGCTTTTGGTCGAGAGTGGTCTAGCCAAGTCGAAAGCTCAAGCCAAAAGATTGATAGCCGAAGGGGGAGTTAAGATTGACGGCAATCAAGTTGATGCCGATCAGACTATTGATTCCGATAAGCTCTCGAAATTTGTTCTTCAAGTCGGTCGAAGACGAATTCGAGAGATTGTATTTCAATAATTTTCGGCTTGGAATTTCTCTTTCGCTTGCGGGCCGTGAGGGCGATTAGTTAAAAGTTCCTTATTCGCGAGAAGACTTTGAGGTTTTTCTCGCGGCCGGTCTCCTTTCAAACGAGCCGCGTTTTTCTTACGCGCCGGTTCAAAGAAGAAGTAGTATATACTATCGATCGGGCAGACTTAAGCATCAATTGACGATCCACCGAGCATACCTCAACCGGTTGAATAGTAGTATATACTAGTGAAAGACGGTGTTGCCTTCAGCTAAGATCTCGATTGGTTTAAGGCGGAACAAATAGCTAAAAAATGTAGTATATACTACTTTTTGCTCATAACTCGCGTTCATTCGCGACCGACTGATTAACGTCAAAAAATGAGACCGCAAGCGCGGGCAGTAGTATATACTATCGAGCGACCGCTCTGATTTCTGATCGCGATCTCGTCTGGAACCAGACCGAGTGGTAAAATAGTATATACTATTATTTAAAGCCTCAGTTTTTTAAGGGCCGCAAACCGTTGTTCAATTGGTGGCGAGCGACCCGTCGGAGGGCCTAACATACTCTGAACTTAACAGTCTCAATCTCGAATCATGAGTCTCTGGAAGTCAACACCCAATTTGGTTGAAATAGTATATACTATTTTCTTTGAGTTTTATGCTGGCCGAATTGCCAAGCGGAGACACACGTTCGGCCAGTCAGGGCGGGGCGAAAACTACTTTGAGCTTTCTAGAAGGCTATCTGGCGCAGGTGGGCTTCAATTGGCGCGACAGCCATGTAGTATATACTAGTGTTTTTTAGTCTCTCTCCGAGCGGTCGCGGCTCTGGATTTTGCCATTCGCCAGCTTGATATTTTTTGGTGATTGCCGGTCAGCAAAACGCTCGGTACCTTCAGGACCGTCTTCTTCTTCAATGTAGTATATACTACCGGACGGGTATATTGAGGGTACTCGAGGAGTCTTTTTTTTGTTTCCTCGTCTTTAATGGTGAACGACTCAATCGTTGACGATTCGGCTTTGCCGAGGCCACCGGGGGCCAAGCGAGTCAGGGCGTCAATCAAAGTCATGGCCGGCAATTCACCGCCCGTCAAAACATAATCGCCGACCGAGATCGCTTCATCAACTATTTTGTGAACCCGATGGTCAACGCCCTCGTAGTGGCCAGCGACCAGAACGAGATGTTCGTATTTTGACAATCGCTCGACTTTTTTCTGGTTCAAGAGTTTGCCCTTCGGGTCAAGCAAAATCAGGCGGCAATTTCTTTTTATTTTTAAGTTTGAAATGGCGCGGTCTATAACATCGACCCGAAGGATCATTCCCCGACCGCCGCCGCAGGGTCGGTCGTCAACGGTTTTATGCTTATCAAGGGCGAACTCTCTAATGTCTACCGCCTCGACGGAGATCGCTTTCCTCTTGACCGCCTTACCGATAACGCTTATTGAGGACCAATAACCGATGAGCTCGGGAAAAAGAGTCAGAACGGAAAACTTCTTCACCCGCCAGCACTACTAAGGACCCGGCCTCCGGGCCTGATTTTTGGTCAGAAAAAACGCTTCAAGCCAGAAGGTCGGTCGGAACGTCGTCTTCAAGTTTTTCTTCTTTGGCCTCTTCCGCCGCCGGCTGGTCTGCCGATTGATCTTTCTGGTCGTCGGCTTTTCTCGATCCGCCTGTGCCTCCCTCGGGCTCGACTATTTTCAGGTTAACCCGGGCGTTTCGCTTAGCGCCGAAAACGCTAAGAAGCTTCCTGATTGCTTTAGCCGTGTTGCCTTCCCTGCCGATGACCGTTCCCATATCTTCCGGATCAACGTGGAGTTCGATGAGCACACCGAGCTGGTCAATCGTCCGGTCGGTCTTGACACTCTCCGGCTTGCCAACCAACCCCCTGACGATTGATTCGACAAACTCCTGATCGGTGATTTCTGCCATTGTTCTCCTTTCTTAGTGTTACTTTCCGCTTGTTTTTGAGTTTGAACTTCTGGTTCTCGCGAGCGGTCTTCGGTCGGAGCTTGGACTTGAACTGACTTATCGGCCGTTCCGTTTTGGTCTGACTTTGCCTCGGCTGAACTTTTTTTTCGGATCAAGACCTTTCGCTTGGGCGACTGAATGACCTCGTGCTTAACCAGTAGATTGTGGACCGTGTCGCTTGGCCTGGCTCCCTTTTTCAACCAGCCAAGAATCTTCTCTTGGTCTATTTTGAAAACCTTGGGCCGGGCGGCCGGCTGATAGTAGCCAACCTGGTCAACAAAACGGCCCTTGACCGGGGCGGTTGACTCGGCGACAACCAAGCGAAAGTGAGGCTTCGACTTTCGACCCGTCCGCTTCAGTCTTATTTTCAGCATCGTTTTCTCCCGTCTTAAGTTTCTCAAGTTTAGCAAGGGAAGGCGAATTGTCAAGAGCCGCCAAAGAGAGTTTTCAAAATCTGATCGGTCATGAGTCTTTGATAGCCGTTTCGAAACTCTGCCCCGCCGATCTCTTTTTTGCCTTCCGGCTTGACTCTCAAGTTAACCAGCCGGCCGGATTGGCTGTCGTAGTCGGATGAGGCGATTAAAACTCTCCGGCCGTCTTTTAGAAAAAAATAAGTTCCGGGCCAGGGATTTAAGGCCTTGATCATTCGCCAGATCTTTGCTCTCGAATCGGTGGCAAAATCAATCAGCCCGTCCTCTTTTTTCAACAACTTGGTCGCCGGCTTTTCCGTTTTCGGTTGTTCTTTAGCCTTCAGTTTGCCGGTTAAATAGAGGGGAAGGTATTTTTTTATCATTTCGGCTGACAGGTCGGCCAGCTTGGCCGAGAGCTTCAAAAAAGTGTCGTCTTTTTCAACCGCGATTTTCTCTATCGCTAGAATTGGACCGGTGTCCATACCCTCGTCGATCAACATCAAAGAAACGCCGGTCAACCGATCGCCCTTTAACAAACAGGCTTGAATCGGCGAGGGACCACGATATTTTGGCAGAATCGAGGGATGGACGTTGATCGTTTTGAAGGTCGGTATCTCGATCAGGTCTTTCGGGAGAATTTTGCCGTATGCCGCAACCAAAATCAGGTCAGGCTTCTCTCTTCGGATAACCGCTATCGCTTCTGGGTCCTTTTTGAAACTTGTCGGTTGGAAAAGTTTTATTCCTTCGCGCTTGGCTCTCGCCTTGACCGGTGTGTCAATTCTCTTTAGGCCTCGACCCCGCGGCTTGTCTGGCTCAGTCACGATCAGACTCGGTCGCAGGTCAAGCTTTAAAAGCGCCTCGAGCGCCGGCAGGGCAAAGCTTGGTGTCCCAAAAAAGATGATCTTCACGGATGACTCTAGCCCAAAAAGCTATTCGGTCGTAATCGTCAGGATTGTTCGTGGATCGGCTCGCTCGATGAACAGCCGACCGTCAAGGTGATCAATCTCGTGCTGGACAACCCGGGCGGTCAGCCCCCGGAATTTTTTGATTCTCGGTTTCATTTTTCGATCGAGAAATCTGACTAGAACCTCGATTGGTCGTCTGACTTCGGCCTCGACATCGGGAATCGAGAGACAGCCCTCGATCGCGATCGATTGTTCTCGGCTCGAGGATATAATTTCCGGGTCAATCAGAACCTCAAGATCGGTTTCCTTAAGATCTTTAGTCATCTCTCGTTCTAATTCCGGCCTGCGCTTAAAAACCGCCAGCCTCTTTTTGAGACCGACTTGAGGCGCCGCCAGACCGATTCCCCGGCGCGAAAGCATAATCGCCGCCATCGCTGGTAAAAGCTTGAGATCTTGGCTACTGGCTTTGCCAAAAGGCATGGCGGTAGACAAAATCTTGGCCGGGACGGTGACGAGTTTCAATTTCTCCTCTGAAAGTCGCACTATACAATCGCTCAAGATAATTAGTTGTTTCTTCGACCGAGAATCGTTCGGCGGCTTTCTTTGACCCCGTCGAAAGTTTCTCTCGCAGAAGTTCATTTTCCAGAATTATCGAGGCTCTGTCAACGAAATGGTTGAGTGAAAAGGTCGAGAGGTGGCCGGTTTCTCCATCACTGACGATCTCTCTCGGGCTAAACCGGTTGATGGCGACGGTTGGAAGTCCGGCGGTCAAAGCCTGAAGGAGACGAGTGCCTTCAAAGTCAAAGTTTGAGGGGGCGAGGAAGAGGTCGCAACCGGCAAAGGTTAGACCAAGCTGCTCGGCCGAGAGATTTTTTCGAAAGGTCGCAAATCCGGAAAGACCAAGCCTTCTTGCCGTCAGCTGAAAGTTCAGGTCCCCTCGGCCGTCGGTCACGACCAAGAGGTGATTTGCCTGGTCTTTTTGGGTCAGAGATTTGAAGGCCTCGAGCAAGAATATCGGGTTTTCGGTTGCCAAAATCGGCCCGGCGAAGAGGGAAATTTTTTGAATAATCGGGAGAGAGAGTCTTTTTCTAATCTCGATCTTTGAGGGCTGACTTTTTCTATTCTCTGATCCGAGACCGAAAGGAATGGCGAAAACCGGTGTCTTGATCTTCAAAAGCTCAATCTGTTGAGCCAATTGTCGGTTGGTGACGACCAGGCTATCGGCGCTTTCGAGCCAAGATCGGTAACGATTGATTAGCTCGCTGACCAGAAGGCTGTCGCTTGATGATTTCGATTTGAGCGGGCTTGAGTCGGTGATCGAGAGAACCAGCGGCAAACGAAATCTTTTGGCCAACCTAAGGCCGAAAAGGGAGGCAGCCGAAAAGTCAAAAGAGTGAACCAGCTCAATCTTCGAATCCTCGATCGCCCTTAAAAGTTCCGGCTGAAAAGCCTTGAGACGGGAACGATTGACGATTGGCAATCGCCGCTTTAAGAGGATTTGATGGCTTTCGAATAAGGGCGATTCGTCGGCCGTGAAGACGATAATTTCATGACCCCGTCGCCCAAGCTCCTTTCTGCTCGCCAGTATCGGGCTTTCCAGGGGAAAGCCTGGCCTTAAGAGCCTGTTTTTGAAGATGGCAATTTTCATCTCTCCATAATCTTACCACTCGCGACCGATCTTTAGCCCGCTTCTCGAGAGTCTGGCGATGATTTTATCGAGTTCAATTTTTGATCTTTTCGGCAGACGGACGATAATTGAATCTCGGCCCTGGCCTATCGGTTCAAGGCCAAGACCGGAAATTTGCTTTTCTAGCCGAACTCTTTCCGTTTTGTTGGTTTTGAGTTCGATCAGTTTCGAAAACGGTGGCAGAAGAAGCTCGGCCCGTTCTCTTAACAGTGAGTCAAAAAAAGGCCGCGATTTTCGGTTGAAAAGGGCTCTGGCCAAGAGGCTGTTCGGGGAAAATGTCTGGATAATGGTTTTTCGGGAACGGCTGATTAGGCGGGCGATGTTGTAATAAATCTCCTCCTCATCTTCGAAAGAGCCGGCAGCCAAACCTTGTTCGAGGACGAGAACGATACTGTCCGGCTGACCGCCGGTTTTATGAATCATGCTGCTCGTCCCGATCAGGGCTAATTTTTCGTTACCAGTTGAATCGTCGTCGGGGAAAATTTCAATCGCTTGATTGGGCATCAATTCCAAAAGCCGGCTCTTAATCAATTGGTGATTCAGTCCGACCGCCTTAAGATTAAGTCCTTCACAGTTCGGGCAGCGGAGAATTCTGTCGCCCCGATTGAGAAAAGTCAGCTCTTGGCAGTCGAAACATTTCAAGCCCGAGGATCTCTTTCGGTTCCAGTAGATAAGAGTTTTTCTTTTTTGAACAAGGTTTGATTCCAGCAAATTGAGACTGGCGTCTGACAGCCAACTTCTCGATCGCTTGAGGTCGGCGAGCTCAATTTCTCGATGTCCTCTCCTCGGCGTGAGCCCGATTATTTTCCCCTCCTTTTTGGCCAAAGCGGTCCTCGATTTTTCGGTCGCGTCAACCATCACCACCACTCCCCCTTCAAGCCTCGTCCTTTCAAGGGCGACTGCTTGAGTGTCGAGGTAGGGCCTCATCTCCGATCGGAAAAGTTGATGCTCGGCGTCGTCAATGATGGTCAAGCCAAGATTTGGAACCGGCGTCATGGCGGCCGACCGGGCGCCCAAAATCACCGGAAATCGGCCGAGCGCGATCTCAAACCAGTTTTCGAGTTGTTGACTGGCGGTTAGTCGGCTTGAGTAGACTAGGCTTTTGATTTTCGAGGCCTTGAGTCGTTTCTCAAGTTCTTTAATCACGCCCGACTCAAGCGAGAGCGAGAGAACGATAACGCCCATTTTTCTGGCTCTCGCTCGCTTGATGAGTTGAAGATAAAGCTCTGGCCGGGCGGAGAAATCGGCCTCCTGAAAGTAGATTTTTGCTTGGCCGGGGGACTTAAGCTCTTGTTCTTTGAGAAGAAGCTTTGTCTCTCTCAACTTTCTCTTGGGCAGGGGCGGCAGGAGGCTAAAGACGATATCGCTGAATGATTGGAAACCTTTCTTGTAGATCGAGTCGGCGATCGGGAAGATTATATTTGGCGAGATAACTCCGCTCGAAAGCAGGCTTTTGATGGCTTTTAGTTTTTTGCCTCTGGGCGAGAGGCGAGTTAGGCGATAGGCGATCCCAGTTCTTAATTCCCGGCCGAAGGGAACTTCGACAATCGAGCCAACTTTTAATTCGCTCAAGAGTTCAGGCGGAATCAGGTAGGTAAAGGTCTTGGTCTTTCTATCGGCCGGCTGGTTAACGACAACCTCTAGATACTGCATCAGTTAAAATCTAGCAGCTTAGGGGCCGAGACTTATGAGTTTTGAGTCAATTTTAAAGGCAAAACTTGGCCGCGACCTCGGTCGGCATTCTTAAAAGAGGCTTGAGATAATACTGATCGTGTAACGTGGCCGGGCAATTGGGCTGAAATCCTTGATGGGGAAAACAACCCGCCAGGCTCGGCCGACGACCTGTTTTTTTTCGATCGGGCCGAAAATTCGCGAGTCTTTCGAGGCTCCCCGATTGTCGCCGAGAACGAAAAACTGATTTTCGCCGAGGTTTATCTCTTTTTTCTCGAGCGGGCTGTCGCCGATCAAGGTCTTTGTCCCGTTTTGAAGGTAGCGTTCTTGGAGGACGAAGCCCCTCGATCGGTCACGATTTTTGATTATGATCTTATTGTCTTCTATCCTGACGGTTTCGCCCGGCAGTCCGATCACCCGTTTGATCAACTCGTCGTGGCTCTCGAGGCTCGGCTGGAAGACAACGATATCGCCTCGCTTGAACTCCTTGAAGAGTCGAGTCCAACGTTCAACCAAAATGTATTGATTGTTGTGAAGTATCGGTTCCATCGAGGCGCCCTGAATGATGAAGGGTTGGACGATAAAGACTCGGATTAAATAAAAGAAAGCAACGACAAAGACAACGGTCTTCGTAAACTCCCAGATCCCCTGCAAAACCTTTGTTTTCATTTATTCACCGCTAGGGCTTTCTTTTCAACTCGCTCCGCTCGTATATGTAAAGAAAGCTCTGACCAAAAAAGTCTTCATAAACTCCCAGACGCTTTGTAAAATCCTTGATTTCACTTACTCATTCTAACGCTTTCTTTCCGGGCGAACCATCTTTGAGCACAGTCCTTCCGTGGCAAGTTGTTGACAATTCAAGCGCTTGTTTCTAGCTTCCAAACTGATGAGCCCATGGGGCTCGCCAAGCGGAAAGAGCGCTCTAGCTCTTGAGGTCGAGGCTTGGATAAATAAAATAAGTCAAGGAGAAAAATGATTAACCGACTATTCGTCTTGGCCTCGGTTGCTTTTCTTGCTCTGTCGCCGATCGGAATCTCGAGAGCTTCAACGAGCGGCGGCTCCTCGGCTTCAGCCAGTCAATCTTCATCAGCCGCGGCGAGCTTTAGTTCGAAGCCCGGGCAGATGCCGGTCGCCGAAATCGCCGGCGCTTTAGCCGGGGCCTCCTCATCCGACTCGGTCGCGACAGCGATTGATGATGGCTTAGGGAGCAATTTCTTGGCCACCTCCGGCAGCGCCGCCACCTCCGGCAGCGCCTCCGCTTCGGCCTTTGGCCGAGAAGGCAATCAACCCGAGGTCAGACGCGATGGCGCTGGCTCATCCGAATCAGTGGCCGACAGCGCGGCAGTCGTTGCTGTCGAAAGAAGCTTGAGCTCGGCCCTCACGAGTCGATCTTTTCTGCCAGCCGTTGTGGTTTTTTCACCTCGTTCATCTCGTTGGGCCAAGTGATCGGCTTTGAAGGGCGAGTAAGAGAGATGGGTTGATCTCTTAAGTCAAAAACCGGAGCTAGAGCTTCGGACTCTTTTACGCAGCCCCGATCAACCGACTGGTCGAGATGGCTTTTAAGCTGTTAACACAACCAGCCCTCGTCCACTCGTTCTTTGAGCCGAGCGGCGGGAAGTCGCACCCCGCCTGGTCTTGTCGCTTTTAGTCCACGGGCAGTCTGACCGACGGTCCGATCTTGCTAAAAGTCCGACATTGCCGGCGGGGTTTTCCCTGTTTTCCCTTGGCAAAAGGCCCGGTTTTTAAGCTGGGCGGCCTAAAACTTGAAAAGGAAGGAGAATGATCAAGAAAGGAAGTTCGACTAGCTCCCATCGCTCATCCCCAAGGCGTTGCTTGGGAGGATTTTGTTGTTAAAAGCCAAGCTTTAGCTTCTGCCGGAGCCAAGCCAAAGCTCGCGCCGGGGCCAGGTTTTAGCTCACGCCAAAACCAAGCCCCTAAGTTCTTTCAGATGAGCCGTTTTTTGTCGATGAAGCTGGTCTTTGGTTGTCGCCGTCTTGAGAATAAACTTGGCCTGATCTTTTGAAAAGTGATGCGGGACGATTACATAGTCGGCGCCAGCCTGGTAAAGGGTAATCGCGTCTTCAATATCAATCGCTGTGACATAAATCGGCGGCCTCGCCTTGAGGTTTTTTGCGTAGCGGATGATCGAAAGATTGTCCTCAAGTTCAGCGACCGTCGAGACCAGGATTTTTGCTCGCTCGATTGCTAGACGATCAAGAATTTCCTCGTCGGCCGCGTCGCCAAAGATCGCCTCCCGATGCTCGATTTTCAACTTTTCAACAATGGTCGGATCAACATCAACGATCACGACATCGTCGGCCATCTTTTTTAACTCCGAAATCATCGCCGGTCCAATCCGATGGTAACCAATTAAAACGGCGTGGTTTTCGAGTTTCTCCTCATCTTGGACGGCGGCTGTCGGCGATTTTCGCTCGAAGAGGCCAATCATTGGCTTGAGGAGGCGATAGAGCGACTCGGATCGGCTGATGGTATAAGAGGAGACGAAGATCGTAATCAAAGCGACGCCAGTGATCATTGAGACGATGTTCTGGTCAATGTGGCCGAGTTTTTGGCCGAAAATGACTAAAATTAAGGAAAATTCACCAATCTGGGAAATGGCAAGGGCGGCGTTGAAAAGGGTATGTTTGCGGTATTTCATCAGACCGAGCGAGACCATGACGACGACCGGGTTGAGAATGAGCACCAAAAGCGAGAGTCCGATCATCGGCCAGACAAGCTCGCCCAAGGCCGCAAAATTGAGCGAGAGTCCGAGTTCGACAAAGAAGAGGCTTAAAAAGAAATCTCGAAGCGGTTTGAGCTTTCCCGATAGCTCGATGGTGTAGGGCAGAGAGGCGAGGCTGACGCCGGCCAAAAAGGCGCCTATTTCAACAGATAAGCCAAGCCAGCTTGTCAGACTGGCGAAGAGGAAAGAATAGGCGAGACCGGCTAGGAGTAAAAGTTCGGTTGACTTGGCGAAAAGTTTGAAAACCGTTGGCAGGATGAATCGGCCGACCAAAAGGCCGGTTGCGCCAACCGCCAGAGTGGTCAAAACAGAGCGACCCAAAAGAGCGACGATCGCGCTCGCGTTTGCCGTTTGACCGAAGCTGCGAAGGACGATTAGGGCGAGAATGGCGGCTAGATCTTGAACCAGTAGAAAGCCAATTGCCAGCCGGCCATAGAGATTAGAAAGGCCGCTCCTTTCGCCAAGGATTTTGACGACAATCACGGTTGAAGAGAAGGTCAAGCCGGCGCCGATGTAGAGACTTGGCAATCGCTCGAACCCGAAGAGATAATGAGCCGTTAAAAAGCCGGCCGTCGCGGTGATCGCTATCTGGCCGATCCCCGTGATCAAGGCCGCCAAACCGATCTTTTTTAACTTTCTGGCGTCGAGTTCTAGGCCGACCAAGAAGAGAAGGATCGCGATGCCGAAGGAGGCCATGAGCTCAATCGGCTCTCGGTTCGATATTAAAGGCGAAAGATAGAGCGAGAGGACTATTCCGGTCGCGATATAACCGATCACGACCGGTTGGCGAAAGAGTCTGGCGATCATACCAAAGGCCGCTGCCAAACCAATCAAAAGGCCGAGTTGGAAAAAAACCGGCATAGTTCTTTCAGCATATCCGCTCATCGTTGAACTCAAAAGTCAAAAAAAGCGAAAAGTCGGATTAAGAAAGGGCGAAGAATCAAGAGGTCAAGATTTTGCTCTTTAGCAGATGAACCGGCAACTACCCTCGAGTCCCTGGTTTTTAACCCCCATTTTTTTGCCGGCCCGTTGATTTTGGTAGTCTTAAATTAAGAGCCGGTTTGTGCTACCCTGAATTAAGGAGATGACAATGTCGCCGATGACTCGCCATTTTGATCAACGGTTTTTGGGCTTGATGGAGAAAGCCTTGCTTGATGAACGAAACAGGCTCCAGAGCGAGGTAGGTCAAAAGGCGAAGTTCCAAAGACTCGGCGACTCGGAAGATGATAATGTTCTTCAAGTTGAGCAGATTGTCGAAAACGTCGGTCTAACCAACCGGCTTAAAGATCTTCTTTTGCGAGTTGAACGGTCGCTCAAGCGGATTAGGTCCGGCGCCTATGGGATCTGCGTTGTTTGCCATGGGCCGATCGAGCGAAGTCGGCTTCAGATCTTGCCGACGGCCGAAAACTGCGCTTCTTGCAAACCGAAACAGGGAGAACGGGGGAGGAGATAGTCCTTTTAAACTCGGTTAGGCGGTAGTGGCTCGCGTCGGAGTTAAATCAGACCACGGTTTTTCCGGGGGTTGGTGGGTGGCGCTTGGCGTTTTTGGGATTGATCAACTGGCGAGGCTCGCAGTCGCCCGATTCTGGACCGACCGGCTGGTCTTAAACACCGGCGGAGTTTTTCACATCGGTCGCAATCTTTCGCCCTATTTTTGGGCCATCGTCGGTCTAAGTTTGATTGGCCTTGTCTACCATTTTTTTTGGCCGAGGACCTCTTTTGGTTCGGGCTTGATAATCGGCGGCCTTTTGAGCCAGGCCGTCTCTCGCCTAGTCGAGGGTGGGGTAGCCGACTATCTCGGCTTGCCGCTCTTTGGCGTGGTTAGCTTGAGCGACTTGTCGATCGTCGCCGGCGTGGCAATCGTGGTCTTCGATAGTTTTCGGAGGGGACGAAAGCCTGATTTCCCGACTTAACTAAATTCAAAAACCGCCGTCATTTTGCCAGTCAAGCGGCGATTGTTGACAACGGGAAAAGCCTTCTTTGGATGGAATCGCGATGTCTCAGGTGGGCCGCGACGACCGGAAGCAGTTGCTCTTAAGACAGGCCTTTTTAGAGACCGGCAGGCGCTTTTGGCTATGTGGGGTCTTAAAAGCCAGTGAGATTTTTCTCGGCCGCTTGCGATCTCTAAAAGCCTAGCTTGGCAAAACGAAAAAAAGCCAAGCCTTGAGACTTGACCGCCTCACTTTTTGGGCAGCTTTTTGACAATTTCAGAGAAGGCCTTTGGATCGTCCTTGGCCAATTCGGAGAGAACTTTTCGATCAAGCTCGATTTTCTCTTTCTTCAAATGATTGATAAATTGAGAATAATTCAGACCATATTCTCTGACGGCGGCGTTAATGCGAATAATCCAAAGCCGTCGAAAAGATCGTTTTTTAACCTTCAGATCGCGATAACGATGTTGACCGGCCTTGATTACGGCCTGTTTGGCCAGACGAAAAACTCTTCGCCTCCGGCCGCGATAACCTTTGGCCAGACTGATGATTTTTTTGTGACGCTTTTTTTGGCCGACGCCTCGTTTTATTCGAACCATATCCCTGCCATTATTTTATTTTTGGCGATCCCGCTATTTCCGAAAACTCCCAGTTTCGCTCTCTAGCCGTAGGGCAGGAGCTGGCTTTTTCTGATTCGCTTCCGGTCGCCATGGGCGATGGCAAACTCGTTTTTGGCTCGCCGTCTGACCCGACTTGTCTTCTTCCTCGCCATCAGGTGTTGACCAGAATTGCCGGACCGGGCGAGAATTTTGCCGGTTCGGGTGACGCGCAGCCTTTTAGTCGCCGCTTTGTGAGTCTTGAGTTTCTTTTTTGTCATCATTCCCCGATATCTTTTGACCGTTTTTGGTGATTATCGCCGTCAATCGGTTGCCAAGATGACTGGGCGGCAGTCCAAATTTTGCTTCTTGGCCGGAACCGGAGACCAGAGCCAGGAAATCCTTCATCTTTTCGATCGCCAGATCTTTGAACATCTGCTCCCGGCCTCTCATAATTAGGGTGAGTTTAACCTTGTGACCCTCATCGAGAAAGGCGCTTGCCCGCTTGGCCTTAAGCTGACAATCGTGCTCGTCAGTTTTAATTTTCAGCCTGATCTCTTTCAGCCCCTCGGCCCTTTTTCTCTGCTTCGATCTTTGGCGTTCCTGTTGGTATCGGTATTTGCCAAAGTCAAGAACCTTTACAACTGGCGGCTGAGCCGTTGGATTGACCTCAACCAAATCAAGACCGGCCAGACTCGCCCTTCTTCTGGCTTCCTCGATTGAAACAACGCCGAGGGAGCGACCAGTTTCGTCAACCAAAAACACCTCTAAGAGGCGAATCGCTTGGTTGACTCTCGGTTCCGCCGGGTTACCAGCCACAGGCTTCAATCATCTGACTCGCTCACTGTACTAAACGACGCCCGAATTTGTCAAGCGCTTGAAGAAAGAACTCTTTTGCCGACGATCAGGCGGATTGCTCTCGGCACGATTTTACATTCGACTGGCAGGCGAACCGTGGTCTGGCCATCAATTAACAGGTCAAGCTTCGAGAGGCTCAAGATTTCCGCCCGGCTTTCAACGATTTGACTAAGAGCGTTGTCGGGCCTGGCCCCTTTTTGATCGGAAATAAAACTGACGATTTTCTTGAATATGCCCTCTCTCGGTCGGTCGAGAAATTCGAGGACAAAGCCGCCGGCCTGACTTGAATCGGGCGGGTTGCTAAGAGAGAGACTTTCCGGTCTAGTTCTCAATTCATATTCTTTTGTTCGGATCAAGACCAATTCTCGTTTTGGATTGAGAAGGATGGCCCGGTTGAGAGCGACCGCTTCCGGGCCAAGAGTGATGACCGATCGATCGGTCAGTCGGCGAAACCTCAAGATTTCGGCCGCCTCTTCCGCGTCCCGAGCGTTGATGATCTCGAAGTAACTGGAATTTTTTTCAAGCGGGATGATGCCAAAGGCCTGATCGGCCCTGAAAAGCTTCTTGGCCACTCGGTTGATGTGTCCGTCCGAGCCGATGGCGACAATCGTGCTATAGTCTTCGCTGATTGCCCTCTTAACCAAATCGTCAACCGATTTCGAGAGATCAACATGAACGAACTCGCCGGCAACGCCCAAGCGCTGCAAGAGCTTTCTTTGCTGAACGATCATTTTTGAAAACTCCGGCCTTGAGCTGTCAAGGATATAGTAATACATCTGCGAGAGAGCGTTTCTTACTCTTGATTTTTAACCTCAACCGTCCCGAGCGTTGGCAGGCTGGCCGGCCTTCAGGCCTATAGTCCGACTCTTCATCCTTGGTACTCCTTAATCCATAATTTTGATTTGAGGCAGCCGAGCTATTTTGGGATTTAACCCTCGACGACCGACTGGGCGATCGCGCCCTAGATCGAGGGCCTCAATTCTGCAACCGCTGGCCGCTGAAATCTGATCTTTTAGGCCGGCGTTGCTTCCTCGAGCTCGGCCCTGATCTGATTTTTTGCGGTTTTCGAGAGTTCCTCCGGCATCAGCGATCGACCAACGAAAATGGCGCCCGGCTTGATAATCAAGGTTTTAGCCGTCAGATCGCCGAATATTTGGCCTTTGGAGTTGAGCTCGAGCTTCTCGATCGCGACGACCGATCCTTTGACGGTCCCAGAGACATCAACATTTTTTGCCTTGACCGGGCCTTTGATCTCGGCCGTCTCGCCGACATTGATCGTCTCTTCCGAGGCGACTTCACCCTCGACCCGGCCGTGGACATAGATGCTGCCTTTATTTTTGAGATTGCCCTTCAACTTGACATTTTGGCCTATAATCGTGTCAAAACCTTGATCACCAACC
The DNA here is from genome assembly GCA_964372245.1 of uncultured Candidatus Saccharibacteria bacterium. Classification (GTDB taxonomy): domain Bacteria; phylum Patescibacteriota; class UBA1384; order CAYJQE01; family CAYJQE01; genus CAYJQE01. The sequence goes on from CAYJQE010000001.1 coordinate 49,769, forward strand.
GGCGCCATAAAAAACTCCTTCATTAAACTTTGCAAATATCCTCTCTCTCTCTTCTCTATCACAGACCGATCTCAAATGCCAAGCCAAACTTCGGTCTGGAAAACAAAGGCGGGTGGCTTCTTGCTCAAGTCATTGTAAAATAACCATTTTTACCCCAGCCAAGGAATAAGCCACTGGAACAGAGTTTCTTCATATCGAGGAGACCCTCGAGCTTGACGATCTTTGATGGCGCGTCGCCTTCTCGATCGCGGAGTTAAGAGCGCAACCCAGGCCGATTTTATTGAGATCAGAGTCCGGCCAATATTGGTCGGCTGATAAAAAATGGGCGGGGACATTTTTCTGACCACTAAAAAGTGGCTCCAAGGGCTCGTTATTTGAGAGAAAAAAAGGCTCCTGACCCCTTTTTCCCCCTTTTTTCTTTTTCCCCTCTTTTTCCCCTTCCCCTTTTTCCCCTTTTTGACCCCTTTTTTTGTGGTTGCTCGGTTGGTTTTAAACCTTGCTCTTTTTTTCAAAAAGGATTAAACTGGTCGGGACAGTCGGATGATTAAATCGTCAAAAGTGAAGAAGCGAGAGCCAAAGGGCTTTTTCGTCTAGTCGATGGGGGATTTCGGCAAGGCCAAATTTGTTCGGCCAGTTAAAGCGATTAGAGTCGTTGGCGCGAGAGAGCATAATCTCAAGGATGTTGAGGTTTCTATTCCCCACAACGCTTTTGTGGTTATCACCGGTCTTTCCGGCTCTGGCAAATCGTCGTTGGCCTTCGACACCATCTACGCCGAGGGTCAAAGGCGCTACGTCGAGAGTCTCTCAAGTTATGCTCGGCAATTTCTGGGTTTGATGGAGAAGCCGGATGTTGATTATATCGAGGGTTTGAGTCCGGCGATCTCGATCGATCAAAAATCGGCTTCGAGAAACCCTCGGTCAACCGTTGGCACGATTACTGAAGTCTTCGATTATTTGAGGTTGCTTTTTGCTCGGGCCGGCCAGCCCCACTGTCCAAATTGCGGCCGAGCGATCACTCGCCAGTCGCCCCAAACGGTTGTTCTCGGGATAGAGGAATCTCTTCGGCAGAACTCTGACCAGCGGGCTCGAAGGTTGGCGATCCTTTCGCCTTTGGTTAAAGACCGGAAAGGCGAACATAAATTGGCCTTCAAGTTTGCCCGAAAATCGGGCTTTGCCCGAGTTCGGCTCGATGGTGTCATTCTTGACCTTGACGAAGCCGAATCCTATCCGATAGAGAAAAAGTTGAAGCACTCGATCGAGGTCGTCGTTGACCGTTTGATTTTTGATCCGAAGGCAAAACTTGATAGAGAGACAAGATCCCGTCTTTTCGACTCGGTTGAGAAGGCGATCGGCCTTTCGCTTGGGACGGTGATCATTCACGATCTTGAGTCGAAAACCGATCAGACTTACTCGGAACATTTTGCCTGTCCAGATTGCAATGTCTTTCTGCCCGAGATCCAGCCGAGAAACTTCTCTTTCAACTCGCCTCATGGCGCTTGCTCGGCCTGCCAAGGTTTGGGGACCAAGCTTGAGGTCAACTTCGATCTTGTTGTCCCGAATCGGTCCTTGACTTTGGCCGAGGGCGCGATTCGGCCTTGGGCGAGAAGCTCATCGTACGACAGTTGGTATGTCAAACTTCTCAATCAGGTCGCCAAAGCCAACGGTTTTTCCGTTGACCAGCCGGTCGCCGATCTGTCCGAATTGGCGATTGAGATTTTGATGAACGGCGCCGGCCAGGCCATCTACCACATTGACGGTTACGAAACAGTTTTTGAGGGCTTGGCCAATAATCTGATGCGTCGTTTTAAGGAGACCGACTCCGATTATGTTCGGTCCGAAATGAGGAAATACATGGTTGAGAAGATCTGTCAAACTTGCAACGGCGGTCGATTGAAAAAGGAGTTTCTTGGCGTCTTGATCGGCGAGAAAAACATTGTCGAGGTCAACCAGATGACAATCGAAGAGGCGTTTGACTTTGTCGTCTCGCTCGACGAGAAAACGATTGGCTCGAAAGAACTTTTAACGGTCGGACGGCAAATTTTTAAGGAGCTGAAAAATCGACTCGATTTTTTGAAGTCGGTCGGCCTCTCATATCTGACCCTGGATCGGAGCGCCGCGACTTTGGCCGGCGGCGAAGCCCAACGAATTCGGCTGGCGACCCAAATCGGGTCGTCCTTGACCGGCGTCCTTTATATTCTCGACGAGCCGTCAATCGGCCTTCATCAGCGAGACAATCAGAGGCTTTTGGGAACGATTGAGGCCTTGAGGGATCTTGGCAACACGGTGATCGTTGTCGAGCATGATCGGGAGACGATCGAGGCGGCCGACTTTATTCTCGACATCGGGCCGGGCGCCGGCGAGTATGGCGGTCGAGTTGTCGCCGCTGGCGACCTTCAAACCATCAAGCGATCGGAACAATCGTTGACTGGCCAATACCTCTCGGGCAAAAAATCGATCCCGATTCCAAAAAAACGCCGTCGGCCTTCGGGCGAGTGGCTGGAGATCGTTGGAGCGGCTGAAAACAATCTTAAAAACCTCGATGTCAGGATTCCTCTTAGAAGTTTTGTTCTGGTAACCGGCGTTTCCGGCTCGGGCAAATCGACTTTGATCAGCGATATTTTGGCCAAGGCTCTGGCGACTCATTTTCATCGTTCTCGAGTGCCGGCTGGCAAGCACACCGAGATCAGGGGACTATCCCAACTCAACAAAGTGATTGATATTGACCAGTCGCCGATTGGCCGAACGCCCAGATCGAATCCCGCCACCTACACCGGTGTCTTTACGCCGATTCGGGAACTTTTCGCTTCAACCAACGAGGCCAAGATGCGAGGCTACCGACCGGGCCGTTTTTCCTTCAATGTCAAGGGCGGCCGGTGCGAGAATTGCTCGGGCGACGGGGTTATCAAGATTGAGATGCATTTTTTGGCCGATGTCTATATCACCTGTGAAGAGTGTCGGGGGCGGCGTTACAATCAGGAGGCGCTCGATATCAATTATCGGGGGAAAACGATTGCCGATGTTCTTGAGATGACGGTTGAGGAGGCGCGCCAGTTTTTTGATTCGATTCCCCAGATTAGACAAAAGCTTTCCATCCTTAATCAGGTCGGTCTATCCTATATTCGTCTCGGCCAGCCGGCAACGACCCTCTCGGGCGGCGAGGCCCAGCGGATAAAATTAGCCTCCGAACTTTCTCACCGGGCGACTGGCAAGACCCTTTATATTCTCGACGAGCCGACAACCGGTCTCCACTTCGAAGATATCAGACGACTTTTGGAGGTTCTTCAGGCTTTGGTTGACAAGGGGAACACGGTTTTGGTGATCGAGCACAATCTTGAAGTTATCAAATCGGCCGACTGGCTAATTGACCTTGGTCCGGAGGGCGGGACAGAGGGTGGCCGGATCATCGCCGAGGGACCGCCGGAAAAGGTCGCTCAAGTCAAGGAGAGCTACACCGGCCAATATCTTCTGAAATTTTTCTCGAGCGTGGCGAACAAAGACCGATCTTTGATTAAGGATCAAGGCCAGCTTAAGCCGGTTCTGGCCAAGAAATAATCGAAGACTTTTAAAAATCGCTTCTTGGTCGAGCGAGATTTTGGTGGCCCGCTTCGGCGGAGCTTGGTTGCCGGCGCCTGACAGTTGGCTAATAACACTTGGCGTCAGGGGCGAGAGAGACTTTAGCGCCCTCTTTTTCGACGATCGGAATAGAATAGAGCTGGAGATGATGTGACAAGAGAGTTAAAACCGAGACCACCTTCTACGCGGGAGGAACACGGTCTTCTTCTGGCCGGTTGTGGTCCGGTTGCCGGTCTCGATGAAGCCGGTCGGGGCGCTTTGGCCGGGCCAGTGATCGCCGCCGCCGTCGTACTTAAAGATCGGATGATAGAGGCGCTTGGCTCTGAAGGGAGCGTCTACTCGATCAACGACTCAAAGGTTTTGAAACCGGAGCTCCGTTTTCATCTCGCCCGAAGGCTCCGACTTATCGTTCGGGATTTTGCCATCGGACAAGCGAAGAGCGGCGAGATTGATCGGCTCGGGATTGTCAAGGCGACCCATCTGGCTATGACTCGAGCGCTCCTCGGCCTTCGAGTCAAGCCGAAATATCTGCTGATCGACGGTCGCGCCTCCCCTCAAACCCGATTTACAACCAGACATCGCTATCTTGTCCGGGGCGATGGCCGATCGCTCTCGATCGCTGCCGCTTCGATCTTGGCCAAAGATTATCGTGACCGACTAATGAGACGACTAGCTAAGGGCTATCCGGGTTTTGGCTTTGAGAAGCACTTCGGGTACGGGACAAGAAATCATTTAAGAATCTTGACTCGGTTTGGCCCGACAAAAATCCATCGCCGGAAGTTTGTCAAAACAGCGATCGGGAACTTCAAGCTCAAAGGCCGTCGAGAAGCGGACCTCAAGGGCTTGAAATTTGCCTTTTAATAGGCTAGCTTTCAAGGAGGCTTGACAGGTCAAGGCTGTTGCCGACCGGCGATCGGTCGGAGGAAAGTCCAGGCACCGAAACGCGGGCAACTCATCGCAAGGCGAGCCGAGGCGACTCGAGGGCAAGTGCAACAGAAAGTATACCGCCAATCCCGAAGTTTCGTTGGGAGGTAAGGGTGAAATCGTGGGGTAAGAGCCCACGCGTTCTCGTGGCGACACGAGTCGGTGTAAACCCTTGTCGGTGCAAGTCGGGTGGGCGAGATCATCATCAAGCGTGGCGTTTCGCGATGACCACTCGTCCCGACGCAGAGAGAGATAACAGCCCAAAACAGAACCTGGCTTATTGGCCTGTTAAGCCCTGGATTGGTTTGGCGTCTTAATATCAAAAGAGCGGAAAAAGCCGGAACCGATAGGTCGGTCTTGTTTTTGGGTGTTGAGTCAATCTAGCGGCCAAGTAATCAAAAATGGTTGCTTTTTGCTTAAAAGGGCGGACAACTTCTGGCCAGACGGGCTTTAAACCCTTAACGGCCATGAACCCTTTCGAGCTTGACTTCAGACATCGGTTTTAGGTCTGCGGTTAGAGGGAGTTTACCGACTGGCGTTTAAGCCCCTTTTTTATTTAAGATTGAGATGATGCCGGGTCGTCTAATGGTAGGACGCTAGGTTTTGGTCCTAGAAGTCGGGGTTCGAATCCCTGCTCGGCAGCCATCGTGACTTGGCTGTCGCGACATGCAGATGCGAGAACGGCGCAAAAAGGCTCCTGACCCCTTTTTTACTTGACCCCTTTTTTACTCCGGTTTTTCCAAACGCAAGATTAAAAGCTGGGCGATTGGCTCGAGAAATCGGGGGAGATGGCTAAGGCCAAAGCCCCACTCGCCCGGTTGATAACCGAGCCAGAAACCGCGACAGTTGATCGCGCTCTTTGGTATGCCAACTCCGATTGCCAGCTCCGAAAGCTCTTCTCTGGTGTACTCCCGAAAATGATAGATTTCCCCTAGCGTTGGACTTCGGCCTAAAAGATGGGGGAAGCGGGTCGGTCGGCCGATCAACCGACGCAATCGTTCGACCAGCCGCAGCCGATTCGGAGTAACCACTATCGCCATCCCGCCAGGCTTTAAGACTCGCCAGATTTCTGCCAAAAACTTATCGTCGGTTTCGATATGCTCGATCACGTCTTGGGAAAAGACTCGGGGGAACGAATGACTTGAAAAGGGGAGGGCGCAGCCATCGGCGGCTTGAAACTTGATATTCGGTCGCTGAAAGCGCTGTTCGTAAATCGGACGAAGATCAACCGCCGTCACCCGACGGGCGACCGAGGCCACCTCAACCGTATAAAACCCGACGCCGCAACCGAGATCAAGAACATGCTCGGCATCGGCGAAGGCCTCTCGCAGAAAGGCCTTCATACTAGTGGTCAGCTTGGGCACACTGTCAGAATACTAAAAACCTTAACTCCTCGAAAGCGATCGAGCCGGTTCTCCGATTGATCGGATGAAACCTCAAAAAAACGCCGTTCGGCCAACCGATGTTCGGAGATTTCACAAAGTCTTTACGAAAAGAGCTAACTCTGCTAGAGTCCTTGTCAGAAACTTGATAATCGGTCGATCTGGCGTGGCTTTAAAGGCCTTTTCAAATTTGACCGATCAGCTTTCAAAAAAGGGGGCGAAAATGACTCTTTTACTGGCGGTCAGACCCGAACGAGCCGAGGCCTTAATCGGCTGTCAAAAAAGCTCGGCCAGTACTCGCCTCGGCAGCAGCTGGTTGTCGGGACTCAAAATCTGGGAGAGAATTCCGGCTTTAAGGTCGGAGGCTGACTCGGTAGGCGTTCAGGCCTTAGAACATCTGGTTTCTGGCCTCGAGTCTGAAGGTTACTGTCAGTTGGCCGATATTCAGTCGAAGACGGAGTCTCTCTCGATCGAGGATTGGTCGGTTTACCGGTTAAGTCACGAATCTTGGCTTTTTGCCTTGATCGAGACGGTTCAGTCACAAGGCGCAAAAATCGAGCTGGAAGCGAGGCGGCGACTACTCGAAAGGGTTAAACTCGTCAAGCTTTCGACTCTTCACGAAGAGGTGATCGCCGATTTTTATCCCAAGTCAAAGGACCGACATCGCCGAAATTTTCTCGGCGCGCTCGCCGGGTTCGTCGGCAACAATTTGCCCCAGCTCTTGGGGGCGGCCGACGGATTCGACCAAATGGCCGAGAAAGGCGGCTCTAGAGCCTTTCGTTGGCACATTCCGGCCCTTAACTTCAAGAAGGCCTTGTGTGTCCTCTTGGCGACTCTGCTTGAGGACGTTGAGTATTCCTTGATGAGGGAAGATGTCGGCTGGGGCGAACAGGCCCTCACGACTTTGAGACTGGATTTCGCTGGCGATTTTCCAGCCGGCGTTAGGCGGTCCTTTCATCTCATGATTGATCAGCTAGAGGAATTTTCCGAGATAGTCAGTTTAAGGGCGGACTTCTCGGACTTTCTTCAGAAATTGGGCATTGGAAGCGATCCCGGCTTTGTCCGTTAAGGCAAAGCCGGGATTTTGCTAAGATCTTAAGTCTCTTTTCCAACCGCTTCACTTCGAGTCTCGATCGGCTATACTGATCTTGGTTTGAAGAGAGTCGAAAGAAGTTCAAAAGACGGGAGGCGAGAGAATTCGTTGGAACTGATAAAAACTTTTTGTTTCTAAAAATGATCAAGAGCCAAACATCGGCCGGTCCGGGGGAAACGATTTTTCAGTGTCAGGAGTGCGGTTTCCGCTATCGGACAATCGAGTGGGCGGAAAAATGCGAGCGATATTGTCGGGAACATAAAGCTTGCGATCTCGAGATCACCAAAAATTCGATCGAGCGATCGGCGAAATAGCGATTTTTGATGGCGGAAAAGGATCCCGATCGTTTGTTTGAGGGTCTCAACGATCGTCAAAAAGAGGCGGTTAAGACGACCGAAGGACCGACCCTGATTTTAGCCGGCGCCGGCTCGGGCAAAACGAGGACTCTGACAACAAGAATTGCCTATCTGATCAGTCGCAAAAAGGTCTCTCCAACCAACATTTTAGCCGTCACTTTTACCAACAAAGCGGCGGGCGAGATGGCCGATCGGGTTCGGACTCTTCTCGGCGTCGAGGGCAATCGAGGGACGCTCCCCTGGCTTGGAACCTTTCACAGTATCTGCGTCAAAATCCTTCGGAGCGAGCTTGACTCGAGCCGACTTCCCCACTCTCGTTATTTTACAATTTACGACGCGAGCGATCAGCTAACGCTTATCAGACGGATTATGCGGGAAGAACAAATTGACCAGAAGCAGTACAACCCGAGAATGATCCGAGCTCAAATCTCTAGCGCCAAAAATGATCTTCTGGATCCAAAGAATTACCTTGAATCGGCCGAGAGCCGGCTCCAGGCAACCATCGGGCTGGTATATACTCGTTATCAAAAAGGCCTGGAAAGGTCCAACGCCTTTGATTTTGACGACCTGATCAATCAGACGATCAGGCTTTTTGAGGACGACCACTCGGTTCTCGAAAAGTACCAAAAAATTTTTCTATATATACTGGTTGATGAGTACCAAGACACAAATCGAGGTCAGTATATACTAATCAAAAAATTAGCCCAGAAGAGGAAAAACATCTTTGTGGTTGGCGACGACTGGCAAGCCATCTATGCCTTTAGAGGGGCTGATTACAAAAATATTTTGAGCTTCGAATCGGACTATCCCGAGGCGAAGGTCGTCAAGCTCGAAGAAAATTATCGCTCGACGAAACAGATCCTTGACGCCGCGGCGGGCGTGATCGGACAGAATCGAGAGCGGTCGGAAAAAAAGCTTTTTACCAAGAACCGGCTTGGTCGGAAAATCAGAGCGGTTGAGTGCCAGTCGGAGCTCGAAGAGGGCGAGTTTATCGTCAATCAGGCGCGGTTTATAGAGGCCGAAGGCCGGGACAACCTGAACGATTTGGTCGTCCTCTATCGGATCAACGCTCAATCAAGGCAGATCGAAGAGGCTCTCCTAAAGGCTGGCGTCCCCTACCGGATTATCGGTTCGGTCCGATTCTACGATCGAAAAGAGGTCAAGGACATTCTCGGCTATTTGACGGCGATCATCAATCCGGCCGATCTGGTTGGCTTTGAACGGATAGTCAATGTCCCGCCTAGAAAAATCGGCCAAAAAACTCTGCTGGCTTATCGCCGTTCCCTGATCCTTGGCGATCCGCCGCCGCCAAAAGTCGAGGTCTTTCTCGCTCTGCTCGCCAAGCTTCGAAGATCGGCCGCCGATCTAAAACCGGAAAAGGCGATCGAGTTCATCTTGAAGTCTGTCGGTTATCAAGACTGGCTCAACGACGGGACGCTTGAAGCCGAGAGCCGACTCGAGAATCTCAAGGAGCTTCAAAATGTCGCCAGTCAACACGAGACGATCGAGGACTTTTTGGAACGAGTCGCTCTGATTCAGGAGACCGATCTCTCAAGAGAGAGCGCTCAAGGTCGGGAGCGGACCGAGGCGGTCAGCCTGATGACGATCCACGCCGCCAAAGGACTTGAGTTCAAAAGAGTGGTCATTGTCGGTTTCGAAGAGAATATTTTTCCTCACAGTCGGGCCCGGCTTAACCCCGAAGATTTAGAAGAGGAGAGGCGACTTTGTTATGTCGCGATGACTCGGGCCAAAGAGGAGCTCTCGTTGGTTTACAGCCTCTCGCGGCGTCAATTTGGTCAATTCTTTGCCAATCCTCCATCTCGCTTCTTTGATGAAATACCAAGCCACCTTCTCGACAATCAACAGTGGCTTGGCGGCTTGACCTAAAGCGAGCTCGATCTCGACTGATCACTCCCGGTTTCTTTCGAGCCGTCGAGACGGAACGGGGAGCATAGGTGAGCCGAAAAAGTTGTGATGATAGATTGTTTTTGCTAGTTTTGATCAAACCGTTGAAGGTCGGTTTAGTGGTGGTAAATGGGGTAATGAGATCATGGCTCAAGCTCGATCAAAAGTTCTCAAAACTCGGAAGGAAAAAACGCTCGAAAGAGCGGGAGAGTCCGACCGAGAGCCGACGGTCGCCGAGAAACTGGCCGAGGCCTTTACGGCGATCGGTCGAGGGGCCAAGCCCGATTCGGCCCTGTCTCTTTTTGCCGGCCTTTGCCAGCTGACTGATCTCCTTAGCAAAAAGCCGGAAAAGTTTCTTGGTCGAGAGCGAGTTCGAGAATGGCTTTCAAGAATACCGACCGGTTTTTCTCTTGAGATAGTGGCCGAAGAGGTGGTCGAGATCAAGGCCGTCGTTCGGTCAAACTTTGTTGTTAGCTCGGGCTTTGGTCGGCGGAAGGTCAAGGGCGAATTGCGGATTACGACCGACGGTCACGGAAAAGTCGTTGCCGTCAAGATCTCGCCGCCGGCTGGCAAGATCGATACCGACTCCTACTCGATTCCCCAACAGGAGGCCGATCCAGCCAAAAATGACCAGATTTTTTAATCGATCGCGGAAGATAGCTAGATTTGCGACATGTTGGTTTATCTGGTAGAAAAACTGAAGAGGGTTTTTTCAGGCAGCTTGCATCTAAAAAGAGGCGCTAAAGAATGAAAAATGTGGGGGATTTCAGGCCGGTGGTTTTGACTGTCGCAATCGCTTTTATGGTTTTTCTGACAAGCGGCTTTTTTCAGGCGACAGTTTGGGCTCAAGAGAAGACCGATCCGGTTTCCCAGTCGGAAAGTTCTGACGGTGGTCAGCGGCTGGCTGTCGCCAACGATCTTACGACCGAGACGACAATTCAACCTTCTGACCTCTTGGTCGGCAATCCGTCAAAGATCGGGATTTTTTTCAAGCGGATCCGAAGGGCCTTGAGTTTGACCGCCGGCAGTCGGGCTCGGAGAGACCTGGAGTTGACCAATCTCCTCCTGCTTCAAGCCGAGCGGTTCGATCAACAGGGCGAAACGGCGGCCGCCGAAGCGGCTCTTGATCAATACGCTCGGCAGCTCGAAAGCCTTGATCAGACAGCCAACCGGCTGGCGGTTGAGATTGCCGGCGGACCGTTCAGCCCGACTCTGGTCAAGCTCGCCGATGAAATTGCCGGCCAGTCGCTTTTTCGCGCCTCGCTTCTTGATGACATCAGGGCTTCAACCAAAGGCGGTCAATTGAACGAGAAGCTTTTAGCTCTCAAACTCAAGACTCTCAAGAAAACCGTCAAGCTCTTGGCCAAAGAAAATCTAAGCTCGGAGGAGCTCGACCAGAAACTCGGTCAGCTTCTGTCAAGGTTCGAATCAAGGAGCGGCAAGCTCGAAGATAAGCTGATCAAAAGGCTGGCTTTGCTTGGCGACCTCGATTTGGCCAATCGAACCGACGAGGGAGAGGCGGGTGAGGAAGGAGCCGTGGGAGAAAGCGAGGATTTGGAAAGGTTGATCGGCGACGAGTTTGAAGAGACGGTCGGAGGCTTGGCGGCCGGTGTCCGGCCGGACGGCCTTCTGATCGGTGAGGTTATTGACAAAGTTGGCTCAAACTTGAGTCGCCATCTCGCTGTTTTGACCGAACTTCACGACCGATTGCCGGAAGTCGCCAGGCCGGCGATCGCTCGGGCGATCGAGGTCAGCTCCTCGGTTTCGGCCGAGCGACTGGTTAAGGGCGAAGTCGAGCTTTCCGAGCTTTTGCCAAGATCGGCCAAAGCGGCTATTTCGGTCCAGAAGGCTCTCGATCGGCTCTCAAAGGACGTTGCCAATCATCCCAATCGGCCGGAAAAGGTTGAAAAGGCGCTTATTCGTTTTGAGGAGGATTTCTTGAAGGCCAAAGCCAAGGCGGCGAAAAAAGCGGAAAAGGAGCTTGAGAAGGCTAAAGAGTCAAAAGAGCTTGAGTCGGAAGATGGGAAAGCGATCAATAAAGTTGAGAAAAATAAAATTGAGTCGTCTAAAAATAATGACGGCGACAATAAAAGCCGGCAATCGGACAGTTCAACCGAGGGGAAGAAGTCTGATTCGGCAAGTCTCTCCTCCGGCTCATCCGATTCCCCCGCCGTTGAGCAATCGAATCAAGCCAGTCAGTCGGAGCCAAAGACTGTAAATATCACTATCAACTCGACTGGCATTTGTGGCGGCGCCGTTAGGGCCGAAAAAGATCAAAAGGTGACTCTTAAAGTTGTCAACGCCGGGATTTACCGTTACCGATATGAGATTGCCGAGATTGGCCTCAAGTTTTCGGTTAAGCCGGGAGAGAGCGAAGAAAAGGTCTTCGAAGCCAAAGCGGCTGGCAATTTTCAAGGCCAGTGCGCTCTTGATTAGCTCGACCCTTGACGACAAAAGGCCTTTTGAACTACAATGGGTTTTGTAGTACCTCATAATGTCAGGGAGGAGTCAAAATGTCAGAAGTCACCGAGTGGGAGTTCTATTCGGTTACCGATAGGGCGAAGGTTCGACGGCCGGTCGAGGGAAAGGTAACTTATGTGCGCCAAACTTCGAAGGGCGAGCGAAAAAGTTACGCTTTCAGGGGCAAAACGACCGGCGGCAAAAGCCTGACCGCCTTTGTTGGCGAGGATGTCTATAACCGGAGCGACGCCGGGGAACAGGTAATCCGGAAGTAGAGCTTTATAAGCGGTCAGGATAACACTCCAAGGCGGCATTCGGCTCTCTTTCTTGTTGTTGCGAGTCTTGGGGGATGTTTCGGGCTTGGAGGTTCAAGGTCGAGGTTGGCCAGTTTTTGGGGTCGCTTCTAAAGTTTGTCTTGAAGCTCCAATCGGTCTTTTGTCTTTGACCTCGATCTTTGATTTTGCTAAAAGTCATGACCACCGGCCTGGTTTTTAAAGCCCGGAAGCTTGGTCGGCAGGTAATTGAATTGAGGCCTCGAAAAATAAATTTTCCGATTGATTGGCGACGGGCCGGTCTGTCGGGTCAAAGAATTAGGTTGACATCCGGCCGCCCGGATAATAGACTTTTCGTCAGGCCATGAAACGTTCGGAATTGGTTCTAGGTTTTCTCCGGTTGCCGGTTGACATTTTGATGGTTTTTTTGGCCGCGGTCCTGGCTTATAAAGTCAGACTTGGGTTGGAGATCTCGTCAATCTCTTTTTTGAACTTAAAGCCGGTTTCGATTTTTCCGGGCGGAATAGTTCCTTATGACCAATACTTGAGGGCCGTTTTTTTTCTGGTCCCGATAATCGTGGCCCTCTTCGCTTATCAAGGGCTTTATAGTCTTAGGGCGAGACAGAAACTCATCGATGAGCTTTTCCGAATCAGTTTTTCGCTTCTTGTTTCCGTCATGCTCGCCTCGGTCGCCATCTTCTTTGGTCAAGTCTTTGATCTCTCCCGTTTAATAGTTCTCGCTGGTCTTGTCTTGGCGATAATCTTTGTCTCTTTCGGGAGGGTAGCCCTCCGATTGATCAGAAGACTGATCTACGCCCTTGGCTTTGGGACGAAAAAAGTTTTGCTTATCGGCGGCGGTCCTCAAACTTGGCCGATGGTTGAAGAGATATTGGGCGATCCGGGGGCGGGTTTCAGCCTTTTGGGCATTGTCTATTCGAGACCCGGTTTGATTGGCGACCTTGCCGGACTCGAGCGGCATATTGTCGGACGAATCGGCGAGATCGGTCGCCTGACCAAGGAATTGAAACCGGATGAGATCATCGTTTCCGATCCGAGTCTTTCCCAGAAAAAGATCAATGAGCTCCTGGAGATTTCGAGACTTTCGCAAATTGATTTTCGCTATACGCCAAACCTCTTTGACGTTCGGACGAAAAATGTCGAGCTTTCTTTCTTTGGCGGCGTCCCGCTGGTCGGCTTTCGACGGACGCCGCTTGAAGGTTGGGGCCGGATCGTTAAGCGTCTGATCGATCTTTTTGGCAGTCTTTTTTCAATCATTCTGCTCTCGCCCGTGTTTCTGGTCGTCGCCCTATTGGTCAAAGCGACCAGTCGGGGCCCGGTCATTTATAAGAACATTCGGCTAGGGCCGAAGGGTGAATTTTCGGTTTATAAATTTCGGACCATGAAGCTCGAATTTTCGACCGGAGAGGACTACGGCGGCAAATGGGCCGAGCTTTTTGAGCGAAAGCTGATCAAAAGACAGAGCGGGCGAGCGGGCGGAATTTACAAAATCGCCGATGATCCGAGAGTTACTCGACTCGGGTTTTTTTTCCGACTGACTTCGCTTGACGAGTTGCCCCAGCTCTTTAATGTTCTTCTTGGCTCGATGAGCCTGATCGGCCCGAGACCGCATCAGCCGAGAGAGGTGAAATACTTTGCCAAGAGTTATCAAAGACTGATGGCGGTCAAACCGGGCATCACCGGTCTGGCGCAGGTTTCCGGCCGGTCTGATCTCTCAACCGACGAGGAGATGAGGCTTGAGAGCTATTATGTCGAGCAGTGGTCGCCCTGGCTTGACCTGGTGATTTTTTTCCGGACGCCAGCCGCCATTTTTAATCGCCGACGGACCGTTTAGTTGAGATAGCAATCGGCATGAAAAGCGAGACGAAAACCCTAAAAACGGCCCCTTTTTGATGAAACCGAAGCGGGTTGCCTTGGTTCATGAATATTATCTCGCGGCAAAACAGGGCGGCGCCGAGCGAGTCCTTCGAGACTTTGTCGAGCTTTTCCCCGAAGCCGAGCTCTTTTTTCTGCTGGCTGACGAAGATCAACTGAAAAAAGATTTTCCAAACTCTCGCTATCGGCTCTCTTTCTTGCAGGCCAAGCCCTTTGTTCAGTCTCGGCTTGATTGGTATCGGGCTCTGATGCCAATGGCGATTGAAGATTTCGATTTCCGAGGCTTTGAACTTGTGATTTCGAACTCTCATTCCTACGCCAAAGGCATTATCACCAAACCGGAAACGACTCATATCTGCTACTGTTTGACGCCGACTCGCTTTCTCTGGCTCAATCAACAGGATCACCTTAATCGAGCCGGTTTTTCTTGGCTCGAACGGCGACTGGCCAGGCCGGTTCTTGATTTCCAACGCCGTTGGGATAAGGCTGCCTCGATGCGGGTTGATCACTATGTTGGCATCTCGAAGGCGGTCCAGAAGAGGATCAAGGACCTCTATGATCGTTCTTCTCGTCTCATTTACCCGGCGATAGATATCAAAGAATTTCAGGCCGGAGATAAGGATGGCGACTTCTTTCTCTTGGTTGCCCGGCTCGAGCCGCACAAGATGGTTGATCTCGCTATCTTGGCCTTTAACCGACTTGGCCGACCGCTCAAAATAGTCGGCGTCGGCAAAGATGAGGCCAAACTGAAAAGGATGGCGAAAGCCAATATAGAGTTTCTCGGTCGGGTTTCTGAACCGGAACTCAAAGAGCTTTATCAGCGATGTCGAGCCTTTATCTTCCCGCAGGAAGAAGACTTTGGCTTGACTGCCCTCGAGGCTCAAGCCTCTGGCAGGCCAGTCATAGCCTTCGGGGCTGGCGGGGCGCTTGAGACAATAATTGACCAGAAAACTGGTATATACTTCTCACGGCAAACTTTTGAGTCGCTTATCGCGGTGGTTAAACGGTTCGAGAGGAAAAGCTGGGATAAGAAGACGATTAGAGTTCAGGCCGAGCAATTCGGAAAAAAGTCTTTCAAAAAGGCCTGGTTGAGCTACATCGCAAGCCTTTGAGGCTGCCTTTGCTCAGACGCAGCGTGGAGACTCCATCCTCAAAATGGCGGGAGGGAAAGTCGCTTTAAAAAAGGAGTCTCGCGTGAAAGGATCAATCGACATATCAGCCCGACTGATCACTCTCTTGCCCCATCGGCAAAAACTGGCTGAAATCGTCAGACTTTCCTCGAAAGAACAAAGGCGATCACATCTCACTAATTACTTCTTGGCTAAAGACAACCCTGCCTTTAGCGGTCAAAGAACTATAACGAGAAGGCCGGGTCATGGATTGAGCGGTTTAACAACCGCCGACCCGATCAAGCCCTCAATTACTTGGCACCAAGACAGTATTTTGAGAGGCGGAATCTGTTGCTTCAGAAACAGCCCCGACACTATGTCGGGCTGTTGTTCTTCTCTTGGCTCTGCTAGTTTAGTTCAAGTGGATTTTTCAGAATATCTAAAGATCTTTCGAAAGAGCCGTGGTTTGGTTTTGGGTCTGTCTTTTTGCGGTTTGCTTCTCGCTCTTTTGCTGACCGGTTCGCGACCAGATTTTTTTGAGACGGCAACGACTTTGACTCTCAACCGAACCTCGACTCTTGATCAGCGGGAGGTTGATTACTACCTTTTTGACAACTACTATGGCATTCAATCGTCCGGCTTTTTGGCCGACACCGTTGTCTCCTGGTTGGCTTCGCCGCCGGTTGTGACCGAGATTTACGAGCGGGCCGGCCTGGTGGTCCCGAAAGTTAACAGCCCCTTTAAGCTTGGGAAGCTTTTTAAGGCCAGAAAGATCATCCCGGCGACGGTTCAGATCAGCTTGCGCGATCCCGATTCTGAAGTCTCAAAGAAGCTGGTCGCCTCGGCGATTGAAGCGATTAAGGCCCGGACGGAAACTTTCAACAAAGCTGGCGAGCAGACAGCCTCGCGGTTTCAGGTCTTTGCCGAAGATCCGGTGACTCTCAAGCGCCAGAAGCCCTATCTCCTAAACGGCCTTTCGACTCTGATTGTCGCTTTCGTTGTCTCCATCCTCCTCGTCTTTGTCAAAGCTTATTTCCCGAAAAATTAAGGTCGTCTTTGAACTTGGGCTAAAATAGAGTTCGGAGGTCAGGCTTTCGGTGAGAGGCTATCTTGATTTCAAACCGATCAGGCGACTTGATAAGGGCGAGCCGCTGCCTTTTGTCGTGACTCCAGTTCGGCCGGTTGAGGAAAAAAAACGGTTTGAAGTTGATCAGCTCTCGGCTCTCGGTCGTCGGTCCAAACCGGTTGCCAAAAAGAGCCAATCGGCAATCTTCGTCCTTGGCCCGTTCATTAGTCGGCTGATCTTGGCGATGGCGATTGTCGGAGTCTCGGGCTATATTTTTGGTCTCAAGGGTGAAGCGGTCGTCTCAAAAGTTCAGCTCAAAACGGCCGACGCCATCGAGACCGCGCTCTCGGCCAAAGATTCGCTTCTAAAGGGTTTTGATCAACTTCAGGCCCTAAGGCCTGATCTGGCCGAACCTTATTTTCGAGAGAGCCTTGAAGCCTCGAGCCGGTTAGACAAACTTCTCCTTCACGAAGGCCAGAGGCAAGATTTTCTGACCCTTTTGTCGGTTCGCGGCTCGGCCGTTCTCTCGGCCGAGGAGTTTGTCGAGTTGGCCGAACGATCGGCTAAGCTTGGTCAGCAGACGGCCGAGGTCCTCAAAAAACTGGCCTCGGTCTCGAAAACCCCGATCAAAAAAGATCCGGCCGATCAGTTCGGGCCGATTAACGAACGACTCGGCCTCCTGACTTTAGAGTTGAGACCGTTGGCCGCCGAGCTTGGCGCTTTGAGACGGGAACTTTTTGAGCTTGAACGACTGACCGATTCGCTCGCTCGAAAATTCCCCGAGGATCGCGAACTGGCCGATCTCAAAAAGAAGATATTGGCGGCGAAAAAACTCTCCGGCCAAGTTTCGGACGGTCTGGTCGCTCTGCCCAAAAGCCTCGGTTTCTTCGGCCGGAAAAAGTTTCTCGTGATGTTTCAAAATAATGCCGAGCTTCGACCTTCGGGCGGTTTTTTGGGCAGCTTTGGCCTAATTGAGCTTGAAAAGGGGAAAGTCAAGAATCTTAAGGTCGAAAAGAATATCTACACTCTTGACAAGGCCTTTGCTCGTCGGGAGCGGATCGAGCCGCCCTGGCAGCTGAAAAAGAGCTTAAAAATCGGCCGCTTGACATTGAGAGACAGCAACTTTGACATCAACTTTCCCGACGCGGCCAAACGGGTGATCTGGTTTTATGAGCGAGAATCGGGTGAGGCGGTTGACGGTTTGATCGCGATTGACACTACGACAATCACCGAATTGATCAAATTAACCCGGCCGATTGAGCTTCCGGACTACCAAACGGTTATTACGGACGAGAACTTTGTAACCGAGTTGGCTTACAAAATCGAACGAGAGTATTTCTTCAAAGAAGAAAACAAGGTTATCAATCAGCCGAAAACGATTCTTGAAGATATGCTGCCGGCGGTTATCGAGCGACTGACCGAGCTCGAGACTAAAGACGCCGATGGCTTCAAGAAATTTCTGACCGAACAGGTGAGGACAAAACATATCTTGGCTTATCATCCCGATCAAGCGATTTTTAATCTTCTCGACCTCTTTCAGCTCTCCGGTCGGTTGAGAGGCGAAGACCAGCCAACTCGAGCGGGAGAGGCCGACTATCTCTATCTCTCAAACGCCAACCTAAACGGTAAAAAATCGAGTCTCAACATCGATCAGTCAATCAGCCTTATGGCGACCGTTGACCCTTCCGGTCGGATTAAAAACTCTCTTTCGATTCGGCGAAGGCATTTAGGAACCGGTCAATGGCCGGACGGCACGAATAACAACTATCTTCGGGTCGCCTCTCCCCTTGGTTCAAAGCTGATCTCCTCCAGTCTTCAAGGCGAACGTTACGATCGGGCGATAGAGACGACCGAGGAGGCCGGAATGACGATCTTTGGCGGTTTTGTCAACACTCCGCCCGGCCAAGAACTGGAGCTGAAAATTGACTACCTTTTGCCCGAAAGATTCAATCTTTTAAGGCGAGGGACGGCGGTTGAAAGGCTAAAGGACCGGGTTTTTTCGACCGCCGAACAAGGAAGGAAAAGCTATCAAATTTTGGTCGATCAACAACCCGGCAGTCGGCCGTCGGATCTGGCAATCAGTTTCGTTTTGCCCGAGGGCTGGTCAATCGAGCCGAAAAGTTTGACGGCGAAGCTCGATTCCGATCAAATCTTCGATTTTCAAATCGCGGTCCCTTAAATTTCTAATCCGATCTTCGGTTCAGGGAAGGAAATTGTCGGTCGTCGGGTTTTGGCGGAGATTTGGCAGAGGGATTGCTCCCGAAAGTCTTAAAGGCCCGTTGGGCTTTTAAGTCGAGAGTTTGGGTTAAGACTCGGGGAGAACGAGACTGGCCTTCGGCTGATCTGCCGAGCGCTTTTCGCTTCCTGTCGTCGGTCGAACCTCGACGGAAAAAAACCGGCGTCCGGGACTGGCTTCGGATTTTTGCTCGAGCTCTCAAAGTTGGCTAGACTAGAGAATCAGATGACAGAAGAGAAAAAACCAAAGCCGACTCGCTCTTCCTCCGACTACTCGGCCAAAAACATCTCGGTTCTCGAGGGCCTTGATCCGGTCCGAAAGAGACCTGGGATGTACATCGGCGGCGTCGGCGCTGATGGTCTTCATCATCTTATTCGCGAGGTGGTTGACAACGCGATAGACGAGGCTTTGGCTGGCGAAGCTAAAACGATCAGTCTGATTTTGGGGGACGACGATCTGGTCGAGGTTGAGGACGATGGTCGGGGTATTCCGGTTGATCTCCATCCTCAAACGAAAAAGAGCGCTCTTGAGACGGTTATGACCACTCTTCACGCCGGCGGGAAGTTTGGCGGCGGCGGTTATAAGGTCTCGGGCGGTCTGCATGGCGTCGGCGTCTCGGCCGTTAACGCCCTTTCCGAGTGGACGAGGGCTGAAGTCTATCGCGATGGTAAAATTTATGCCCAGGACTATCGTCGAGGAAAGCCGGAAGAAGTGGTCAAGGTGGTCGGCAAAACCGAGAAGCGAGGGACAAAAATCGCCTTTAGACCAGATCAAAAAATTTTTAAGACGATCGAGTGGGAGAGTCGAAGGATCCTTCAATACCTTCGCCAGCAGGCCTATTTGACACAGGGGGTCAGGATTTTTTATCGCGACCTTCGTTCCAATCGTCCGACCGAGTCGCCGGCCGACTACGGTTTCTACTTCGAAAGTGGGATTAGCTCCTATGTCTCTCATCTCAATCGGGCCAGAGTCAAACTTAACTCCCCGCCTTTTATGGTCAGTCAAGAAATCGAGTCTGAAGGCGAGAAGTATCTGGTCGAAGTCTCGATTCAGTACACCGAGGATTTCGTAGAGCGCGTTTTCGCTTTTGCCAACAATATTCACACCGTTGAGGGCGGAACTCACCTGACCGGCTTTCGGACGGCTCTAACTCGAGTCCTCAATGATTACGCCAAGAAAAACAAGCTCATAAAGGAAAGCGACAGTCTTTCCGGCGATGATGTTCGCGAGGGACTGACGGCCGTCATCTCATTAAAGCTCTCGAATCCTCAATTTGAGGGCCAGACCAAGTCAAAGCTCGGTAATCCCGAGGCCCAGTCGGTGGTCAACTCTGTTCTGGCCAAACATCTCGGTTACTACCTTGATGAAAACCCCTCGATCGCCAAGCGGATCATGGAAAAGGCCGCCCTCTCCCTTAAGGCTCGGCTGGCGGCCAAGGCGGCGAGAGACACGGTTTTAAGGAAGGGCGCTCTCGACGGCATGACTTTGCCGGGCAAGCTGGCCGACTGCTCCGATCGCCGGCCGAGCAGATGCGAGCTCTATATCGTCGAGGGAGATTCGGCCGGCGGTTCGTCAAAACAGGCTCGGGACCGGAGTTTCCAGGCGGTCCTGTCGCTTCGAGGGAAAATCTTAAATGTCGAGCGAGCGCGGCTTGATCGGATGCTGACTTCGGACGAAATCAAAGCCTTGATTGTCGCTTTGGGCATTGGCATCGGCGATCAAATTAACTACGATAAGCTTCGTTACCATCGGATCATTATCATGGCCGACGCCGACGTTGACGGAGCCCACATCCGGACCCTTCTTCTGACCTTTTTCTACCGAAATTTCCCGGAATTGATCAGTCGCGGTCATCTCTACATTGCCCAGCCGCCGCTTTTCTTGATTGAAAAAGGCCGCCGGAAAATTTACGCCTACAACGAAGCTGAAAAAGAGCGGATTCTTGCCGGCTTGGCGAAAGAGCGGTCAGGCGAAAAGATTGAGCCGGCCGCGCAAGGATCGGAAAAATCACCCGAGGACCAGGGAGCGGCCGAGACGGAAACCACCGTTCCTTTCGAGCTCGGAATCAAGGGCGTGAGCGTGCAGCGCTACAAAGGTCTGGGCGAGATGAATCCCTCGCAGCTTTGGGAGACGACTCTTAATCCCGAGAACCGAGTGCTCCTCAAGGTTTCGGTTGACGACGCCGAACAGACTGACGAGCTTTTCTCAATGCTGATGGGCGACGAGGTCCCGCCTCGGAAAAGGTTCATCCAGACTCACGCCAGGACCGTCAAAAACCTCGATGTTTGATCATCGGCAAGCGAACGAGGTGATAAAAAGACCAAAATCTTTGATAAAGGTTGTATAATTTTGATTATGATCGAGGAAAAGGGAAGAGAGTCTCTGACCGAAAGGGAAGAAGAGCTAGCCAAGAGGCTCCTCCGGCAGCTTTTCAGTGAGCGTCAGGCCCCTTGGCAGAAGAGGATTCTTCATTTGAGAGTTGTCGGCCCGCTTTTGGTTGGTCTGGGCGTTGTCGCGACCTTTTATGGCTTTGAAAAAATTCTTGACTCTACGAGTCTGGTCAATCATCCCTGGCTGATGCTGGCTTTTGGCAGCCTGATTTTGATTTTGACCGGCGCTTTCTATAACATCGTGAAATAAAAAGGCTCCCAAATGGTCTCTCAACTTTCAAGCCTGGTCTCTTTGGTTGTTTGCTCTTAAAGCCAGGTACCTCATTTAGCCGCTCGGTGTTTTGAGTCGGGTCTTGGATTTCAAAAGGTCGGCTATCGGTTGGCGATTGCTCGGCGACCTTTCCGCCAGTTGGTTGCCGATGCCCGTTCCGGCATTTGCCAAAACCGCGAAAGAGGCGGTAGAATAAGGTCTGGCGGTCCTGTTTAAGGCTTTTTAAAAATATTTTTTTATGGCCGATCAAGAAGAATTAGACGAAGCGGCGAAGGCGCCGGCCGAGTCTTCTCGCCAGACGGAGAAGACCGAGTTTGGTTTGATTGCCAGACGCTCAATCGAGCTCGAGATGCAGGAAAGTTATCTCGACTACGCGATGTCGGTCATTGTCTCTCGAGCGCTCCCCGATGTTCGCGATGGTCTGAAGCCGGTCCACCGTCGGATCCTTTTTGCCATGGACCGAATGGGCATGCGTCATAGCGCCCGATTTCGAAAATCGGCTGCCGTGGTCGGTGAAGTCTTGGCCAAGTATCATCCCCACGGCGACGCGGCCGTTTATGACAGTCTGACGAGAATGGCCCAAGATTTTTCGATGCGGATGGTCCTGGTTGATGGTCAAGGCAACTTTGGCTCGATGGACGGCGACCAGCCGGCGGCAATGCGTTATACCGAATCGAGAATGACCGCTCTGGCCGAGGAGATGCTTGCCGATATAGAGAAAGAGACGGTTAATTTTCAACCCAATTATGACGGCACCCAGACTGAACCGAAAGTTCTGCCTTCAAAGATTCCTCAACTGCTTCTAAACGGCTCGGTTGGAATTGCCGTTGGTATGGCGACCTCGATTCCGCCTCACAACCTGTCAGAGCTCTTGGATGGCCTAATCGCCTTGATTGAGAATCCGGCTCTTAAAATCGAAGGCCTTCTCGAGTTCATCCAGGGGCCGGATTTTCCGACCGGTGGCAACATTTATGATCTCGAGGAGATAAAAATGGCTTATACCACTGGTCGAGGCAAGGTTTTGATTCGTGGTCAGGCCGAGATTGTCGAGCGGAAAACGGGTGGTTTTCAAATTCTTGTGACCGAGATTCCTTATCAGGTCAATAAGGCGACTCTGGTCGTTCGAATTGCCGATTTGGTGAGAGATAAAAAAATTGAAGGCATCAGCGATCTCCGCGATGAATCGGATCGAGACGGCGTCCGAGTCGTGATAGAACTTTCGAAAACCGCCTACCCTCAAAAAGTTCTTAACCGTCTTTACGAGCTGACACAGCTTCAGACAGTTTTTTATGTCAATTCTCTGGCTTTGACTAAAGACCTTCAGCCGAGGGTTATGAACTTAAAGGAGATGCTTGAGCATTTTATCGAGCATCGAAAGGAGGTTGTTCGTCGGCGGACGAAGTTCGATCTCGCTCGCTCGAGAGAAAGAGCTCACATTTTGGAGGGTTTGATCATCGCTCTCAATGCGATCGATGCCGTGATTAAGACAATAAAAGAAGCGGTCTCTCGAGATGAGGCCGGGAAGAAATTGGTCAAAGGGTTTAAGTTGACGGCCGGGCAGGCGACGGCGATTCTCGATATGCGTCTCGCTCAACTCGCGGCTCTGGAGCGAAAAAAGATCGAGGACGAATATCAAGAAATCCAAAAGATGATCCGATATCTTGAAGAACTGTTGGCTTCAGAACCAAAAGTGATGAGACTGATTAAAGATGAACTTCTTGAGATCAAGGAAAAATATTCCGATCCGAGAAAAACTCGAGTTCATCGCCAAGGGCTCAAGGATTTTTCGGCCAAAGATTTGATTCCCGACGAACCGACGGTCCTGATGCTGACTCACGGCAACTATATCAAGCGGATGCCGATTGATACTTATCAGGCTCAAAAACGCGGCGGCAAGGGGATTATTGGCATGACTACGAAGGAGGACGATCAGGTCGAGCATGTTCAGGTGACAACGACCCATGACGACGCCTTATTTTTCACCAATCTTGGCCGGGTTTTCAAAACCAAAGTTTATGAAATCCCGGTCGCGTCTCGTCAGGCCAAAGGTCAGGCTTTGGTTAACATTGTTCAACTGGCGCCGACCGAAAAGGTGACGAGCATTGTCTGTCTGACCGAAAAAAAATTAAACTCCGAGAGCTTTCTCTTTATGGCGACCGAGTTTGGCCAAGTCAAGAAGACTGCCGTTTCGGCGTACGCCAACGTTCGGAAAACCGGCATTATTGGTTTGAGACTTAAGGACGGCGACCGGCTTTTGTGGGCCAAGTTGACTTCGGGTAAAGATCGGATCTTTTGCGTCAGCGCGGCCGGTCAGGCGATCCTGTTCAAAGAAAAAGACACTCGCCGGATGGGACGGGGTGCCAGCGGTGTCAGAGGAATGCGACTCCGGTCAGGCGACCGGCTTGTTTCGATGGCCGTCCTGTCCGAGGAAAATTCCGAAGCCGATCTTTTGGTTGTTTCAGAGAGAGGCTTTGGCAAACGGACCCGGGTCAGTTTATTCAAGGACCAGAGTCGAGGCGGGATTGGCACCCGGGCGATGAAGATCACCGAAAAGACCGGCCAGTTCGCCTTTGCCTCGGTTGTTAGCGATGATCGGGCCGACCTGATCATTATCTCGAAAGCCGGTCAGACGATCAGGTTTGCTCTAAAGTCGGTTAAGCGGCTTGGTCGAGACGCCCAGGGCGTGACCTTGATGAGGCTTAAAGGGAGCGACCTTGTCGCTTCGGTGACGGTGGTTTTGCCCGAGGAACCGGCGGGAGATAATTCTGGCGACAGGACCGAACCGCCGGCTGGACCACTGGCCGATAAGAAAAAAGAGCCGTTTGTTGATTCTCGCCTGAAAAAAACTGACCGGAGGGCTAAGATAGGGAATCGGCCGATTTCAAAAAAGCCTTCTGATTCGGGGAAAGCGACTTCAAAAGGGGCGAAAAATAATCATCGGTCAGCAGACGAAATTTTTCAGACCCGACCGATAAAGTCTAATTCGAGAAGAGGAAAAAGCGATAAGCAAAAAAATCTTGGCGATCGGTCTGATGTTAACTGGTGGGGGGCGACGAAAAAGAGGATCGTTTGAGATTGTGAGCCGATTCACAGCCCAGTCAGCCTTTTAGCGTTATCCGGTTTTAGGTGTCAAAGATTATCGTCATTCAAGCCAGCCTCAACCGAGGCTCGAGGACCGCGATTGTCGCCAAGGAGGCAGAAGCTCTTCTTCTAGAAAAAGCCGTTCAGACCGAAACGATTGATCTGCGGGAGTTAAAACTTGAGTTTGCCGACGGCCGAAGGATTGAGGACTATGGTCGAGACCTGAAAACTGTCTACCGAAAGCTTGCCGTCGCCAAGGGCTTTGTGTTGGCCTTTCCGGTTTATAGTTTTTCTCATTCCGGCGTTGTCAAGAACTTCATTGACATTGTTTGCGGGGCGATGCAAGGCAAATTTATCGGCCTGATTGAAAACTCCGGCGGTCGTCTTTCCTATCTGGCGGCCGCCGAAATGATGAAGCTTTTGGCCTTTGATTTCGACATCACGACCGTTCAGCCAGTAGTATATACTAGTTCTATGAGCTTTGATAATGGCAAACTGGTCGACCAGAAGGCGTTCGAAAAACTCGACAAAATGACCGACCGGTTGCTAGAATTTGTCGAGAAGCTCTCTAATTAAGGAGGAAAAATGGTCTTTAGCCTACCCGAGTTGCCCTATGCTTTTGACAGTCTGGAGCCTTTTATTGACGCTCAAACGATGGAGATCCACCATGGCAAACATCATCAGGCCTATGTTGACAATCTGAACAAGGCCATCGAGGGCCATCCCGAGCTGGCTTCAAGGACGATTGAGGACCTGCTTTCCGACCTTGACTCCTTGCCGGACGAGATCAAGGCGGCGGTTCAAAATAACGGCGGCGGCCATTTTAACCACTCATTTTTTTGGCCCCTGATGAAAAAAAATGGCGGCGGCGAGCCGAAAGGAGAACTGGCCGAGACGATAGCTAAGAGTTTCGGGAGCCTAAAGGAGTTTCAGGCGAAGTTTAACGATGCCGGGCTTAAACGTTTTGGTTCTGGTTGGGCCTGGCTTTCTGTGACCGGTTCTGGCCAGCTTGAAGTCGTCTCGACCGCCAACCAAGAGAGCCCAGTCTCAAAAGGCCTGAAACCGCTCCTTGGCCTTGATGTTTGGGAACACGCCTATTATCTGAAGTATCAGAATCGTCGGGCCGACTATATCGCGGCTTGGTGGCATATCGTTAACTGGGATCAGGTCGAGGAAAACTTTGGGAACTAATCCTCGCCAAAGGGCGGAGATTCGATCTTCGCAAAATCTAAAAATCGCCGGAGTTTTTTCTGGTTGGAATCTCAAACCGACCGGTTTTTTTATCTTCAGAAATCTCGGTCCTTAAACGCCCTGTCGTTTTTCTCGGTCGGAGGACGGAGGGACGGGTCAATTCGAGCTTTCAAAGGGCGGGGAAAAAACGCGAGATGCCAGCGGCGGCGCTTGGCAGTCTGGCAAGGGCCGTTTCTCAATCGGGTTTTAGAGTCTGTTTGAGCTATACTTTAAGTGGTGTTTGATCTAGTCAGTTTGATTAAGGCCGGCGGTCTTTTCGGAGTTTTTGCCATCGTTTTTGCCGAGTCCGGCCTCTTTGTCGGTTTTTTTCTGCCCGGCGACTCGCTCCTTTTCACGGCCGGATTTTTGGCTTCGCAAAATCTCTTGCCAATTGTCCCGCTTGCGGTCGGTTCCTTTATCGCCGCCGTCCTTGGCGACAGCTTTGGCTATTTTTTTGGCAAGAAGACCGGGCCGGCGATCTTCAAACGTCGAGATTCCCGATTCTTTAATCGGAAAAATATCGAGAAAGCCAGAGACTATTATGAAAAACACGGGCCGGCGACAATTTTTCTTGCTCGATTTATACCGGTTGTCCGAACTTTTGCTCCTATTTTGGCCGGTGTCGGCGAGATGAGATATCGGACCTTTCTTTCGTATAACTCGATCGGCGGTTTGGTTTGGGGCGCCGGTCTGCCGCTTTCCGGTTATTATCTTGGCCGCCTGATCCCCGATGTCGATCGCTATCTCTTGCCGATCGTTCTGTTGATTATTCTCGTCTCAATCTCGCCCGGGATCGTTCAGTTTTTCAAGTCGAGCTCGAAAAAGAGCCAATAGCCAAAGCCTTTAGTCTTTTGGAACTTTTTTAAAATCCTGGATTCAACAATCTGGCGCGACGGATAATATGTCCGTACGCCCGCCACAACCTATCGTCGTCTGACCCAAGAAGAACGTGAAGCAATCGGCCAAGCGCTGGCGGCGAGCGCGTCGCGGTCAGAGATCGCTCGGAAGTTATGGAAGCGTCCCGCCCGCCCGCCGTGAACTATCGAGCGAAAGCGGCAGTCGGGGCGCATATCAAGCGCGTCCGGCGGAGCCTGAACGACCATCCGCCAGCCGTGTTGGACCATGAGAAAAAAGATGAGGCGATTGACAGACTCGTCGCGCTAAAAGTTTGAAACCGAGATCAATTTTTTGTAGGTTTTAAACAAACCATCGAGTCTTTCTTCCAAAACGCGCCTCTTCGGGCCGATCGGTTTTCCGAACTCTCACCCAAGCCGCTTCGCGGCCGGTCTCTTGGGCCTCTCAAAATTGGCCTAGCCGAATTTTTTGTCGAGCATTGAAGTCGCTGGCTCGATCAGGCCGAGCAGGGCGCCGGAGGTCATAAAAAGGACGATGTCTCCCCTTGAGACCGTTTCCTCAATCGCTTTAAGGCCCTCATCTCGGTTTTTGACGAGCCGGCTCTTTGGCTGGCCGATCCTGATCGCCTCTAGAATCTCGCTCGGCGATAACTCCTCGACAGGCAACTCGCCGGGCGTTGGGACCAAAATGACCATCTTGGTTTGTCGGAAGAGTTTTGGATATTCGGCAAGCGACTCTTTCCGCCGAAAGCCGATCGTGTTTGGTTGAAAGACCGCGACAATCGCTCTTTTCGGGTAGCGTTGAGAGAGAGCCTCAAGCGTCGTCGAGGCCTTCTCGTAGCTGCTCGATAAATCCTCATAGGCCAAGACCTCGGTTTCTGGTCGGGTCTTTAATTCGAGTCGTCGGCGAAGGCCGAGGTAGCTTTTGACGCCGGCCCTTAACTCATCCGACGAAACCGATCGCGTCTCGAGGAGCAGAGCGCTGGCGGCGACGATGTTTTCGATATTGTGGTTGCCAAAAAGCTTGGTCGAAAGAGTGACTATTTTCTGTCCGTGATGATAAAGATCAAAAACCGTCTCTTGCCGGTAACTGATATTTTTTCCTTGATAATCGCCGCTTTTGAGGCCGTAATGGACAAGGCGGGCCCGGGTTTTCTTTTCGATCGTCCGATTATTTTCACCCCGATCGGCCGAGACCAAAAAGCCGTCCTCCGGCAGCGATCGGGCTAAATCTTTAAAGGGTGAAAGATAGTCCTGCAACGTCTTAAAAACATTAAAGTGATCGTGGACGGCGCCGGTCAGAACCAAGCTCCTGGCATTGTAATGAAGAAACTTTGATCGCGGATCAAAATTGCTTGAAGGATACTCATCGCCCTCGAGGATGAAGTCTTTGCCGCTCGAAAGGGAGGCGCTTTGGCGGAAACCGATCGGGACCGCCCCTATAAAATAAGATGGCCGCTTTTTGGCGGCAATCAAGATCCAGCTAATCAGAGAAGAGACGGTGCTTTTGCCGAAACTTCCGACCACGACCAGATTGTTGGTCCTTTCTGTCAGTTCTGACAAAACATCGGGAAAAGAGACGATCGGCAAGTCGCGCAAAATAGCCTCTTTGACCTCGACCTGATCGGCCGTTAATCGAGAGTGTTTGCCGACGACCACCAGCTTGGTGTCGGCTGGGATATTGGCCTTTGAATAAGGCGTTCTGACCGGAATTTTTTCGGTCTTCAAGTAGTCGCTGACCGGTGGATAAAAATCTTGGTCAGAGCCAGAAACCCGCCAGCCCGCCTGTTTAAGCAGGACCGCCACACCACTCATCCCGGCGCCGGCAATGCCGATCAGGTGAACTTTTCGACCCTGACCGAGCCGGATATTCGAGGTCATGAGCCCATTTTGACAGAACGGAGGCTTGACTCCAATTTATCGGGTAGAGTCTCAAACGAGACCCCGACCAGCCACGTCTGTTTTCAAGACCCCAGATTAGGGAAACAGGCGAGATTTCGCTCGCCTGCTCCTGATCTTTGACGGGAAGGGGCCAACTCGCGGTTTTTTCCGATTAAGGCCGATCGGTTTTCGGCTGGTTGCTTGGATTATTCAAGGCCAAAGAAATCTTTGAGGACTGCCGCCGCCTCGTCTCTCGGGTTTGATTCTGGCGGCTGCCGTCTTCTTTCTCTTGACCAGGCCGACATCTTGAAATAGGCCGAACGAGCCGCCTCCTTTATCGTCTGGTCATTCAGCCGTTCTCTGATCAAAAGGCGATCGGGATTTTGATGCTGGAGGGTGCAGAGGATCACCCAGCCTATTGTCAAGGGCTCAACCCGGTTCTTGCCTTCAAGCTCGATCTTGACATTGCCAAAGAACCTGATGACCAAAAACCGGTCGGTTAACTTCTTGGTCTCCGACCGCGAAAGCCGACTCTCGCTGTCTCTGACGACAAATTCCATCGTGTCTATGATCGGCGCGCTTTGATCTGACCGATTTTCATAACGCCACCAATACCAATCGCGTTTGATCGGAATCGGTCGTCCCGATCGTTCCTCGAACCGGAAACTGGGATCGTCTAGCCGGTAGTCCAGAAGCGAAGCCTGCCATCCGGCTCGGATAAGACGAATCTCGAAGTTCAGCCGGTGGGACGGGAGTCGCCAGTCAACAATGGTAGTCTTTTGGGGCATTACCGGTTGGAGACCGATCTTCACAACCAAGTCGAGGGCGACGGCCAATGAATTAAAATTAAACATATCAATCTGTCGCTTAAGTCTTCGTGGCTCGAGTTGGCCCGCTCTCGGGCTTTGCCCGGGTCGGGACCGATCGAGTTCGTTGCCTGACTTTCAAAAAGCGACCAAGCCTCGCCTGTCATTATAAGATTGTCAAGATGAATTGACAAATTCTCGGCCGGAACCTCAATTCGGGGCTGACCTTGAAGTCCAGAGCCGATAAGGTCCGGTCGGACTTGACCACTCGGCGGGCAGGCGTCCGAGATTTGGACGTGAAGGGCTGTCAATTCTTTCTCCTCTCTGTTAGAATAAGTCCCTGATGGCTCTGACCAGACCGAAAAGGTTGAAGAAAGTTGGCAAGAAAGAGCAGCTGGCTCGCCTAAAGCGGGAGGCCGCTCAAGAGCGGGCGGTGGTTGAACGAGAACGGAAAAAGGCCGAAGAAAGAGCGTCCAGAAGGAATGTTCAGCTACCAGAAGCGGTTAGCGTCAAAGATCTCGCTCTTCTTCTCTCGGTTTCTCCGTCCGAGGTTATTTCGGTTTTGATGAAAAATGGTCTTTTAGCGACGATTAATCAGCGACTCGACTTTGAAACGGCGGCAATCGTCGCTTCGGAACTTGGCTTTCAACCCGAAGCCCAATCTGGCGAAACGGTGGATCGGAAAACGGACGACCTGACCGATACGAGAGAGATGAAACCGCGGCCGCCGGTCGTGACGGTTATGGGCCATGTTGATCATGGCAAGACCTCGCTCCTCGACTGGATTAGGCAGACCGATGTCGCCTCGACCGAATCGGGCAAGATCACCCAACATATCGGCGCTTATCAGGTTCATGTTGACCGGACCGGTCGAAGATCCGGCAAAGTCAAGGGAGCTTTAAAAACAATCACCTTCGTTGACACCCCTGGGCACGAGGCCTTTACGGCTATGAGGGCTCACGGAGCAAGCATCACTGATATTGTGGTCCTGGTTGTCTCGGCGACCGAGGGAGTTTTAAGCCAGACCCTTGAGGCGCGCGATCACGCTCGAGCCGCTTCGGTGCCGGTGATTGTCGCGATCACAAAGATTGATCTGCCCGAGGCCAATGTTAATCGGGTCAAACAGGAACTGGCTCAAAACAATCTCTTGCTCGAAGGCTTTGGCGGCGATATTCCTTTCGTCGAGGTCTCGAGCAAAACTGGCCAAGGGATCGATCGGCTCCTCGAACTGATTTTGGCCGTGGCCGAGTTGCGAGATCTCCGGGCGCCGGAAATCGGGCTGGCAACCGGGGTGATTATCGAATCTCATCTCCAGTCCGGCGCTGGTCCGGAGGCGACAGCCCTTGTTCGACGGGGGACATTGAAAACTGGCGATTTTATCGTGGCCGGAAGGTCGTTCGGCCGAATTCGGCGAATGGAGGACGATCGAGCTAGCGAGATCCACGAAGCCAAGCCGGGCCAACCGGTCAAAATTTTGGGTCTTCGGTCAATCTCGGTCTCCGGTCAATCATTCAGCCAAGTTGAGTCGGAGCGAGAAGCTCGCTCGCTCGCTCGAGGCTCTTTTCAAAACTTTGGCCAGACCTTGAGTCTGGCCTCGATCTCGAAATTGGTTTCAGGGCGGCCGCTCAATCTCTTGCCGATTGTTTTGAAAGCCGACGCCGTTGGTTCTCTTCAGGCGGCCAGAAAAGTTTTAGAGCAGATTGGCAATCGGGAAGTTTCGGTTTCGATTATTCATCAGGCTGTCGGTCAGGTCTCGGAATCGGATGTTCTTCTGGCTAAAGCCTCGAGAGCGATCGTGATCGGTTTCCATGTCGGTCTTTCCCCGATTGTTCGAAAGATTGCCGACAAAGAAGGGGTCGAGATATTCAGGACCGAGCTTGTCTACGAAATAGAAGATAAGATCAAAGCGGTTTTGACTTTAAGGCTTCGACCGGAAGAGATAGAGATCGAGCTAGGCCGAGCCGAGGTCTTGGCGACCTTTAAGGGCGGCGGTCCCGGTCGTCGGCTCTACGGCGCCAAGGTCAAGGCTGGTCGGATTGGACTCAATTCCGAGGTCAGGCTTGAACGAGCCGGCGAGACCATTGCTCGAGCCAAGATCTTGAGCTTGAGGCGAGGAAACGAAGAGGCGCGGTCGGTCGAGGTCGGTCAGGAGTTTGGTTTCACGGTTGACAAATCCCATCGAATTGAGGTCGGCGATCAGATCCGAGAAGTCAAGACCGAAACTAAAGAGCGGACTCTTGAGACACTTGAGAAAGTCGGCCGAGAAGAGGAGGATTCTGTTCAAAAAGGCAGGGCTTGATCTTGGAATGAGAATTAAAGCCCTCGCTCTTTTTAGCCTCTACAAGGAGTTTTCGCCTCGATGGTCAAGAGATTATTGAGTCGCGTCCAAAAAGGACTATTTTCTTCCATTCAGGGGATTCGAAAGGCTCAAAAAGCCGCCAGTTTGCGATTTTCCGCTCTCTCTAAAACGCCATTTCCTTTTCTCAAGCGGCTTTTGGTTGAGTCGAGACATTTTTTAATCACCAAGGTTCTTTACAATCGTCGTCATCTTGGCGGTCGCGTCTATCGGCTCCTTAGCCCTTTGCGAGCCCATTACAGCCTGATCGCGATCGGCCTCTTTGGTCTCTTGACGGTTCAGGTCGAGAGACGAGCTTTGGCTTTTTCTTCGACCGAGTTTAGTCTCAGCCCGTCAGAGATTGTCGAGAGTCTTCAGTCTCTTGATCGTTACACCGAGGGGATATCAGAGGGCGAGGAGGATCTCGAATTCGCTTTTCTGTCAATAGAATCGCTTGAAAAACCGGGCATTCTCTCGACCAACAAAGCCTCAAAACAAAAACGAACGGCCGATTACCTTAAAATCTCGACCCAGTATGTTGTTCAAAAGGGCGATACCGTTTCGGGCATTGCCTCGAAGTTTGATCTTCATGTCGACTCTCTTTTGATCGCCAACGACCTCTCGATTGACGATATTGAGAGTCTCAAGATCGGCGCGACTCTCTCTATTCCGGCCGATGATATCTCCAACTCAAGGCAGTGGTTGGCCGAGATCAATCGAAGAAAGGCGGAAGAAGCGAAGCAGAGGGACATAGTCGCCGCCCGTCTGGCCAAAGAACGCCAACGTTCGATTGTGCGGACGGCGCCAGCTCCCGATCGGGATCTCTCGGGCGCCGGTCTTTTTGTCCGGCCGGCCGGCGGTTATATGAGAAACGGCTATCATAGTTGGGCGGTTGATATTTCCGGCGGCGGTTTGACCATCGTCGCTTCGGCCGATGGGGTTGTAACTAAGGTCGGAACTGGTTGGAATGGCGGATATGGCAACTATATCGTTGTTAATCATGGCGATGGCTGGGAAACGCTTTATGCTCACAATAGCGCTAATCTGGTTTCGGCCGGCCAGCGAGTTTCGGGGGGCCAAGAGATCGCGACTATGGGGGCCTCCGGTCGGGTGATCCCGAAAGGCGCCGCCCATCTTCATTTCGAGATTAGAAAGAATGGCCGCCGACTCAATCCGGTAAGTTACGTCCGGTAATGGTTTTTCTCGATCAGTCGGTTATCCGGGTCAAGGCTGGCGATGGCGGCGACGGTCTGGTCTCTTTTCGACGAGAACGAGGAGTGCCGAAGGGCGGGCCGGACGGCGGCAATGGCGGTAGGGGCGGCGATGTTTTTTTGGTCGCGTCCGACGACCTAAACGGCCTTAATTTTTTTGCCAGTCGGAAGGACTTTGTCGCCCAATCGGGCGAAGCCGGCCGCTCGAAGAATCAGACCGGTCGGGACGGCTACGCGATTAAGATTGAAGTGCCAGTCGGGACGATCGTTCGGGAATTTCGGGGCGATCTAAAATCATTGATTGCCGATCTGGTTTCGCCCCTTGATCAAGTCGTCGTCGCTAAGGGCGGCGAGGGCGGTCGAGGCAATGCCAGTTTTAAGAGCTCGACCAATCAGACGCCAAAAGTGAGGACCAAGGGTTGGTTGGGCGAACAAAAGACGCTTGAACTTGAGCTCAAACTGATCGCTGAAGTCGGAATCATCGGACTGCCCAATGTCGGCAAATCGTCTCTTCTTTCAAAAATTTCCGCCGCTACGCCTAAGATTGCCGATTATCGCTTCACGACTCTCGAGCCGAATCTTGGTCTGGTTGACTTTGCGAGCATCGGTCTTGAAAAGCGAGCCGTCTGGGCCGACATCCCCGGCCTTATCGAGGGCGCGTCGGCCGGCAAGGGGTTGGGCCACGATTTTTTGCGCCATATTGAGCGGACAAAAGCGTTGGTTCACCTGCTCGACTCTTTGAGCGACAATCTGGAACTCGACTATCAGGCCGTTAGAAAAGAACTTTTGAGTTGGAGCCCGGATCTCTTAAAAAAACCGGTGGTCGTTGTCATCAACCGGATTGACCTCGACTCGAGAGCGAGAGAGCGGCATCGAGCTTTCATCGCTTCGCGGCGGGCGATCCTGATCAGCGCTTTTACCGGTCAGGGACTGGGAGAGCTTTTGTCGAGAGTCGCCAAAGTCCTGGAAACGAGAAATTCTCGTCCTTGAGAGCTCAAGAATGTTTTGCCGATTGAAGATCGGGCTGCCGAGACCGAGACGCGTCGGCGACGACTCTCGTGTTATCGAGGCCTTCAATGAGATCGAGAAAGGAGTCAATGACGAGAGTCTTTTCGACCAGGCCAGAGAGTATCGTTCAGCCGATTCTTGACCACCCGGAATGGTTGGTTGAGCGCGATTTCAACCCTCTCCCTGAAACCCTTGATTGCCTCATTCCCATTGAACAGATTGAGCGAAACAGTTCTAACTTGTGACTGGTCTGATCGATCAGAACACGGGCTTGACGGGCGACTGGCTATCGGCTGGAATAAATTGGTCTTGTCGGTCGCTTGTTCTTGGCAGCTAGACCGGCCTGAAAACTTGAAAAAAGGGAGTGATCAGTGTGTCGGAATCGGAAAAAAAGAGAGCAAAGTATCCCCACCTTGAAAGTTTTGAGGACATGACGGGTGTTGACCGGAGGGCGCTTAAGAGTTGGATCGAGCTTGGCCTTGCTCAAGGTTCTGAGTTGGGGAGATTATTGGAGGAGCTCGGCCAGGATTTCCAAGTCGATCTGATGATCAAGCGGCTTGATCCTCGGCCCGGACGGGTCCGGGAGGTTTGCGAAAAAGTCGGGACTTTTTTTGGAATGGGAAATTTCAGTCTCGAACCGCCGGCATGGGACAACTTGGGACGGCATCTGAAATTTAACGAGCTGGGACTTGATCTTTGTTATCTCCCAGGTTTCGGTTTGGACCCAGAAGGAAGATGTCAGGTCGAGACTGGGAAACTAAGCCATAAGTTGGATGGCTCGCCCAAATATTTCTCTTATTTGAGAAATGGGAAATTAGTTGGCCAAGATGGCCGGCTGATCAGTCAGTTTAGTCTTGGCGATGGTCGCTGGTTGGCGGTTGGCCCGGCGGTCTCGGCGGTTGATCTCTGTCCGGTCGCTTGGGACGATGGCAGCTTCAAGGGCCTTGAGCTTAGGGGGCCTTTAAGTCAGCCAATTCCTTTTCAGGCGCCCGACCTTAGTAACGGGCTCGGCAAGATCCTTATGAGAAAAGACTGGGAAGAGACTCTTTTCCCGGTCATCGCTGATTTTCTGGGGGCGAAAAAGGTTCGTTTCCCGACCTCACTCGAGCTTTTCTGCCTGCTCGGCTCGGGTCAAGTGAGTCGAAAGTTTGGAGGCGGCGAGTGTTGTCTCGACAGGCATCTGGACAAAGGTCAGGGGGGTGTAGCCCTTTGGCACGGAGATTCAGGTTTAGGAAGGTTCAACCTTTTCAGGGAGCAAGAATCGCGATTGTGGAAGAATATCATGGTTCGGGTGGTGGTCGAGTTTTAGGATTTGAGGTGAGCATTGGACCAGCTGGCGGACGCTCCGCCGGCTGGTCTTTTTTGATGGGTGATATAGCATAAGCCTGATGGATAAAACGATCCTCGGTCTTTTGATCGCCACCGGTCTTGTTCTTGCCGGTATTTTTTTTGTCGCTCGGTCCTCTGGTCAGGCGACCACGCCGGTTGGCGACGAGCAGCCGATTCAGGGTCAGGAACATATCGCCGATGGCTCGTTTAATCACCCGGCCTACAGCTCTAACCCGCCGACTTCCGGTTGGCACTGGCCGGCGCCTGCTGATTGGGGGGTCTATGTTCAGGAGGAGCCGGATGAACGGCTGGTTCACAACCTCGAGCATGGTGGCGTCAATGTTTTTTATCGTCCCGATCTCAGTCAAGAAGATAAAAATAACCTTGAAACCATCGTTTTGGCCTACCCGATCAGGGTTATTCTCGCTCCCCGTTCGGCCAACGAGAGCTTAATCAGCCTCGCTTCTTGGGGCCGACTAAAAAAACTTGACCGGTTTGACGAATCGGAAATTCGGGATTTTATTCAGAAAAATCGCAATCATGGCCCCGAGACTTTTCCCGATTCGGTTGAGCTTAAACGAGCTAAAACGACAAAAAGATAGTATTTGCCGCTTGGCAATCTCTCGAGACCGGTTTTTTTGTCGAGTGGGCTTGACAAAAAAAATGGCTTGGTTAGACTGTGGGGTGTAGATATTAATAACTCGGGGGATAACAATTTTTCTCCCAACGATTGACCACTGAACCGCGGGTCGTCATGTGGCGGGTCTTTTTGGACCCCGGTTTTAAGTTTGACTTCGAATTTAGGTTTTTAGGTTTAGGGTTTAGCCAAGGGTTTAAGGTTCAGCTAAGTTAGGGGATCAAAGATGGCCACTAAAAACGGACGCCGATTTTTCTCCAAGCCGAGTTTGCCGCTCGAACTACCGAACTTAATCGAGATTCAAACCGCCTCTTATGAGTGGTTCTTCTCGACCGGTCTTAAAGAACTTTTTGAAGAGATCTCGCCGATCATTGATTTTACGGCTAAAAAACTCGAGCTTTCGTTTCTTGATTTTAAGCTCGAAGAGCCAAAGTTGGACGCGGTTGCCTCAAGGAACAATAATCAAACCTTTAAGGCCCCCCTTAAGGCCAAAGTCGCTCTCAAAAATCTTGAATCGGGCGAGATCAGAGAGTCCGAGGCCTATTTTGGCGACTTCCCGCTTATGACGCCGAAGGGAACTTTCATCATTAATGGCGTGGAACGGGTCGTTGTCACTCAAGTCGTCCGGTCTTACGGCGTTCTCTTCGCTGATGAGGATAATCAGGGCGTAAGGCTTTTTGGAGCAAAGATCATTCCGAACCGAGGAGCATGGCTCGAAATTGAGACATCGAGCCGGAACCAAATTGCCGTTAAGGTTGATCGCAAACGTCGGATTCCGATCACAACCTTCCTTCGAGCCCTCGGCTATTCCTCAAATCAGGAGATTCTCGATCTTTTTCAGGATGTTGACAATGATCCGGAAAGGAAGTTCATTCAGTCAACAATCGACAAAGATCCCTCAAAGAATAGCAAAGAGGCTCTGGTTGAGGTTTATCGCCGAATTCGGCCGGGCGATCTGGTGACGCCCGAGAGCGCCAAGGCTTTTTTGGACGGCCTCCTCTTCAACCCGAAACGGTATAGCCTGGGTCAAGTCGGTCGCTACAAGCTCAACCAAAGGCTCTTGCTCGATGGGCCGGCTCATCAGGAGTTTGTTCTTTCAAGGGCGGATATCGTTGAAATCATCAAAGAGGTAATCCGGCTGAACAACGATCCGACCGCCGAGGCCGACGACGTCGATCACCTGATGAACCGGCGAGTCAGGTCGGTCGGAGAGTTGATCCAAAACAAGGTCCGAGTCGGCATGCTTCGAATGGAGCGGATCATCAGGGACCGAATGAGCGTTGTTGATCTCGAAACCGTCACTCCTTCGCAATTGATTAACCATCGGCCGATCGCCGCCGCCCTACAGGAGTTCTTTGCCTCGTCTCAACTCTCCCAATTTATGGATCAGACTAACCCTCTGGCCGAGCTTGAACACAAGCGAAGACTTTCGGCCACCGGTCCGGGCGGTCTCTCGAAAGAGCGGGCCTCGTTTGAGGTTCGCGATGTTCATACCAGTCATTATGGTCGAATTTGCCCGATCACGACTCCTGAAGGGCCAAATGTCGGACTGGTTGGTCAGTTGGCGAGCTATGCCCGAGTCAATCGGTATGGTTTCATCGAAACGCCTTATCGCAAGGTTGAGCAGAGAGGCGATTCAACCTATGTGACCAAAGAGATCGCTTATCTTGATGGTTCGGCCGAAGAACGAGTCGTCGTGGCGCCGGCTTCGGCGCCAGTTGACGAAAATGGCAAGATTTTGGCCGACCGTCTCCTTGTCAGGCGGGCCGGCAGGCCGATGATCGAAGCGCGTTCCAAAATTGATTATATCGATGTCACCTCAAAACAGACGGTCTCGATCTCGACCGCCCTTATTCCTTTTGTCGAACACGACGACGCCGCCCGAGCCTCGATGGGTTCGAATATGCAACGTCAGGCGGTGCCTTTGATTTCGCCTCAAGCGCCAATTGTTGGCACCGGTATGGAGTTTGAGGCGGCGAGAGACTCCGGTCAAGTTATCCGGGCTGAAAATCCCGGTTCCGTTTCCGAGGTCTCGTCTGATCTGATCAAAATCAAGACTCGGGACTCAACCGATATCTATCGGCTCGAGAAGTTTGTCCGAAGCAATCAGGCGACCTGCATTAATCAACGGCCGATCGTTTCAGTCGGTGATAAAATCTCTCGGGGTCAGGTCTTGACCGACTCGATGGCGACTGAAAGCGGCGAATTGTCGCTAGGCGCCAACTTGAGAGTCGCCTTTATGTCATGGGGCGGGGCGGTCTATGAGGACGCGATAGTGATCTCCGAACGGCTGGTCAAAGAGGATATACTTTCCTCGATTCACATCGAGAAACACACGATCGAGGTTCGAGAGACCAAGCTCGGTCCAGAGGTTTTGACTCGGGATATCCCGAATGTGAGCGAGGAGGCTCTGGCCGATCTCGATGAAATGGGAATTGTCCAAGTCGGGGCCGAGGTTTCGGCCGGCGATATCTTGGTTGGTAAAATTTCGCCTAAAGGCGAGACCGATCTGACGGCCGAGGAAAAGCTGCTGCGGGCGATTTTTGGCGAGAAGGCCAAGGATGTCAGAGACGCCTCGCTTCGGATGCCCAACGGCGAAAAGGGCAAAGTCATTGAAACGAAAATGTTTAGTCGAGAGGCTAGCGATGAGTTGCCGACCGGGGTTATTCAACAGGTCGAGGTCTCGGTTGCCCAACTGCGGAAGATTTCGGTCGGCGACAAGTTGGCTGGGCGTCATGGCAACAAGGGCGTCATCTCAAAAATTTTGCCGGTTGAGGATATGCCATTTTTGCCCGATGGCACGGCGATTGATATTATCCTCAATCCTCTCGGTGTTATCTCGAGGATGAATATTGGTCAAATTCTCGAGACCCATCTTGGCTGGGCAGCCGAAGAGCTTGGTTACAAAGTAGCCAGCCCAGTCTTTGACGGCGTTTCTCAAGAAGCGATTCGGGCCGAACTGGTCAAGGCCGGCCTGCCGGCAAGCGGCAAGATCCAACTCCGCGACGGTCGAGACGGTCGTCAATTCGACCAAGCGACAACTGTCGGTATTATCTATGTCTTGAAGTTGATCCATCTGGTTGACGATAAAGCCCATGCTCGCTCGGTCGGCCCCTACTCGATGATCACCCAACAACCGCTCGGCGGCAAAGCCCAATTTGGCGGTCAGCGATTCGGTGAGATGGAAGCCTGGGCGCTCGAGGCCTACGGCGCGGCCCATACCCTTCAAGAGATGCTGACGATTAAATCGGATGACGTTGTTGGTCGGGGTCAGGCCTATGAAGCGATTATCAAGGGCGAGGAGATCAAAAAACCGAATATCCCGGCCGCTTTTAATGTTTTGATCAAAGAGCTTCAGAGTTTGGGTTTGTCAATCAATCTAATGAAGGAGACTGGGGGCCGCCTGAAGCCGAAAAAAGAGGAAGATTCAGTAGCCAAAAAGACCGAAAGTCAATCGACCAAAGCCGGAGAAGAGGCGCCAGAGGAGCTCGACGAAAAAGCGACCGAGCTTATGGTTGGTCAGGAAAAAGAGATCCTTCAATCGGAACCAATCGTGGCCGACGAGAATTAACCAAGAGGCGCTAAAGTATGACAATTTTTAACCAACCGACAGAAAATCGGGCTCCGACCGAAAGGGATATCTTGGGCAAGGGCTT
The DNA here is from genome assembly GCA_964372245.1 of uncultured Candidatus Saccharibacteria bacterium. Classification (GTDB taxonomy): domain Bacteria; phylum Patescibacteriota; class UBA1384; order CAYJQE01; family CAYJQE01; genus CAYJQE01. Next base: position 88,727 of record CAYJQE010000001.1, read on the forward strand.
CGATTTTGACGCCATCCAGATAAGGGTCGCCTCGCCCGAGGAAATTCTGGCCTGGTCGCATGGCGAAGTTTTAAAGCCCGAGACCTTTAACTATCGAACTCAAAAGCCGGAACGCGACGGTCTTTTCGACGAGAGAATATTTGGTCCGGTTAAAGACTTTGAGTGTTATTGCGGCAAATATCGGAAGATTCGATTTGAGGGCGTGATCTGTGATAAATGCGGGGTTGAGGTGACGCGGTCGATCGTTCGAAGAGAGCGGCTCGGCCACATAGATTTGGCCTTTCCGGTCGTTCATATCTGGTATTTAAGAGGCATCCCCTCAATTTTGAGTCTCGCCCTTGATATTCCAGTCTCCGATCTCGAGAAGGTCATCTATTTTGCCGCCTACATCGTTATGGAGGTTTCGGACGATATCCGCGAGCGGGCCCTCCAAGCTCTTGAATCGGAATATAAAAATCTCAAATCAGCTGACGATTTCAAGGAAGGCGGCGAAAAAGCCGAAGCTCTCGATCTTGCCTATAAAGAGGAACGACAAGTCCTGACCGGCCTTAAGCCGAAGATGATTATCTCGGAAGGTCGCTATCAGGACCTCTCTTTGAAGTATGGGAGCATCGTCAGGGTTGGGATTGGGGCCGAGGCGGTGCTTGAGCTTCTCGAGGCGATAGATCTCGAGACGACTCTCGATGGGCTGGAGAAAGAGAGTCTGGCCGAGGGGGAATCGGAGACCAGTTCGAGAAAGAGTCTTCGCCGGCTCCGGCTCTTTCGAGGTCTCAAGGCAAATACCATTCAGCCGGCCTGGTTTGTCCTCAAGCGATTGCCCATTTTGCCACCCGATCTTCGACCGATGGTTCAGCTTGATGGTGGACGTTTTGCCGCCTCCGACCTAAACGATCTCTATCGAAGAGTGCTCAACCGAAATAATCGCTTAAAACGATTGGTCGCCTCCGGCGCGCCCGAGGTTATTCAAAGAAACGAACGCCGAATGCTTCAGGAGGCGGTTGACGCTTTAATTGACAACAGCAATCGTCGCGGGCGAGCGGTGACCTCGGTCAATAACAAAAGACGTCTTAGATCTCTTTCCGACATGTTGAGGGGCAAGCAGGGCCGTTTTCGTCAAAATTTGCTCGGCAAGCGGGTTGACTACTCTGGTCGATCGGTGATTGTCGTCGGTCCAGAGTTGAAGCTTTATCAGTGCGGCCTGCCGAAATCAATGGCGATGGAGATTTTTAAGCCCTTCGTTATCGGGCGCTTAATCCGTGAGGGCTATGTCCACAATGTCAAAAACGCCACTCGACTGATTGAGCAGGGCGAGCCATTTGTCTGGGACATTCTTGAGGATGTGACCAAAAACCATTTTGTTCTTTTGAATCGGGCGCCGACTCTCCATCGGCTCGGGATTCAAGCCTTCCAGCCGGTCTTGGTTGATGGCAAGGCGATTCAGATCCATCCCCTCGTTTGCCACGCCTTTAACGCCGACTTTGACGGCGATCAGATGGCGGTTCATGTCCCTCTTTCTCGCCAGGCTCAATGGGAAGCCTCGCAGATTATTCGGTCCTCTCATAATCTTCGAAAGCCGGCTTCCGGCGATCCGATCGTCGGTCCAAGGCTCGATATGATCTGGGGCCTCTATTATATGACCAGTCAGAAAGAAAAGGCGCTCGGCGAGGGGAGAATATTCTCTTGCGAGGATGAAGCCGTAACGGCTTATCAGCTCGGTCAAATTGAGGTTCAGGCTAAAATCAAGTTGCCAGTCGGCAAACCGGTTGAAGGCGGAGAGTCGGGCCTGATTGAGACAACGGTCGGCCGGGTGATTTTTAATCGGGCCTTGCCGACGGCCATCAGTTATCGAAATCTGACCATTGATAACAAGATGGCCAGAAAGATCGTGCTAGAGGTCTTGATCACGGTCGGTCGGGCCGAAGCCGCGATAACTCTCGATGCCTTGAAATCGGTCAGCTTTGAGCACGTCACAGCCAGCGGGATGACCTTCTCGGTTGATGATATCGAGGTTCCGAAGGACAAGAAAAAGGTCATCGAGCAAGCCGATCTTGAATTGGCCGAGATTGGTCGGCAATACGCCAGGGGTCTTTTGACCGATTCGGAACGGAGCACGAAAACGATAGAGCTTTGGACGAAAGTCAACCGAGCTCTTCAGGAACAGATGCTCAAGCAGTATGAGAGGCAAAATCCCCTCTTTATGATGGTCGCTTCCGGCGCGAAGGGATCGGTCACCCAACTGGCCCAGCTCTCGGGCATGAAGGGCTTGATGGTTAACCCCGAAGGTCAGATTATTGAGATCCCGATTCGTTCGAACTTTAAGGAAGGGCTCTCGGTTTACGAGTACTTCATCTCAACCCACGGCTCGAGAAAAGGCCGAACCGACACCGCTCTTCGAACATCGGTCGCCGGTTATCTGACTCGTCGGCTGGTTGATGTCGCGCAGGACGCCGTTGTGACTGAAAAGGATTGTCGGACAAAGAGATCAAGTCTCTTAATAACGGCCGAGGTTTCGGAGTTTGGGACCGATTTTGTTGAGCGGGCTTCGGGCCGAACTCTGGCGAAGACCATCGGCAAATTTAAGATCGGAACGCTTATAACTTCCGACATCGCTAAACGACTAAAAGATGAGGTGAAAGAGGTGTCGATCAGAAACCTTCTCGACTGCCAGGCCGAACGGGGGGTTTGCCAGCTCTGTTACGGCGTTGATTTGGCGACCGGAGAGTTGGTTGAAATAGCCGAGGTCGTCGGCATTATGGCGGCTCAAGCGATTGGTGAGCCAGGAACCCAGCTGACGATGAAGACATTTCACATGGGCGGGGTTGCCGGCGAGGGCGATATCACTTCCGGTTTGCCGCGAGTCGAGGAGATATTCGAGGCGAGGCGGCCGAAAACTCCAGCCATAATGGCCGAAATTGGTGGGAAGGTGACTTTGATTGAGAGCAAAGAGAGCCGAGTCATCAGACTGACCGGCGACGAGAAACTTCAAGAGGTGGTCGAGCTCCAGCCCTCGATGAAAGCTCTCGTCAAAACCGGAGAGACGATCAGAGCTCGTCAACCGATAGTTTCAGTTGAGGGCGGGTCAGAGATCCGAGCGCCTTTGGGCGGAACGGTCAAGGTTGAAGCGAGGAAAATCACGATCACCTCGCGGATCAATCGGTTTATAGATTATGAGGTTTCACCGGCTCTCAATCTGCTGGTCGAAGACGGCGAAAAAGTTGTGGCCGGCCAGCCGATGACCGAGGGTCATATCGATCTTAGTCTCGGTCTCGAACTTCAGGGCGTTGAGAAAATCGCCAATTATATGATCCGAGAGGTTCAGAACATCTATAACTCCCAAGGTCAAGGGATCCATGATAAACATGTTGAAATTATCCTTCGGCAGATGTTGAGCAAGGTCCGGATCTTAGAGCCTGGCGACTCAAGCTATATGATCCAAGATGTTGTTGACCGGCAAAGAGTCGAGATCGAAAACGAGTCGCTGAAAAAGGTTTCAAAGAAGCCGATAGTTTTTCAGGATATGATTCTCGGCATTACCAAGGTGGCTCTAAAATCGGAGTCGTTCTTGGCGGCCGCTTCCTTCCAAGAGACAACCTCGGTTTTAGTTGACGCCGGCACTCGAGGTTCTATCGATTATCTTGAGGGTCTGAAGGAAAATGTCATCATCGGTAAACTGATTCCGGCCGGCACCGGTTTTCCCGGCAAAGAGATTCCCGAATCGGCGCTCAAAAAAATCGAGCCTAAATTGACGCCCCGGCTTCTCGAAAAGCCGGTTTTGGGCTAGGCTCAAAAAAAGATGCCGACTTTTCAACAATTAAAGCGGGGAGCGAGAAAAAAGAAGGCTTACCGGCCAAGAATGCCGGCTCTTAAGCCGGGCTTTAACTTCATCGCCAATCGACCGGTCAGGAGCAAAAAAGGCGCGCCGTTCAAGCGGGGTGTTTGCGTTCGGGTGACCACGATGACACCGAAAAAACCAAACTCGGCCATTCGAAAAATCGCCCGGGTTAAACTTTCAAACGGCATGGAGGTGACGGCCTACATCCCGGGTGAAGGTCATAATCTCCAAGAACACTCGGTCGTTCTTCTTAGAGGTGGTCGGGTTAAAGACTTGCCGGGCGTTCGTTATCACATTGTCCGGGGCGTTCTTGACACCGAAGGCGTTTCCGATCGGAAAAAGGGTCGGAGTCTTTACGGTTCGAAAAAGGCCAAATAGTGAGAAACAGGCAGGCCAAGATCAGGCCGTTCGCCCCGGATCCGCTCTATCGTTCGGCCACCGTCGCCAAGTTTATCAATCTGGTTCAGGAGCGGGGCAAAAAAAGCGTCGCCCGAAAGATAGTCTATCGGGCTTTTGAGTTGATCCGGCAGGCCGGGGAAGATCCACTTGAAGTTTTCGAGGCGGCCTTGAAAAATGTCGGGCCCCTGGTTGAGGTCAAGTCTCGCCGGATCGGTGGCGCCAATTATCAGATTCCGGTCGAGGTCTCTCGTCGTCGGCGACAGGCCTTAGCGATGCGTTGGATTAGAGACGCGGCTCGAATTCAGCAGGGTAAACCGATGTTTAAGTTTTTGGCGGCCGAGTTTTTAACGGCCAAGAAAAATGAGGGGTCGGCGATTAAAAAACGGGACGATGTTCACAAACAGGCCGAGGCCAACCGGGCCTTCGCTCATTTTGCTCGGTTCTAGCCATCTTTCGAACACCCAAGACTGTCGAGCTTAATTTTTCTGGCCTCAAATAAGGAGACTTTTTGGAGCGATTTTTGGGGCGACTCATTAGTTCCAACCTCGGGCGTTTAAATCTCAAGGCCGACAGAAGGTTGATGGGAGGTTGTGTCGGCTTGACCATCTCTGTCAAATCGCCTATCCTCGATCGAGGCCTTCTGGGCTTGTTTTTGTAGCGAGGAGTAGACTAAAAAAATGGCGCGACAATTGCCGATCGAGAAAATAAGAAATATCGGTATCATAGCCCACATTGACGCCGGCAAGACGACTGTCTCCGAGCGAGTTCTTTTTTATACTGGCCGGAAGCACAAAATTGGCGAAGTTCACAAGGGCGAGGCCGAAATGGATTGGATGGCCCAGGAGAAAGAACGAGGTATCACGATTACGGCCGCGGCGACAACAGCCGAATGGTCGTCTCGAGCTAAGCCCGGCGATCGTCATCAGATCAATATCATTGACACGCCCGGTCACATAGATTTTACGGTCGAGGTTCAAAGATCGCTTCGGGTGCTCGACGGAGCGGTCGTCATTTTTGACGGTGTGGCCGGGGTTGAGCCCCAGTCGGAGACGGTTTGGCGACAGGCCGACAAGTTTAATGTCCCAAGAATTTGTTTTATCAACAAACTCGATCGAACCGGCGCCAGTTTTGAGAAGAGCTTTCAGTCAATCGTCAGTCGGCTTTCCAGCCGCGCCATCGCCCTTCAAATTCCAGTTGGTATCGAGGACGGCTTTAAGGGAATTATTGATCTGGTTGGGATGAAGGCCGAGATCTATCAAGACGACCTTGGTCGCGAGATAGAAGAGCGGGAGATCCCGGCCGAGATGATCGAAGAGGCTAAAAAATGGCGAGAGCGGTTGATCGAGCGGGTGGCCGAGACCGATGATCGTCTTCTTGATAAATATCTTGAATCGGGCGACCTCGAAGTCGAGGAAATGCGCTCGGCAATTCGGACTGCGACCGTGAGAGTTGATTTCTTCCCGGTCCTTTGCGGTTCAGCCCTCAAAAACAAAGGCGTTCAGTTTCTCCTCGACGCCGTTATTGACTATCTGCCGTCACCGGCCGATCTGCCGGCCGCCGTTGGTTTCAATCCGAAAACCGGGGCCGAGGAAAAGCGGGAGGCCAAGGACTCGGAACCGTTTGCCGCCCTATCCTTTAAGGTCGCGACCGATCCCTTTGTCGGCAACCTGACCTTTTTTAGAGTTTACGCCGGTCTTTTGAAGACGGGGACGACCATTTTGAACGCGACCAAACAGAGGAGCGAAAGAATCGGCCGAATTGTCAGGCTTCACGCCAATTCGAGGGAGGATCTCTCCGAGATCTATGCCGGCGAGATCGGAGCGGCCGTCGGCCTAAAAGATGTTCAAACCGGTGACAGCCTGACCGCGCCTGACAGTCCGATCGTGCTTGAATCGATCGAGTTTCCCGAGCCGGTAATCTCGGTCGCGATCGAACCGAAAACCAAGGCCGATCAAGAAAAACTTGGCCTCTCGCTCCAAAAACTCGCTCAAGAGGATCCGACCTTTAAGATTGAGTCTGATCGGGAAACCGGACAGATTTTGATTTACGGTATGGGCGAGCTCCATCTCGAGGTTTTGGTTGACCGAATGAAACGGGAATTTTTGGTTGAAGCCAATATCGGGCAGCCCCAAGTGGCCTATCGGGAAACAATCACCAAGCCGGCTAAGGCCGAGGGCAAATATATTCGACAAACTGGCGGCCGAGGGCAATACGGCCATGTTTTCTTGGCTCTAGAGCCGCTTGAAAGGGGAAACGAGCTTCAATTTATGAACAAAATTGTCGGCGGAGCGATCCCAAGGGAATTTATTCCGGCTGTCGAGAAAGGCATTCGCCAAGCGAGTGAAAAGGGCGTTTTGGCTGGCTATCCCCTGGTTGACTTAAGCGTCACTCTTTATGATGGCTCGTTTCATGATGTTGATTCCTCCGAAATCGCTTTTCAGATCGCTGGCTCGATCGCTTTTCAGACGGCCGCCAAACAGGCCGATCCGGTCCTCCTCGAACCGATTATGAGGCTTGAGGTCGTTACGCCGGACGAGTTTTTTGGCGATGTTATGGGCAATCTCTCCGGCAAACGAGGCCAGATTCAAGGTTCGGAGGAAAGGGCCTCCATGAAAGTCATCAACGCCTTTGTCCCGCTCGCTTCAATGTTTGGCTACGCGACCGAGCTTCGCGGTATGACTCAAGGCCGGGCGACCTTTACGATGGAGTTCGATCACTACCAAGAGACGCCAAAAAATATCGCCGGACAGATTATTGAGGGAAAAGGGAGATAATCAGCGACGCGACCGCCGAATCGCTGGTTTCAGCCCTTTTGCCTTGGTCAATATCGGCCGGCGGAAGACTGACTCGGGCTTTCTCCCCGCCGAGACCGAGACGCGTCGGCGGCGACTCTCGTGTTATCGAGGCCTTCAATGAGATCGAGAAAGGAGTCAATGACGAGAGTCTTTTCGACCAGGCCAGAGAGTATCGTTCAGCCGATTCTTGACCACCCGGAATGGTTGGTTGAGCGCGATTTCAACCCTCTCCCTGAAACCCTTGATTGCCTCATTCCCATTGAACAGATTGAGCGAAACAGTTCTAACTTGTGAGCGATCTGGTCGGTCGGGACACGGGCTTGACACTTTTGGCGACAGTCGGCTATTCTG
>CAYJQE010000002.1:0-64617 GCA_964372245.1 uncultured Candidatus Saccharibacteria bacterium
TTGGCGGAGAGGGTGGGATTCGAACCCACGAAGACATCGCTGCCTTACCGGTTTTCAAGACCGGCGCCTTCGTCCACTCGGCCACCTCTCCACAATGTCGCTATAGTAGCACATAATTTGGCCGAATCTCTCTGACGCGATCGCTGTTCGAGGCGAGAAAGCTTGTGTAGGCTGAAACTGGTGGCCAATGTCTTCAGTCTCAAAAGAAATTTGTTAACGAGGCTCCTGAAAGGGAGTCTGATTCTGCTCCTCGGTCTCTTGATTACCAACTTGGCCAATTATCTTTATCAGCTGGCAATGGGGCGACTGTTGGGGGTTTCCGCTTATGGCGAGCTGGCCTCGCTCCTCTCTTTGCTGGTCATCGTTTCGGTTCCGGGCACCGCTCTTTTAACGATGGCGATGAAGTTCGTTTCCGACTGGCAAGCCAACGATCTTCTTGGCGAGGCCCATACCTTTATGAGATCAGGCAGGCGGTATCTCGGTTTTTTAGCTATTTTGCTTATCTTCTTCACCCTGACGCTGGCTCAACCGGTCGCCTCTTTTTTGAAGTTGCAGTCGTTGGCGCCGATCTATCTCTTGGGACCGATTCTCTCGCTCATTTTGCTGGTTCAATTCAACCGAGGCGCGATGCAGGGTCTCCAGAAATTCGGGGCGACCTCGTTTAGCACCGCTCTCGAGTCGACTCTAAAGCTCGGTTTTGGCCTTCTCTTTGTTTGGCTTGGTCTTTCGGTCTCGGGCGCGTTCGGCGCGATCCTCGCCAGTCTTTTGGTCGTCTACCTTCTCTCCTCTTTGCCGCTTGGGCCGATCAGTAAAGCGAGCGAGAAAAGGTTGTCCAAGAAGGCGATCTTTAATTATTCCGGCCCGGCTCTTTTGGCCGCTCTCTTGATCGCCTTGGCGACCAACGCCGATGTCATCATAATCAAGCATTTTTTTGAGCCGGAATTGGCCGGTCTTTACGGCGCTCTTTCAACGATCGGCAAGATTCCCTTTTATCTTTCGGCGCCGGTCGCGATGGTGATGTTTCCGATGATCGTTGATCTTTATGAACGACACGAGCGACATTTTCCCTTGCTGGTGCTGACCTTTCTCCTGACCATTTTGATCGCTCTGCCGGTTCTGGCCGTCTTTGTCGCCGCCCCTTTTCTGATTGTCGGCCTGTTGTACGGTCAAGCCTATGTCGGGGCCGGACAATTTTTAGCTCTTTTCGGCCTGGCTCAACTCCTCTTCGCTCTGATGAATGTCTTTATCCAGTATTTCCTGGCGGTCGGAAAAAACTATCATTTTCTCTGGCCAATCGGTCTTTCCTCTCTGACAATGCTCTCCCTCCTCTGGTTTTACCACCCGGATTTTATGGTTGTCAGCCGAATTTTGGTCATCTCTTTCGCCATCGGCCTTGTCTTGATGGTGAGCTATTATTTGATCGAGAAACGAGAGACGATTCTCGCGACGCTCACGCGGAGCTAAAGAGCCGATCAAGGTTTTCTTGCTCGCCTAAATGGACGGTCTGGATACGCGACATGACACCCCGTTTCATTGCCAGGATTGGACTGGAAGTGTCACGCGTGTGTTTACGCGCTATGGCAAGTTGATTTAGTCTGAAAAGTTGATTAGCCTGAAAGGGGTCCTGGTCTTGAGGTTTTGTCTCCGGTTGGAAAATCAATCCGCTTTGCCGATCGACCGAGATCTAACCAACCGACTGGCTGATTAACTTAACTCTCCGCCAATGAATCTCTCAATTGTCATCCCGGCCTACAACGAGGAGAAAAGCATCAAAGGAACGGTCGAGATTTTGACCGACGAGCTTGATCGCCAGCCGATCGAGTATGAGGTTTTGGTTGTTTGCGACGGCAATTCCGATCGCACCCACGAAGCGGCGGTCTCGATCGGACATCAAAAGGTCCGGGTCTATCGCTATCAGCCGAATCAGGGCAAGGGCTTTGCTCTCAAGTTCGGCAGTCTGAAAGCCAATGGCGACCTGGTTTGTTTCTATGACGCCGGTGGCGACTACAGTCCCGATCAGGTTGTTTTCTTTTATCACTTAATGAAAAACACCGACATAGACGGCGTTATCGGCTCGAAGAGGCACATCGGTTCGGTAGTTGATTATCCAAAAATTCGTCGGCTCTACTCTTTTACTTATCAGGTTTTAGTTCGCCTTCTTTTCGGGCTCAATATCAGAGACACCCAAGTCGGCTTGAAGATTTTTCGGGCCGAGGTTTTAAGACGAGTTTTGCCAAGAGTCCTAGTCAAGCGCTATGCCTTCGATCTCGAGCTCTTGGTCGTTGCCAAAACTTTGGGTCATCGGAAGATTATCGAGGCGCCGGTCAAGATGGATTTTAACCAGATGGCGACTGGCATCACTCTCTTGACGATTCGAAATATGTTGAAGGACACCCTGGCTATCTTCTGGCGCGATCGGATTCTCCGCGACTACAGCCGCCGGTTTCCGGATAAAGGGATACCCGCGGCCGACGCGGCCACGGGTATCGAGGTGACGATTGGCGACTAGCTCGATCAGCTGAGAAAGCTTTAAGACCTTGATGCTGACTGGTCATCCCACCAAAGCTCGATTGGCTCTTTAGTCAGACGGAACTCAAGCGCTTGACCGCCAGTATCAAGCCCGGCCTTGTTAAGGGCAAGCTTTACCTCATGGGCGCTATCGGGTGGGGCGAAAAAGGCGATAACGCCACCGCCGCCAGCGCCGCAGATCTTGGCGCCTTGAGCCCCAGCTTTGAGGCCGACCGTGATAAACTGGTCAATCAGATCGTTGCTGACTGATGGATGGAGACTAAGGTGAGCCGCTCGAGCCTCGTTCATAATTGGTCCAATCGCCAAGAGGTCGCCCTCTAAAAGGGCTGATCGCGCTTTACGGGCGCACTGGCTCATCTTCTGAAGGGCGGCCAAGACTGGAGGATCTTGGTCTCTAATGCCCGTTGTCACCCGGTCGAGAACATTTTTAGCCGATCGAGAAATGCCGGTAAAGAAGAGAACCAGCCTTGATTCGATCTGTTGGATGAGGCTTCTGTTGAGGGACAAGGCTTCTATCTCTAAGCCTTCGCCAACGATCCAATTGTAGAATTTCAATTCGCCAGAGATTGTCGGATGGTACTGATCTTGCCAGCCGTACCAGGAGTTAAGCGCTTCCTTTTCAGCCGAGATCGTCATCCGAGCCAAGTCGTGGTTTGTAAAACCGGTTTGAGTAACAACATTGGCCATGGCGGCAGAGAGGTAGGCGACAGCTGAGCCGGTGCCCAGACCAACGCCTTCTGGCGTGAAAGTCTCGGTTGAGAACTCCAGATTGACCCGAGCTTCGTGGAGCCGAAATCGGCGAAAGATCTCAATCACCAAGCCAAAATCCTCATCGTCGGATCGAGCTTCTCTCGACCCGACAAAGATCCGACGCCTGAACCCTTCTTGAGTCCGGCCGCGCTTGGTCAAGTTAAAGACCGGCTCACCACTCGTTATTTCTAACCTTGCCTCGATGCAAATGGTTGTCGTGAGAGCCAAAACACAGGCTCCGTATTGGGCCGAATAACGGTGCTGATCAGACATTCCCGAGAACGGGTCAGCCCGAAGATTAACTCGACCGCATAGCGTTCTTCCTTTGATCATTTGATCACCTCTTTCAATGTTCTTCGCCAGTTTCTGGCTAGATAGCAGCAATGCTAGCATGGGCGGTTAATCGGTGACAACAAAAATCGAGCGCGAAACGATATGAATAACATGAACTTTGGGCGAGAAATTGAAAGCGGTCTGCTAGAATACTGGTTTGTGCCAAACGGAAAGAAAAAGAGGCAGCCAGTTTCGGTCATTGTCGCTCTCCTCGAGCCGAACGACTATTTGAGGGAAACGTTTGAAGCGATCTCGAGGCTCAAGTTACAGCCGGCCGAGGTGATTGTTTTGCCTAACAGGAAACCTCCGGCCGCCAGAATCAAGAATCTGGAATTGAGAATCAAGAAAGAAGGAGGACCGCCTATTCGCTGGATCGCGACCGCTCGGTCCGAGCCTTCGATTAAGCGAAACATCGGGGTTCAGAAGGCGAAGTCGGAAATAGTCGCTTTTTTAGACGACGATTCCTACCCGGTTGATGGCTGGCTTGAGCGGGCCCTGCCTCACTTTAAAGACAAGCGGGTTGTCGGTGTCGGTGGGCCGGCAATTACCCCGGAGTCTGACGATTTTTTGAAGCAGGTCTCGGGCGCGGTTTTCGAGTCGTTTCTCGGAGGCGGGACGGCTCGCCACCGCTATCTCTCGCTCGGTCGGACCCGGCCAACCGACGACTGGCCGACCGTTAATCTTTTGGTCCGTAAAGAATCATTTACAGCGGCTGGCGGCTTTGATAAGAGATATTGGCCGGGAGAAGACACAAAACTCTGTTTTGATCTTGTAAAAAAAGGCGGACAGATTGTCTATCAACCAGACTCGATCGTCTACCATCATCGCCGGAGCGATCTTTCAAAACACCTTCGTCAAATCTTGCAATATGGCAAGCATCGCGGCCATTTTGCCCGACTTGGCCACCAAACCTCCCTCCGTTTTGGCTACCTTTTGCCAAGTCTCTTCCTGCTCTACCTAATTGGTCTCTTGATTCTTTTATTGGTCAGGTTCCCCCAAACTCCTTTGGCCCGACTCTTGACACCGCTTGGCCTCTACGGTCTGGGATTGATAATTGACGGCCTGATTACAACGATTCGTCATCGCCATATCCTGATCGGGCTTACGACAATAGTCATGATTCCGTTGACTCATATTTCTTACGGTTTGGGATTTATTCTTGGTCTGTTCCAGCCGCCGCCCCGATCAGTCAAGGACTACTAATGAGCGGCGGAAAATCACGATTTAGCTTAAATAAAATACTGCTCCTCTTTTGCCAGATTGACTTGACAAGGGCCGACCGATCCCTAGAATTGGGATTGTGCGTCAATAACCCTAGAAGGAGTTTATTAGAATCATGAAGGTTGTGGTTGGCTATCCGGCCATGCCCTCGGAGAAGGGGGCGGCTCTGATCTCTCAAAATCGTCAGTTTCAATACTTTAACGCCCCGACTTTTATCTTTCCGGTTGTGCCGGCTTATGCCGCGACAATGGTCAGAGGCGACGGCCATGAGGTGGTTTGGCTTGACGGCGTGGCCGAAGAGATGGATTATGATCAGTATCTCGCCGCCTTGGAAGAGGCCGATGCCGATATTTTGGCAATCGAGTCGAAGAGTCCGACGATTCGACGGTTCTGGAAGCTGATCAACTATGTCAAAGACCAGCCGGAGTTCAAAAAGCTGAAGATTGTTCTAATGGGCGATCATGTGACCGCTTTGCCGAAAGAGTCGCTTTTGAACTCGAGGGTCGATTTTGTTTTGACCGGCGGCGATTATGACTTCGCTCTCCGGAATTTAGTTCGGTTTCTCGAGGGCAAAGAGAAGCTTGAATCGGGGGTTTATTGGCGGAACCGAAAGACCGACAAGATAGAGACCAGCGGTAAATTTGAGATTACCCACCAACTGACCGAGCTGCCCTTAATGGACCGGGAACTGGTTAAGTGGCGGCTCTATTCCGAGGCGAACGGCAATTTTAAGCACCTGCCGGGGACCTACACGATGTTTGGCCGAGACTGCTGGTGGCGGAAGCCGAACGAGGACTCGGTCTCGAAGGGCGTTGGTTGCACCTTTTGCTCTTGGACCTCGATCTTTCCGAATTTTCGAACGATGAGCGTTGATCAGGCGATCGCCGAGGTCAAAGAGTGCATTAGGCTTGGCATCAGGGAGATTTTTGACGACACCGGCACTCTGCCGATTGGACCCTGGCTGAAGGAATTTTGCGAGCGAATGCAGGCCGAAGGTTTGGAGAAACAGATCGTTATGGGTTGCAATATGCGGGCCAACGCTCTCAACCGAGAACAGTATCAGATGCTCGGCCGGACCAATTTCCGATTCATCCTTTATGGGGTTGAGTCTGGCTCACAGCGAACGCTTGACATGTTGAACAAGGGGACAAAATGGGACGATATCAAACAGGCGACCCAATGGGCGAAGGAGGCCGGTCTCGATCCCCATCTCACCTGCATGGTCGGCTATCCTTGGGAAACGAAAGAGGAAGCCCAATCAACGATCGATCTCGCCCGAGGGCTTTTTGACAAGGGCCATGTTGATACCCTTCAGGCGACGATCGTGATGCCTTATCCTGGAACCCAGCTTTACAAGCAGTGCGTCGAGAACGGCTGGCTTCGGTTTGGCGAGACCGAGTATGAGTATCTCGATATGCGCGGACCGGCCATGATCAGCCCAATCCCCGACGACGAAATCTACGAGCTGACCCAAGAGCTCTATAAGGCTTTCCTGACGCCGCGCTACATCTGGCGGCGGCTCTCGACAATTCGCTCCTTTGACGATCTTCAGTTTATCTATCGGGCCGCCAAGCAGTTCTTTGGACACACGCTTGACTTTTCGGCTAGGGGCAACAAGAAGCTCCGAGCGGCGGAATTGGCCGAGATTCAGACCGGATTCTGATTTTTGATCAAGGTCCGTTTAAGAACCGCCCGATCAAGACGGTCGCCTCTGTTCGGGGCGCCTATTTTTGGTTATGCTAGCCGAGTGTGAAAAACTCGCGCGTTTTGCCGACGATTTCGATTCTGACCGCGACCTATAACTCGATTCGGACCCTGCCCGATTATCTCAAGGCGATCGAGCTTCAAGATTATCCAAAGGGGCGGATCGAGCTCTGTTTTGGCGATGGCGGCTCAACCGACGGGACATTGGAGTTTCTGAACAGAATCAGGGCCGAAAAGACCGATCGCTCGACGCCCGATGGTCAAGCGAACGGTTTTCGGGCGGTTAGAATTGTTCACAATCGGTTGAAGACCGGCGAGAGCGGCAAGGCGGCGGCCTTGAAAGTCTCAACCGGCCAGTATGTCGCCTTGGTTGATTCCGATAATCTTTTGCCGACAAAGGACTGGCTGAAAGAGATGATCAGGCCGCTTGAAGAGGATCAAGAGCTGATTGGCTCGGAGCCGCTTGGCTATAGCTATCGGCCTTTCGATCCGGCCCTCACTCGCTACTCGGCTCTCCTTGGCATGAACGACCCGCTTGTTCATTTTCTCGGCAATTATGATCGGTTCAACACTCTGACCGGCCGTTGGACCGAGTCGCCCCTTGATCTCCTTAAAGAGACCGAGAGCGAGATAATCATCGGTCTCAAGCCGGAAAACTTGCCGACGATTGGAGCCAACGGCACCGTCCTGCGTCGAGAATTGATGCTCAAAATGGTTGGCGATTCCGATTATCTCTTTGACATTGACGAAATTGCCAAGCTGTCGGCTCTGGGCCGGAACAGGTTTGCCAAGGTCAAAAACGAGATCGTCCATCTTTATGCCGGCGACCTGAAAACCTTTGCCCGGAAGCAAAATCGTCGGGTGAGAGATTTTTTCTATTATCGAAAGGCTGGCGTTAGACATTTTACCTGGGGCGGGCCTTCGAGGTGGCGGTTAATCTATTTTGCTTTCGCCTGTCTGACCGTCGTCCCGCTCCTTTGGCAGGCGGCCAAAGGCTATCTCAAGAAACCCGATTCGGTCTGGCTTCTCCACCCGATCTATTGCGAGATTACCTTTTACGTTTATCTCGCCGGCTTTCTGAAAAGTCTGTTCAGGCCGGAGATCGCCTCAAGAGAGACTTGGAGCCAGTGAATTTCCCCGATCGTGTTCCTTGAAAGACTCGGCGGAAAATCTTTTTTTTGTCCCTCGCTCGGCCGTTTTTGACTGAAGGATTTGAATGTCTGGACCAAATCATTGCCGTCAAAAACAATATCTGACAGGATGGCAGACGGATGGTTGAAGCGGAGAACTATCAATCCCAACCGGCTCAAGTTTCCGATCTTGGTTTTCGCGTTGCCAAACTCGAAGCCGAACTTAAGGTCTTAAGAATCGAACTTGCTCGGCGAGAAATTGAGGCTGGTTCGGATCTGGGGACGGTCTTGGTTACCGGCGGCGCCGGCTATATCGGATCTCATACCGTCCGTGAATTGCTCGAAGCGGGCTTTCAGGTTGTGGTTTTTGATTCACTCTTTTGGGGTCATCAGAAATCAATTCCCGAGAAAGTCAAGTTTGAATTTGGCGATATGAGAAACCGAGCTCGGCTCGACGAGGTTTTTAAGAAGCACAGGCCGAAGTTCGTAATCCATTTTGCGGCGAGGCACGAAATTCCCGATTCAGTCAAAAATCCGGCCGAGTATTTTGAGGTCAATCTCTCCGGCGGCCTAAATCTTCTGGATACGATGAGGGCTCATCGGGTGAGGTTTTTGGTCTTTTCTTCGAGCGCCGCCGTCTATGGCGAGCCGAAAAAGATTCCGATTTCGGAAGAAGAGGCCGGCTCGCCGGTCAATCCTTACGGTTGGACGAAATGGGCTTTTGAAAGGGCTCTTCAAGCCTATGACGCGGCCTATGATCTAAAATCGGTCAGCCTGCGTTACTTCTGCGCCGCCGGCGCTCATCCCGACGGGACGATTGGCGAGGATCACCCGACCGAAAACCATGTCATCCCGATCCTTTTTCAGGCCGCGATTTTAAAGAGGGATAAGTTTAATATCTATGGCGTCAACTGGCCAACGCCGGACGGCTCGCCGATCCGGGATTATGTTCATGTCGTCGATCTCGCCAGAGCCCATCTGAAGGCTCTCCGCTATCTGGAAGACGGTGGCCAGACCGATGTCTTTAATGTTGGCACTGGACGAGGCTATTCCGTCAGAGAGCTGGTCAACGCCGTCAAGGAGCTGACCGGTCGGGATTTCCCGGTCGTTTCAGCCGAATCCCGGCCGGGCGATCCGGCCAGACTGGTTGCCGACGTTTCGAAGATCAAGCGCGTTCTGGGTTGGCAGGCCGAGTATCAAGATGTCAAGTCGATTATCGAGACCGCTTGGCGCTGGCACCAGAGTCATCCCGATGGCTATCAAGATCGAGGCGAGCTGTTGGACGCTAGTCAAATAACGAGGAAAAACCAATTGCCCTTGTCCGATCAGATCGATCGGGGCCAAACCGCAAAGCTTGATCAAAAATTAAACGTTTGATAGCGTTTTATCACCAATCAAGCGATGAAGGCCTTAATTTTAGCGGCTGGCGAAGGGACTCGACTTCGGCCGCTGACTGAAACGACCCCCAAGGTTATGGTCCCGATTGGCGGAAAGCCTGCCTTAGAGCATATCATCGCTCTCTGTCGAAAGCACGGCATTGTCGAGCTCGCCCTGAATCTCCACTATCTGCCTGACCAGATAACCGACTATTTTGGCGATGGCTCGAAGTTTGGGGTCAAAATCCGGTATCTCCACGAAGCCGAACTCTCGGGTGACGCCGGGCCGATCAAAAAACTTGAAGACTATTTTGAAGACACCTTTCTTGTCATGACCGGCGACAACCTGACGACCGTTGATCTGACAAAGATGGCCGAGTTTCATCGTCAAAAGTGGGGTTTGGCGACCGTCGCGGTCGTTCAAGACGATGACCGAGAGAGCATTAAAAGGCGAGGCTGCGTCCTCCTCGGAGACGATGGCAAGATCTCTCGTTTTGAAGAAAAACTGGCCCGACCGTTTAGCAACTTGGTCTCCGGCCATATCTGGATTTTCGAAAATCGGATCTTCGACTATATCCCTCGAGACAGACACTATATGATCGGTTATCAGCTTGTGCCGGAGCTCTTTCGGAGCAACGAGCCGATCTATGGCCATCTTCTCTCAAATAACGAGTATCTTGAAGATTTTGGCACAATTGAACGCTATCAAAAATGTCTCGATGATTTTCCGAGCTTAGCGAGCGCTCTTTACTCTGGTTAAGAGGCTGAAAGGGACGATTCGGTCAGCTAAAGATTGCGGCTCCAAAAAAGAGCCAAAAATTCCGCTGATCGGGCTTTCACATTTAGCAAACCCCTGTCGAAACGGGTAAAGAGTTATCTGAAACTGGTTATTGGCTGGACCATGACAGCCAGTCTCTAAACCGACATGGGGAGCCTTGATCAAGGTGGGAGTGAAGGAAGATAATAAAATGTCCTCTTTTCGACCGAAGATTCTGCTTTGGCGCAGTAGTGCCGATCCTCTACCATCTCGGCGCCAACGAGGTCATCTTCGCCCCTCAGAGGGGAACCTACTCGCTCCCCGTTCCTCATCAGGAAATGTTGAAAATTTATCAAGAGACTTGGCTTGAGGGAGAAGGACAAGAGTAGAGGAATTAAAAGCCCAAACCCGCCCCGGATCGGGGCGGGTTCGTTGTCATCTCGGCGTCCGCCAGTTTTGGTGCTCGACATGCGAACCGCCGGCGAACAGATCAAAGTTTTTCGGTCGGAGGCCGACTTTTCTCATGGCGTCGCTGACGGCGGCTCTTTTTTCCTGAGGAACAGCGAAAACCCAAAAGCCGTCCTGGCCAGCGCCGTTCAATTTGCCGCCTAAGGCCCCGGCCCCAATCGCTGTTTCGTAGTGCTCTTCAAGCCTGGAGCTTGTGACCCCCGGCAGCCTCTTCTTCTCTTGCCACTCACGGCCGATAATTTTTCCGGCCTCCACGAAATCACTGGCTTCGAGGGCCGCCCCGAACTCGTAAGCCAGATTTTTTATTTGGTCGTAGACGGGAAAGTTATCCTTCACTTCCCGATCCTGTTTCTTAAGGAGATCATCGGTCGACCGAGCCAGGCCGGTTTCGAAGAAAAGCAGACAGTCGGAGAACTCTCTCCGGCGATCGGTCGGCAAGTTGACAGCCGACACGCCGACCGAACCGTCGGGATGGTATTCGTAGAGCTGGATTCCGCCAAAAGCGACTGTCCAAGGATCTTGAGCGCCGGTCAGATGGCCGATGTCGCGTTCGATCTTCAACGCCTCTCTCGCCAGTTCTTCGGCGCCCGGCAAGCGGCCGGAGAGGACCCAAAGAGCGTGGAGAAGGCCGACGGTGAAGGCCGACGACCCCGCCAGACCCGAGCCTCGCGTTGTCAACTCTCCCATGGCGTGAACCTCAAGGTTGTCGGTGATTCCCGTCTTTGTCATGACTGCCCTGAACAGCGGGTTTGAGACCTCGTCAATCGAATCGACCCGCTCATTTACTCGAGTGACGACGACTATCCCCGCCTCGCCCTTCGGCGGGTCTGTCCGAAAGGCGGCGATTCTTAACATGATATCGAGGGCCATACCGACGCTCGCGCCGCCTCTCTCCTCGACATACTGCGGCCGATCGGTTGAACCTCCGACCGAGAATCTGGCCGGCGTGGCGGTAAGAACGAAAGCTGACATCACATCACTCCTTTTTCAAAGTCGGATTTCCAATCAACTCTATTCGAGCTGGTTTGGCTGTCAAGCTCGATTGACAGCCATCTTGGTCTGGTCTAGCTTCGATACCAGATCGGACTTTGACATTGGGGGTAGATATTGGAAAACTATTTTTCGTTTCTCGACTGGTGGCAAGGGGGGGACCGATAGCCGGTTGGTCAAGCCGGATCGGAGAGTTTGACGAATCGGCATTTGGCCTTGCCGTTCTTCGAGCGGCGGCAATGATCAATCGGGTGAGGGAGAAAGGGAACTGGGTTTTTGCTCTCGAAGACGGCGATTAAGCCATTCAAAAGAATTTTGTTCCCGCTCTTTTCGCTGTCACTAATCGTCTGATTGTCGGTCAAAATAAGGAGATCAAGCCGATCCGAGCCTGTCAGATCGGGGCCAATCCGGCGGGTCTTTTTCGGCAATCGGTGAACGATCTTTCGAAGCGCGTTTTCGAGGTTTCGGACTTTGTCCGGAAAAACGATCTCTTAATTATTTTCTCCAGCTCTGGCGATTCCGCCGATCTCGTCTTGGCGACGACCGCGGCTTTGTACAGAAAAGCCGAAATCATAGCCATTGTCGGTCAGGGCGGAGGCCGATTAAGAGAGGGGCTATCTGACTTGGCCCACGGGATTTTTTTCGGTCAAGCCGTTTGTGGGCTTAAAGACGACCCGATCGGTTATTCATCCGGCCTTGCCGACGCCGGAAACTCGGCGGCGGTTGTCTGTCAAGCGATCTTTCTCGCGTTCCAAGCCGGGATTTTGGGGAACTACCCGCTCCCAAACGGCTAGGTTTGCGCTTTCCGATTAAAAGAGCGATCATTCGGCTCAAAGCTCTAATCAAGGACTGAAAAGGAGGCGGGAGATCATGAAAAAAAATGCCAACTTTGATTGTTTCAATGCTTGGTTCCAGAGAAGGTATGGCAGGGAGGGCTGTCTCTACGAGCCGGATCTTGGGAAGAGCACGGCGCTAAATGGGATCTGGCGGGCGGCCTCAGTCATTGAAGGAGTAAGACTATTGGGTCGGACAGTCTATCTGGCCGACGATCTGCCCGGTCCAAACTCGATCCTTTATTTGCTTGCCGATCTGGCAAACGGCGATCCGGCTGGTCGTTCGGGCCTCAAACTCCGACTTAAACCTCTGCCGCCCAAAACCGATCTTCTGCACCAGAAGGCCGGCTGTCTGGTGGTTTTTTCCGGCCAGGCTCAAGTCAGTCTGGCTATCAAGTGGGCTATGGTTTACGCCAACAGAAGGGAGCCGTCTTTGCCGGTGATTCTCTTTGCCGGCGGCGATTCGTGGCTAAAAGAAGACTTTCAGGCCGGCGGGATTGAGGCCGACCAAGTGATCTTCTTTGGTCAGCCACCCAACAACTCGGCCGATCCAGTTGATCGAGCCTTCCAACGGGCCGGCACGATTACCGGCCTGATTGGCTTGGCCGAACTGCTTGGTTTGGCCATAGTCGGGCTTTCGCTCAACCAATTCCCGATCGCCCCGGAAATTCGGGCTGAAGACTAATTCGGCCCGATTTCCTTTTCTAAAATATTTTTTTTTGTTAGCTTCAAGAAAAGGCAATGAATAACCGACCGACAGTCTTTATCGTCTCGCCCTTCTTTCAGCCAAACACCGGCGGCGTTGAGTCTCATCTCAAGAAGTTGACCGAGTATTTAATCGGTCATGGGCACCGAGTCATTGTCTCGACCTACCAGCCCTTGATGACCGAGGCCAGGGGCTTAAGTTTTGAGGAGAGCGAGGACAAACCGGGCTTGACGATCTACCGTCAGACTTGGTTCGGCCGGGGCTGGTTCGGAAAGCTCGAGTCCTACTTCCCGCTGGTCTTTCTTTATCTCTTCCCGGGCCTTTTCTATCAGTCCTTAAAGGTCTATCGGAAACACCGAGAAGAGATAGAGGTGATTCACGCTCACGGTTTTATCGCCGCCCTAATCGCTCTTTTTCTCAAGCGGCTTGACAACAAGAGAATCGTGGTCTCGACTCACGCCATCTATCACTTCAAGGGCAGACCGATCCTGGCTTTCTTTATGAAACGGATTCTTAAGCCCTTTGATTATATCTTGGCCGTCGGTCAACCTTCGAAGGCCGAGGTGATTCTCGATCTTTCGATCCCGTCCGAAAAGGTCGAGGTTCATCCCAACTGGATTGATCTTTCAACCTTCAAAAGCCCGGGTCGCCAACTGGCCAAGGAGCGCCTTGGTCTCTCGGGCAAGTTTGTCGTCCTCTTCATCGGTCGGCTGATCGAGAAAAAGGGCGTCCGGGTTCTTCTCGAGGTTGCCAAGAAGCTGCCGGCCGCGACCTTTGTCTTCATCGGCGACGGCGAGATGGAGCCGGCGGTTGAAGCGGCGGCCAAGGGAGGCAATCTCAACGTTAAAAAGGTCGGACGGCTCTCGCAGGGCCAGCCGGAAGAGCTGAAGGAGCTAATCAACTACTACTCGGCGGCTGACGTTATGGCCTCGCCGGTCCAGTACGACGAGGGGTTCGCGACCGTCTATCTTGAGGCCTTGGCTTGCGAGACCCCGATTTTGACGGCCAAAAAGGGTCAACTTCCCCATTTTTTGACCGATGAGGTGGGCGTTCTTCTTGAAGAGGCGACGGTTCCGGCCGTTTATCAAACCCTTTCCGATTGGCTCAAGAACCGAGAAAAACTTGAGCGGCTGGCCGAAGCGGCCAGAGCCTACGCCGTCAGACATTTCTCGGAGGATAATGTCAAGGTCATTACCAACGCTTATTTACCAAAGACTGAAAAATGGCCCGCCTCTCCCGAGGTCAGCCCTACCGGATCCTAGTTCTAGCCGGTCAGCTTCTGGCCTCCTCGATCGCTTCAGGCGGCGATCGGCTCTTTGGCGAGATTGCGATTGAGTGGCAGAAGAAAGGTCATAAGGTTACCCTGCTTCTCCCGAGCTTCGCCAGGGCGGCCTATCAGCAGACCTTCGGTTTCCAGAATTTTATAGAGCTCTCTGTCGACATCCGCGACCGGATTGATCAATCGGCGATCAGGCTCTGGCAAGTGCTGGCTCTCTATCTTCGACGGGCTAGGGACATAAAGGCCCTGATCGGAAAAGAAGAGTTCGATCTGATTTACACCAGCGGCGATTTCTTGTGCAACACTTTGCCGGCCGTTGACTACCTCAATCATCACCCGAAAGCGAAATGGTTTGCCAATATCTTCCACATCAACGAGGTTCCCTGGCGTCGGCGAAGCAACTGGTGGCTGATCGCTCTTGGCTCTTACCTGATCCAACGTTGGTCTTTTTTCTTGATCAACCGCCTTGCTCACAAAATCTTTTTGCTTAATCGGGGAACAGAGAAAGAGCTTGCCGAAATGGGCTTTAACCGGTCAAAGTTGGCGGTTGTCGGCGGCGGCTTGAGATTTTTACCGCTTAGTCGGAAAAAGCCGGCCGACATCGCTCTCTTTATCGGTCGGCTGAATAAGACGAAAGGCGTTTTTGACCTGCCGAGGATTTGGCGTCGGGTGCTGGAAAGAGCCCCGATGGCGACCCTGATATTGGTCGGTCGGGGCGACCCCCAAGTCGAGCAGGACCTGAAGCGGGCCTTCGCGCGAGCCGGTCTTTCTCAATCGGTCAACTTTTATGGTTTTGTTGACGATGATCGGCTGATCGGCCTAATGCGGCAGGCCAAGGTCTTCATTCTCCCCTCCTACGAAGAGGGTTGGAGCATAGCGACTTACGAGGCGATAGCGGCCGGCGCGGCGCCGGCTCTTTATCGTCTGCCGATCTTTCGAGAGGTCCTCGGTTTGGCCGATCTGCCGGCGCCGGGTGAAATTAGGAAGATGGCCGACCGGGTGGCCTATTTTTTGACTGACGAGCGGACTCGAAGGAATTTTGTGCTCGCTCTCCGCCGTCGGGTTCGACCCTACTCCTGGTCTCGGCTGGCCGCCGCTGAACTGGCTTTCCTCGATCCTGAAAATCGGCCGTTCAAATCCAGTCGTCGAAAAAAGTCGCCCAAAGACCCGTCAAGATCTCTTGAGCCGAGAAGGCGAACGGTCGCCGTTTTGAAGTGAAGGCTATTTTTTGCCAGCCGGTTTCTTCTCGGAGTTAAACCAGAGAATTAGCAGAAAGAGGAGAAAGAGCAGACTGATCAGGTTGGCCAAAGCGAACCGAGTCTGATTCTTAAAATTAAGTTCGAGCTCGACTCTTTCCCCAATCGGCGGCATGAGAAAACCTTGGGCGAAGTGATTGACTGTCAGCCGCTCGGCCGCCACCGGTCTCTGATCGATAAGGACCTGCCAGTTTGGGTTTTTCGACTCGAGAAAGGTCAATAAAAAGGGCGAATCGGTCTTCTCGATGGTCATCTTGGCCCGAGTTGGCGAGAGTCTCTGATAGTCGGAGATCGCGACCCTGTCCGGCTCGACCTTGAGAGATTTTTCGATAAAGATTGTTTCTAGGGGTTTGGCTTTTTCTCTCAAAACAATATTCGTCAGGCCGATCGTTGATCCCTCTTTGTCGCCGACAGCGAAAAAACCGAGCTCGGTTTTCTTTCCAGCTTTGAGACTAAGAGTTTGGTTGTAATGTCGCCAACCGACGTGTTTGCCAAGATAGCCGGCGATAACCGCTTGTCGTTCAGAGTCTCCGATCTGCTCGAGCTTGAGATCGAGCGTCTGGTCGTGGCGCCGCTGGCCGATTTGATTGCTAAGATAGCCGGCGATAACCGCTTGTCGTTCAGAGTCTCCGATCTGCTCGAGCTTGAAACCGATCGGCGAGTCTGAACCTTGAGCCATAAAATAGTCGAATCCAAGCTCATAGTCGCCCTCTTTCGTAACCGCCTGAAGCTTGGTCGTAAGCTCAACCTCTCGGTTTACCCGGTCGGTCTGAAGAGTCAGAAATTTTTGCCCGTCCTCTCTAAGGCTAAATTCAAAACATCGCTGGCAGGGATTTTCGATCTGCCAACCTTTGAGGCCCTGCTTGAAATCGGGATTGAGAATCAAGTTCTCGGATTGCCGACCCTCGCCCGAAGTCCGAATCTCAAACTCGGCTTTCTTGGGCGTTTGAGGTCTGGTCTTGGGCTCGGTTCTCGGTTGAGCGAGATAGATGATCGGCTTTGACTCGATCAATCTTGATGCCCGATTCTCAGCTTGCCGCCAGCGATCTTCCGGGACGACGATCAATCGGGAAACGGCGTTAAAACCGGGACCGCTTTCGAGTTGACCGGAAAGCTTGCCGCTTGGAAGCTCGACCCTTCCAAGATCGAACCAGTGGTAACCCTTGCTCTCTGACCAGCCGGTCACGATTGGTTCGAGCTTTTGATCGTCGAGCGAGAGCTCGAGTTGGCTGCCGGCTGGCGACCTAAAGGCTTGGAGAAGGACTCGATAATCGCCAGTCTCTTCGAGTCTGATCTCAAAATTCAAGCGATCTTCGGTCTCCGAGAGAATATAATCCGAGGTCGAGTTGGCGACCGGCTCTTTCCACCACCACTGGTTGAGATAGGCGGCGACAAAATGCTCGTTAGCGTCGGCGTCGGTTGGCGGGATGAACCGCCCCAAGTCATATTTGTATCTTGCCGGCAAGAAGGCGGTCGTGAGGGTCTGTTCGTGATCCTCGGTCAGCCAAAGAGCCGAAACCTGCTCGATCGCCTCGTCGGAAAGTTCATTCTGTTCGGCGGCGAAAAGAAGCGGCGGCGGACTTTGATAAACCGACAACTCCGAGACCCGATCTATCAGATCGAAATCGCCTACCAAGAGGGCGGCTTTTTTGGCCATGACCGGACCGATCGCTCGCTCGTTTTGAAAAACCGAGACCCGGCCAAGTCGTTCTCTGAGCGAGAGATCTTTTTGGCGAGGGAGGATTTTTTCCAGACGGGCTTTCTTGAAGAGCTCGAAAAGCCAAGGATTATCTCGGTTGACAATGAATGAGGGATAACGAGAGGTAAAGTTTCTGTCAAAGATGATCTGGCCGATATTGGCCGTCGCCGCCGAGAAGCCGAAGTTATCGGTCTGGCCAAAGTTAAGGAGATTTATCAAATAGGCCGAGAGAGCCGGCCAGGCGGATGGGTTGGCGCCGGTCCAGAAAACCGGTTTGGCCGGTGTTTGGGTGAAGGGATTGACGCCGGGCGAGGTTTCCCGGCCAAAGCCGTTGTTTTCAAGGCTCATCGGCTGGTTGGTCGGCGCGTGCATAATTCGAAAGTCGGCCGGGTTCTCTCGGAGCCGCTGGTAGACGATTTGAGAATCTTTTGGCGCCCGATAAGGCACGAGCTTGTCCCGGATGTAGGGCAGATAATAGACCGAACTTGAGACGAGCGGGATGAAGAAAAGAATCGGCAAGATCAAAAATCGGCGATTGGTCTCAAGCAGCCAGTCGGCGGCAATGGCGAAGAGCAGACTAAAAGCCAGAGTGGTCAGGGCTAAGGCGTATGAACTGTTTCTCAAGACTGTCATCGGAGCGAAGTTGTCGTAGAGCCACTGGTTGAGCTGGCCGAGCGGCGGATTGACGCCTTTGGCCAAGAGGAGGCTGAAAATCGAGAGAGCGAGGAGAAAGAGGACCAGCGGCCTTCGTTTTTTGACCTTCAAAGAGACGACAATCAGGCAGAGAAGCAGGATTCGGCTTGCGATCCAAACCGTTTTAAGCCAAGGAATCTGGCTAATCGAGTTTAAAAAGTGATTGGTGAATCTGCCGCCCTGAAGTGAAAGAGCCGACAGAAGCGAGGGATGCCCGAGGATGACATGGGATTTGATGGCGGTCGAGAGCTGATCGGACAGGTCAGCCGATCGCGACAAGCCGAGGAGCTCGAAAAGGAGGATGAGAAGCGTTGGTTGGAGGAAGATCGGCCCAAGTAGGAAGCCCAAGCCGGATAAGACCAGTCGGCCTCTTTGAGACCAATCGTTTTTTTGGCCAAGATGCCAGATCAGACTGAAGAGAAGCAGCAAAGCGCCGATGATCAAGAAGTTTAACGAGCTGGCGATGAGGCCAAAAACGACGGCCGTTTTCAGAATCTCCCCCGCCGATCGCCTTTTTGGCAAGAACCAGAGATCGCCCAAAAATTCCGGCAGGAAAACGTAGGACGGGAAAAACTTCAGGTAACCTTCGACCAGACTGTCAAAGAAAAGCGGAGTGACAAGATAAAGAAAGCCGGCCAGAAAGCTGGCCAATCTCGAAAGACCGAGTCTTCTTGCCAGTCTTGTCATCGTCAGACCGGCGATTGGCAAGAGAAAGATTGGATATTTTGAGATTATCGCCCCGCCAAAGCGGCCAAGATAGGCCGAGAGAGCCATAAGCTGTTCAACATAGTTGCCGAATTGGCGGCTTTGTTCAAAGCCGAAATAATTTTTGTTCCAGAAAAAAAGGCTGTTGAGTCCGAGTTTTTCGTTTTGCCAAGGCATGGGTGGGATCGGCCAGTCGCCGGAAAGTCCGATCGTCCCGGGAGAAAAAATCAGTTGCCAGAGACCAAAACCGACGATCAGGCTAAAAAAAAGACCGGTGGCAAAGAGCCATCGTCTCTTGATAAACTCCCCAAACCAGATCATAATTTCTTTTCAAGCTCGAGTCTTTCGATCAAAACGATCTCATTGATCTGGTAGAGCCGGTCGGGCTGAACTGTCTTTGAAACCGCGAATCTTAAAGCCTCGATTTTTTCTTTAACCCTTTTTGCCAAAACGATCTCGCGACTGATCTGGGTGTTCCTTTTAATGATCGCTAAAGTTTCAAAATCTGAAGCCCCCTCTTTTTTGATCATCAGGCTAAAGTCAACCGGCATTCTGGCTAAACTGCTCTCGATGACGATCTTCGAGAGCGGTTTTGGGGTTTTTAGGCTGACCTCGAAGGTTGAGAGCTGATCATCGTCGATCGAGCCAAACCAAAAAGAGTCGAGATCGCCGTCAATCGTCGAGGAGGGACTGCCGCCTCTCTCTGGACGATAACCGAGGGTTGCCCGGCCGGAAACCGTCAATTCGCAGGCGCAGGGAAAATCTATGGTCTCTTTTTCGATTTTGACGATTGTGACAACCCGACTGATGAGGAAGAGAAAAAACAGACCGTTTAAGAACCAAAAAAATGCCGTCAAGCGTTTCATTATGATCCAGTATAGCTTGAAAACGGTCGAGTTCTTTCTGAACCGGAGAAGATCTTGGCTTTGAGCCTTATCGCTGCTAGCCTGAAAGACGACCAATGGTTAAATTTCGATTAGCCGGAGATCAAGAACTGGCCAGCCCGATCGAGGCCGGTCTTTACGATCGGCCCTATTTTGAGACCCTTAATCGGGGTTTTCTCGACTATCAGGTCGGCGCGATTCATCCCAAACTTAAGAAGGCGGTCTCGATGATCAAGGGCGAGAATCGGCGAGTCCTTGATATTGGTTCGGGTCGAGGCGAGTTCGCGGCCAGCGCCGCCTCGGACGGCCACCTTGTGATCGGTCTTGATTATTCCCGCTCGGCCATCGAACTGGCCGAGGATTATGTCTCTCGTCTGCCGGCCGATGTCAAAGCTCGAATCGGCTTTGTGCAAAAGGACGCCAAGAGCCTTGGCTTTGAGTCGGAATCATTCGATGTCGTCTCGCTGCTTGACGTCGTCGAGCATCTCCATCCCTGGGAGCTCGACCGGGCGATTTCCGAGGTCTATCGAGTCTTAAAGCCGGGTGGCCAGCTGATCGTTCACACCAGTCCGAACCGACGGTTAATGGCTCCGGTCCGGTCTCTTGGTCGGCTTTTTGGCTTTAGGACAAAAAGCGAGCGGTATCACGTTAATGAGCAGACGCCAAAGTCAATCGGGGCTTACTTAAAGGGCTTCAAGTTCACAGTCGAACTGGAGCGGGACCGAGATTTCTGGGCTTGGATGTTTCGGCCCGGCGACCGGCTGTTATCGGTCGCGAAGTTAGCCGATTTTATTGTTGATTTTCCTCTTTGGTCTTGGCTCTTTGATCGCTGGCCGCTGAATCGCGTGTTTGCGACCGATATCTGGATTGACGCTCGAAAAAAAATCGGCGGCGGTCGTCTGGTTTTAACGGAGGAGGGGGAACGGAGGCTTTCGAAGATTCTCTCGAAGGTCGGCGATCTCAATTTTCGACGACGGATCTTGACGATGCTTGAGTATCTCGATATTAAGGATGGCGAGACGATTCTCGATGCCGGCGCGGGCGAGGGCTTTTACAGCCTGATTTTTTCCGAGCTCTATCCCAATTCAACGATCGAGGCCTTTGATTATGATCCCGAGCTGGTCTCAATGGCGAAGAGCTGGCTCAAAGAGAGACCGAAAGTGATGATCCGGCTAGCCGACATCGTCCGCCTGCCTTATCTCGATCAAACTTTCGATAAGATCGTTTGCACCGAAGTTTTGGAGCATCTGCCCGACGACCGGATGGCGATGAAGGAGCTTTGGCGGGTTTTGAAGCCGGGCGGGACTTTGGCCATCACCGTTCCGAATCGTAACTATCCGCTCCTCTGGGACCCCCTGAACAAAATCAGGGAGCTTCTTCGTCTCGGTCATTTTTCCGGCCGACACGGTCTGCTTGGCGGCATCTGGGCGCTCAACCACTTTCGCCTTTACTCCCCGCTTGAACTTAAAGATCTGGTCGAGAAAAGCGGCTTTCTTTGCCGAGATCTTCGGGGCTTGACCCATTACGGTCTGCCCTTTAATCATCTGATCCTTTATCTTGGCAAGCAGTTTTACACCAAACTGCCGGTTCCGGAATCGATTCGGAGGGAGATGGAGAAATTTGAGTGGGACAGGGGAGAGAAGGGTCAAAAGGCTGAAAACCGGGGATTGGGTCTCCTCAAGGCCGGGCTCTGGCTGCTCAGGCTCACCGATAGTCTGAACGATCATTTTCATAATGAACACAATCTTTCGGTCTCGAGCATGGCGGTCTCGGCCAAGGCCGTGAAACCTAAAAGCTAATTTTTCCCTTGCTCGGCCAACTTAGCGGGCTTTTCTGGTCGTTTCGGCCAAACCAGTGGGTCAAAAATCTGGTTGTCTTAATTCCGCTGTTCTTTGCCGGCCAGCTCTTGAATCCCGACCTTTTTCGGTTGGCTTTGGCCGGAGCGCTGCTCTTCATTCTTGCCTCATCGGCCGCTTATTTGATCAACGATCTCTTCGATCTCCCGCTTGATCGGAAACTGCCGGTCGGTCTCAAGCGACCGATCGCTCGAGGTCGGGTCTCGACAAGGCTTGTGGCTTTCGCGATCGTCCTTCTTGTTTTCGGAGCGATTTCGATCTCGTTCAAACTTGAGCCGAAGTTTGGCTTGGTCATTCTTGGTTATCTGATCTTAAACATCCTCTACTCGGCCGGTCTTAAACAGCTGGCGCCGCTCGACGTCTTTATTGTCGCCTTGGGCTTTGTTCTCCGGGTGATCGGCGGCAAGGTTTTGACCGATCTGCCGAGCAGTCCCTGGCTCTTTTTGGGAACATTTTTTATCGCCCTCCTGCTTGTCCTTTCGAAGCGCTTTGTCGAAGCGAGGCTTTTTCTCGGGCGGGCGGTTGAGAAAAGGCGGGCCATTGGTCTCTATCAACCGGAACTCTTAAAATCCTGGTTAAATATTGCCGTCGCCGCCGTCCTCGTCGTCTACGCTCTCTACTCGATTGATTCCGAGGTTGTCGCCGCCTCGGCTCGGAGCGATCTCTTTGTCTACTCGATCGTCTTCGTGACCTTCGGTCTTTTTCGCTATCTTCAGCTGCTTTATCAGGGGGAAGAGGCCGGCTTTCTCGGTCCCTTAAAACGCGACCCGGCCTCCTGGCTGAACGGACTCTTCTGGCTTGGTTATACGGGCTTTATTCTCTATTTCTAGTTGAAATCGAAACTTCGGCCGAAAAACTAAACAAAACGATGGCTGAAAAACCGACGGCCAGCCCGGAAAGAGACGATCTCTTTCGATGATCGGTCTTCGTTCAAACGGTCGGTTTTTTTCAAATCGCGCGGCTTTAGGTTTTTGGCCGCGAATTCGCTAATCTCGATTGAGTGGCCTATTTTTTGCTCTTTCTCGCCTCTTTGGCCAATGCTTTGGCCAATCTTTTTATTCGGGCGGCCTCTTTCGAGCCGTTCGGTCTTAACCGTCTTTTTAAGCCCGCCAGCTGGTTTGGCATTCTGCTCTTTCTGGTCGCTCTCGCGCTTTACTCCGAGAGCCTTCACCGGCTCGGAATTGTCGTCTCCTACCCAATCTTCGGCCTTTTGAGTCTGTTTTTGATTATCTTTTTCGGTTACCGGCTTTTTCAAGAACCGATCTCGGCCAGCCAGATTCTTGGTTTTCTTTTGGCCGGGCTGGCGATTGTTCTTATCAGCCGGGGTTAGAAAAAGGCCTTGGCGAGCTTGAGAATCCCTTCTTTAACCGGCCGACGGTGGGTCGTGCCGTAGCGCTTGGCATAAAAAGCTCGATGCTCTCGATACCAGCTCAAGGCGGCCAAAAGCAGATCGAGGTTCGAATCCTTTGACCGCCAGCCAAGAACCCTCTCGGCCTTCCGGCAATCAAAGTAAAAAGCCGCGTCCGGAGTCTCAAAGTGCCAGTCAACCAGAGGCGAGAGACCGAGCCGATCGAGACCCCTCAAGGCGATTTTCGCCAGTTTGGGATTGATTGGTCTGACCCTTGATTTTGAGCTAACCGCTTGGGCCAGAGCTTCGAGATCGGCCTTGACGGTCTGGTAGCTTCTCGCTCCGAGGTTGAAATCTTCGTTTTTGGCCTCTTTCCGAAGAAGAGCGATCAGGCCGTTTACGACATCTCGACTCGAAACTAGCTGGAAGAGGTTCTCGCCCGAACCAATGATCGGAATCTTTCTCCCCTCGCTTATCCAGTCAAAGAGGAGAGCGAAGATTCCCAGTCGGCCCGGACCGACGATCGTTCGCGGTCTTAAAATCGAGAGATCGAACCGGCTGTTTCGGCTTGTTCGACAGAGCTCTTCGGCCAAAAACTTTGACCGGCCGTAGTCGCCAAGCGGCGCCAGCCGGGTCTGTTCGGTGATTGGCAGATCGAGCTCGCGTGGTCTGCCATAAACCGCGCTGGTCGAAACAAAAATAAACTTTTCGGTTCTTCCCTTGGCCAGCTCGAGCAGCCTTTTTGTCGCCTGAACATTGACCCTCTCATAATTTTTTCCAGCCTTGGCGATCGGCAAGACGGCGGCGAGATGAATTACATATTTAACCTTTGAGGCGGCCCTTTCAAGGGCCTTTTTTTCGGTCAGGTCAGCCTTTTGATACTCGACCGTCAAAGGCAGCTCAACCGGTCGTTCGTCTCGGTCAATCACTCTGACCGAAAAACCCTCCGCCACTAATTTTTGGCAGAGCGGGATACCGAGAAAACCGGCCCCGCCAGTCACCAGGACCAGATCCCCCTTGCCGTTTTTTCGAGCCGTTTTGACCGCTCTCATTTTTTGATCTTTCGCCCTTTAGGCCTTCAATCTAATCGTTCGGTCAGTGGGGAAGTCAATGAGACTTTTAAACGTCAGGTGAGCCGACCGTTGGCCTCTGCCCACTCAACCGCCCGCTCGATAGCTTCCTCGACCGTTCTTTTTGGTCTTAAGCCGAGGAGCTTTTCCGCTTTTTGGCCGGAGGCGGCGATGGCTCGCGTCGTCTCGCCAAGAATATGGAGGGTTGGGTTGTAGATTCCCAGTCTGGCTGTCAAAAGATCGAGCCTCTCGGCCAAAATCGCCGGCCAGGCCGGGAATCGCCTGATCCTCAACTCCACCTTGAGGGCTTTGGCCAAGAGAGCGAGGAACTCGCCGGTTCGGTAGGGCCGGTTAGAAACGATCCAAAACAGCTCGCCAGCCGCCCTTTTGTGAGCGACGGCAACGATCATCGCCTCGACCAAGTTCTCGACCGGCGTGAAACTTCGTGGCTTGTCAGCGGAGCCGAAAATTGGCACTCGGCCTTGTTTGACCAGTTTCATTAAGACGGTCATTCGCTCGGGCTGCTCTTCGCCAATATACATTGATGGTCGAAGAACGACCGTTTCAAGACCTTGGCCGTGAGCGGCCAGGACCGCCTCTTCGGCCAAGAGTTTGCTCTTGCCGTAAGGGCTCTCCGGTCTCGGTTCGTCTTCCTCGGTCATCGTTCGATTGAGTCGGTCGGAAAAACCGGCCGCCGCGTTCGAGCTGACAAAAATAAAACGGCCGGCTCGGTCTTTGGCCGCCTCAAGCATATTTTTTGTCCCTTGGCTGTTTACCTGATAAAAGGAGCTTGTAGTTTTTGGATGGATGACGCCGGCGGCGTGGAAGACAATGTCGGCCGGTTCCTTAAAGAGAGCCTTTAAACTCTCCTTATTGGCGACATCGCCGATCTCGACCTTGATCTTCGAAGCAATATCCGGCGGCAGTCGGTCAGAGTCGGCCTCTCTGACGAGAGCGACAATCTTAAAGCCCTCGTTCAAGAGCCGACGGGCCAGCCGGTTGGCCAACCAGCCGGGCAGACCGGTGATCACCGATTTTCTCTTCAAATCGCTCATTAAGCCTTTAGTGTAGACTAGAAGAAATGGTGTCAGAAAGGAATGTTAGAGTTCTCATCTGGTCAACTATTCTGGTTCTGGCGGTTTTGGCAGTCGGTCTTCTCAGCTTCAGGGCTTCAAAGTTCGAGCGACTTTCGCCGGCGACAATCACCGACGACCCGAATCTTTCTTACTCGACATTGGGCTCTCGATCGAGGCCCGAAAATGTCGGAGACGGCGATCTCTTCACCTTCTGGACCGGCAACACTCAACCCTCGAGCAAGAATTGGCTCGAGTTTCGCTTCGACCAGCCAGTCAATCTCAATCGTGTTGTTTTGAGTTCGAACAAAGCCCGATTTCCGAAAAAGATAACAGTTCGGTCAGAGATCGTTCCGACCGAGGGTCCAGAACAGGGGCTGAAAGTTCTTCAAGAGGTTGAGACTTTTAGAGTCAGAGGGCCGCGCGTCAGACTCAAACTCCCTCAACCGGTCATCTCGTCCCGATTCATGCTCTGGTTCGAAGAGGGCAATATTAATGACGGCAAGATTGAGATTCATGAGGTCGAGTTGCTTAGTCAAAGAGATCGTGATCTGATGGCGGGTTTAAGTTCGAGTCTCCGGTCTCTCGGACTGGCTGGCCTTGCGATATTGGTTGTTCTGGCCATTCACCTGCTATTTCTTTTTGTTGGTGGCCGTCCTCGATCAAGTCGAGCAATTGATCTCATGGTTGGCTATGGCCGGGGACTGGCCCTCTTTGGAGTGATCGGGATCTCTGTCGGTCTTGGCTCGACACTTCTAGCCTGGCTTGGTCTCCTCTTTGCCGTTATCCAAATTATCTTGGCCGTCAGGGAAGGTTCTCTTTTGGGGCTCATTCAATCAAGAGTCTTTAAGCTCCTTGCGGCCAGCCAACTCATCGTCCTTTTGATACTGATCTTTCGCCTGATAGTTGAGGGCTTTTTCTTTCAGGCAGACTTTTTGCAGCCATTTTATCTTAGTCAATTGGTTGAGACCGGCCAGTCGCTCTTTTCAGAAAAAGCGGTCGAGACCCTTTTTGGTTGGCAGGCCCTTGATCGGACGCCCTTGCTCTCGGTAATTTTTACCGGCTTGAGTGGATTTTCCGGCCTCTCATTTAGTCTCTATGTCCTGCTTCAAGCCGTTCTGGCTAGTCTCTTGAGCTTGGCCGCTCTCTCATTGCTTGAATTTCTTTCAATCAAGGAAAATTGGCGACAAAACCTCGCTCTCCTAGTCGCCATCTCGCCCTATTTCTTGATCACTGGCGCGATTTATCCAACCCGGCCGGTCGTCGCCTTTTTCTTGGTTCTTTCGGTCATTGTTTTGTTCCAAAGCCAAAACCTGAAAAGCGGTCTCCTGGCTTCCTTGTTCGCCGCTTTGGCCTTTCTGGCCCACCCAATGGCTCTTTTTTACATCCCCCTTTTTGCGATCGGCTATCTCGTTGAGAAGAAGAACCTCCTCTCAACATTGGTTTTTCTGCTCTTGCCGGGATTGAGCTATCTTGGCTTTACGATTGCCGGCCGATTGCTCGAGATGCCTTCCCGGCTCTTTCTCTATTTCTTCGCGGTCAAGGACGAATATGAGTACTTTCAGTTTAGTCGGCCCGAGCTGATCGAACGGTTTCTCCAAACGCCAGTTATAGAGATAGTCGGCAATCGTCTCCAAAATCTCGGTTCGCTCTTTATGCCCCTTCAGAAGAGCTTCTTTGGCGATATCAGCCATCTCAACACCTGGCTGATTTGGGGCGCGCTCTTTTTCACCCTCCTGCCATTTTTGCTCCCAGCCTTCAAAAAAGTTTGGCGAGAGAAACGGCCGCTCTTGATTTATCTCGTCTTACTGCCAGCCCTCTTCCAAACCCTTTTTCTTGGCTTTCCGGCTCCCCAGGCATTGCTTTTCCCGCTGCCAGCCGTTCTGATCCTTCTAACACTCCTTTTCAGTCAGGCTTCGGCCCGGATGGAGCGCTATCTTTGGCTGGCCGGCCTTGAGTTTGCTCTGATCTTCCTGTTGCCGACAATTGTTGGCTATTCCGTCTGACTGTTGCTTGACCTCTTTAAGACCCCGAATCGCCATCCCGATTTCCTGGTAAATTATCCAGTCGAGCGCTCGGCTCTCTTTTTCGAGGGCTTTCGTCTTTGGTTCGGGCGGGGAGCCGGAGCGGACAAATAAAAGCCGGAGGCTGAAATCCTGAACTTCGGGACTAGAGGCTGAAACCCGAGAGTTTCAACCGGCTTGTCAAAGCGAGTTCCGGCCGACGAGCTTAGGGGAAGGGGGCTCTCTCGCTTTTATTTAATAAGAGGCCGACTTTTTTCTTGAAACAGGCTCGATCGGCTGATATTATCGAACGGAAGAGGGCCGGTTCATAAAGCTTAATTCGATGAAAATACTTTTTGTAGCTAACTCGATTGTGGGCGATAAACCGGGCGTTTCCGGCGGCGAGTCGAGAATGATCGAGATCGCCGGAGCTTGGGCGGAAAAAGGTTACGAGATTCATCTTCTCTCCTCGCCGGGCGCCAAGTATCTCTGCGATCAGTTTGGCCTTAGGGTTAAGCTTCATCTCATCACCAAGTCGACCGCCTACGGTCGCCGGGTTTATTTCGCCCGGGCGCTGCTCTCGATCTTTAATCTTCCGAAAAGCCTCTTCGAGGAGCGGTTCGATATCGTCTACTCGGCCTCGGAACAGATCTACGATGTCATGCCGCCCTTGATTTTGAAGCGTCGCTCGCCCTCGATCCGTTGGGCGACGACCGTTCACTGGCTGCCGCCCTTCCCGCCTTGGAAAAGAACCGGTTCAACTTGGTATAACGCGATCTGGTTTTTTATCTCCGAGCGGCTCGGTTTAGCGGTCGCTCGTCGAGGAGCCGACATTTTATTGGCTGTTTCCGACGAGACCGTCAAGCAGCTGGCGGCCATTAAAATTCCGTCCTTCCGCTACCAGGCTGTCGAGTGCGGCGTTGACTTCCCAAGGATAAGCCGGGTCGCGAGTTCAGTTAAGATGAAAACTCGGGAGGCTGTTTTTATGAAGCGACTTCAGAGGGTGAAAGGCGTTTTCGACCTGATTGATATCTGGGCTAAAGTCGTGGCCAAAAAACCCAATGCCAAACTGGTTGTGATCGGCGAGGGGATTGATGGCAAAGAGGCTGAAAGACGAAGCCAGAAGCTTGGCCTTTCGAAAAATATTGAGTTTTTAGGCGCGATCTATGATTTTGAAGAGAAGTTTCGGCGGATCGCTGAAGCCAGACTCTTTTTACTGCCGACCCACGAGGAGAACTGGGCGATCGTTGTCGGCGAGGCGATGGCGGCCGGAACGCCGGTTTTGTCCTACGACCTGCCCGAGCTTCGGTCGGTCTGGCGGGCGGCGGCGATCTTCATCAAAAAGCATGATCTCGAAGCCTTTGCCAAGAAGATCGTTGAGCTTCTTGACAATCCTGAAGCCCAGAGGGCTTGGCGGGTAAAGGGACTCGATTATGTCAGCCGCTAC
Organism: uncultured Candidatus Saccharibacteria bacterium; assembly: GCA_964372245.1. Taxonomy (GTDB): domain Bacteria; phylum Patescibacteriota; class UBA1384; order CAYJQE01; family CAYJQE01; genus CAYJQE01. Next base: position 28,111 of record CAYJQE010000002.1, read on the forward strand.
GATTGGCGAAAGATTGCCGAAAAGGAGCTTGAAACGATTTTGAAAAACGGTCGGAGGCGAGAGGCGGTCGTTCCGGCCGAAGTCGGTTCGTGAAGATTGCCGTCGCTCTCGGCACCCGGCCGGAAATCGTCAAGCTCTCGTCAATCATCAGAGAAGCCGAGTCCGATCGCTCGATCGATCTGGTCCTGATCCACTCCGGCCAACACTATTCTTATGAACTCGATCGGCTTTTTTTTCAAGAACTCGAGCTTAAACCGCCGCTCTACAATCTGGGAGTCGGTTCGTTGAGTCATAATCTGATGACAGCCCGGATTTTGGAGCGGATCGAGCCGGTCTTGATTAAAGAGAGACCGGATCTGCTTATCGCTCAAGGCGACACAAACACGGTTTTGGCCTCGATTCTGGCCGCCCTAAAACTTGGAATCAAAACCGGCCATGTCGAGGCCGGTCTCCGATCTTACGACCGGAGGATGCCGGAAGAGCATAATCGCGTCGTCGTCGATCATCTGGCCGATTTTCTCTTCGCCCCGACCAGAGAGGCCGCCGCCTTGCTCGCGTCCGAGGGTTTGCCCTCGAAGCGGATTTTTATCGTTGGCAACACGATCGTTGACGCCGTTTTAGATCATCGAAAGCTTGCCCGAAAGAGGGCCTCGGTTTTGAAGCGATATTCGCTCGAAAAACCGTTTTTGCTGGCCACCGCCCATCGGCCGGAAAATGTTGATCAGAAAAAGACCCTTCGGGAGTTGATCGGCCTTTTGGCTGGCGTCGCCGACGATCTCAAGTTGCCGGTTTATTGGCCGATCCATCCTCGGTCAAAAAAACAGCTCGAGACCTTTTCGCTTAAACTGCCGGGCTCGATCAAGCTCTTGCCGCCTCTTGGCTTTCTGGAATTTCTTTATCTCGAGCAGGCGGCGAGCCTGATTCTGACCGACTCGGGCGGGATTCAGGAAGAGGCCTGCATTTTAAAGGTTCCCTGTCTGACGATGAGAATCTCGACCGAGAGGCCGGAAACGGTTTCGGTTGGGGCAAACAAAATTGTCGCGACCGATCAAGCTAAAGCGATTAAGGCGGCAAGAATAATGATCAAGAGACGAAGAACTTGGCGAAATCCCTTTGGTCGGGGCCAAAGCGGCAAAAAGATTCTTTCGATCTTAAAGCGAAAGCTCCGGCAAACCACCTGATCTGATTTGCTTTAAGGAGAGATGATGGCTCAAAGGTCAAATCCGAGGCTCAATCGGCCCTGGCCTTCGCTGGTCTTCAAAGGGTTTAAGACGAAGGCTGGCCGAGAGTTGATCTTTGTCCTGATTTTTTTTCTCGTCTCTTTGATCCCGACCTTTGTCAATGTTTCAAAACTCGATCGGGGCTTTCTTTCGATCGTTGACGCCGGGATTCCCTATTATCCGAAATCGGAGCTGGGCGATCTTTTTCAGGCAATTGACGGTCGGTTTGGTTATGGCTTCGAAAGAACCAACTGGCAGGTTTTCTCAAAAAGCTTGCCCCTTTTCGGTCTCGTCGGACTTTTTAAGAATCATGAGACGGCCATCAGACTCTTTTTTAGTCTCTTGATTTTTGGCGCGATCTCAAGCGGCTTTCTTCTTTTCCGGCGAGCGGTAAGACGGCCGGTTCTGGCCGCCGCCTTAGCCGTCTTTTACGGACTCTCGACTCAAGTCTTCTTCTGGCTTCTCTATTCGCCCAATATCGCGCTCGCTTATGCCGCTCTGCCGCTTCTTTTTTACAGCTTTCTCGAGTTTCACGACCGCTTGAAGGCCGGCTTTCCGACTCGCCATTTTTTGATCTTTGGCTTAAGTTTTCTCCTTCTTCTCTCAGCCGATATCTCGTATGCCCTGGTCGGCCTTTTGGGTTTTTTTATTCTAGCTCCCTTTGTGATCTTGGCTCGAGGCCGGGCCGAAATTTTAGTTCGTCTCAAGACCTCGCTTCTCGCCCTCCTTTTTGCCTTGAGTCTCGGCCTCCTTGTCGTTTCCGGCTTGCTCTCCGGCCTGATCTTTTCGGGCAGCAAAAGCTATATTAACGCCGATTATTCGGCCGAAGCGGTCGAGTTTTCGGCCACTCGAGCCGACATCTTTTCCTCGATTCGGCTTGGGAGCGGCGCCCTATATCCCTTCGCCGACCTTGATCCGAGACCGACTCGCTTTTACGAGCATCTGGCCGTCAAGGAGCCAAGCGTCGTGATGATGCTCGGTCTCTTTCTTTTGGCCATCTTCTTTCGTCCTCGATCGCCCCTTGTCCGGGCCGCGATGTTCTTGGTCCTTTTAGGCGGCCTCCTTTCGGCCGGTCGTTGGCTCCCGAACTGGCCGCAATTTTATCAAAAGCTTTATCAAATTCCCGGCCTCTACATCGTTCGAAATATGGTCAAATTTAACTTTCTTGAACTGCTTGGCCTGTTTATCGTCGGAGCCTTTGTTTTCGATCGGCTTCTCGACCGATTCGCGACGGCTAAAGAGCGATCTTCAAAACTGGCCGGCGGCCTTGTGCTCTCTCTCCTCTTCGCGCCTTTCGTCATCGGTTCAGTCGGTTTTCTCTTCAGGGACATGGCCGGCCTCTTAAAGTTCTCCCGGCTGCCGGCCGATTATCATCAGCTGAATTCACTCATCGCCAAGGACGAGATTTGGCGACCGAACGAGCTCTTTCTCGGCCGGGGTTTTCGAATTTTCTTCTATCCGCTGAAAAATCCAGTTGAGCCAGAAAAATATACTTGGAACAGGACTTACGGCACCCAAAAGCCCTTTCTCGCGACACTCCTTGACCGGCCGAATAATCTCGATATTCCGATTGAGCAGCACCCGCCCTCGATTGACATCTTTAATATGCTCGGCGATCAGTTTTTGGAGGATCGGGTCTTAACCTTTTGGCGGGCGCTCGGCAATTTGAGCTATCGCTATCTGGTTTTTCGGAAAGACGTGCCCAAAGAGCTTGAGAACGGGCAGTCGGTCGAGCGGGTGAGAGACGGCCTTTTAACTCTCGACTCGGCTGGCTTCAAGCCCTTTTTTCAATCTGACAATCTGATCGCTTTTGAGACGCCGAGCCGGTTACTCCGGCCGATCGCTTACGCCGAGGGCGGTCGGATAGTTAAGGCTTCAAAATCATTTCATCGGTTGTCGATTGCCCCCGATTGGCGGGAAAATAGCGGCCGAGTGGCGGCCGTCATCAACTCCAACCGAGTTGATCGCTGGCTCGCTCACAAGCCCCGATTCTCGGGTCGGATGGGGGCTTGGCTGGCCGATCGGAACGCCCTGCTTTTTGGTGTTTCACTGATCCGGAATAGGCCCGATTCTCAAGCCTGCGAGGCCTATCTTGATCTGATCCACCATCGCGATCTCTCGGTCGGCAACTGTTTGGTCTTTGGCGCTTCGGCTGACGGCAATAATCCCGAGCTGATCTTGGTCGAGCCGCTGGCCGATTATCTGACCCGCCAGATCAAATATCTCGCTCTCCTTCTGGCCGGCCTCCTCTTCCTCCTGACAAAAAAGGGGTCAGGAGCCTTTTTTTTTCGAAACTCTTAACCGGCTTCGGTCCCTCTTCACCTTAAGAGCCCGAAGGGTTAGTCTGGGTGGGTAATGGGGGCAAGAAGGATCGAAAGCTTGGCTCGCTTGGGCGGGTTTTTTCAGCTCTTAGTTCGAGAGTGGCAACGGCTTTCAGGTTCTGGCAGGGCGATTCGGCTCTTTCTTGTCCTGACCTTTCTTTCAAGCTGGCGACTCCTTTTTTCCGGCGGAACCTTGGGCCTTCGTGACGACTGGGCGATACCGCCTCTGCCCGAGCAAAATATCATCCAAGTCGTCCGAAATATCTTCCAACCTTGGTTGCCGAACTACCTCGGCTATAGCCAGCCTCGTCAAGTTGGCAACTATGTTGATATTATCCTCGGCCTGTTCTCCCAACTTTTTCATTTCGGCGGAGCAATCTATTCACGTTTTCCGATAATTTTCATTTTTCTCTCCGGCTATCTGATGTGGCGGCTTTTGCGGTCGATCAAACGATCGGAAACGGCCAGCCTGATCGGCGGCAGCTTCTATATGCTCACCCCCTTCGTCTTCAACACCTTGATCTCCGGTTATGCCAAGTTTTCGATCTCCTACGCCTTTTTGCCGCTCCTTTTTGAGCTTTACCTTGAGCTGGTTTCGGCCAAAAAACTCGCCCTTCGTCGTCTTTTGCTCCTCGGTCTAGCGATGGGTCTGGTTGGGACGCAACTCAATTTTCTCGTGCTCGGTTTTGGTCTGATCTCGGGCTATTGGCTCTTTGAGCTGATTCTTCGGCTAATCTCAAGAAAGAACCCGGTTAATCTTTTTCTTCGCCACATCCTCCTTCTTTTGGTCGCGCTCTCGGGCGGCCTGATTCTCCAATCCCATCTTTTGGTTGAGCTTTTAGGCTCGCTCTTCGGTTTCTCGAACTCTCAATTGACAGCCGATTTTAGGGAGACGTTTAACTCCTCCTGGTTGGCTCTTAAGGGCTCAAATTTGATCGAGGCCATCTCTCTTTTCGGCGGCGGCTACAGCTACTTCGAGCGAACGGCCAGAGCTTTGCCCCTCTGGGACGTAGCTCGTCTCTTTTTGCCGATCTTGGCCGCGCTTGGTTTTCTCTTCCGACCAAAAGATCGCCTCAATCTCTTCGCCCTGCTTTGCGGCCTTGGCTCGATCTTTCTTTTGAAGGGCGAGAATCCGCCCTTGGCCGGATTAAACCGCTGGCTCTTCGAGCAGGTCTCGGCCATGGTCGTGATTCGAAATCTTCTCTACGTCACATTTATTGGCGCTTTGGCCTATGCTATTTTGATCAGTTCATTCGTTGACGGCGCCTTGATTCGCTGGCCGGCAAGACGGAACTTGATTGCCGCCATCTCTCTGGTGGCGATAATTCTTGCCGAGTGGCCGATGCTGACCGGCAATTTCGGCGGCCAGATTAGAGCCTATCGAGTTGAGGAAGACACGACCTCGAGCTTTAGAGAGCTCCTTTCCGAGTCCGGAGACTGGCGGCTTTTAGAGCTGCCTTTTCATCAGCCGATGACCTACTTTGATGAAAATGGCAACACGAGCTTTCCGGGCGACAACCCATTCGTCGCCTTCTCGCCAAAACCGGCCCTCTGGATGGGAGTTTTCGGCGCCGGATTCCCGCCTTTCAACGCCTTTATTTCGAATCTGATGAATCATGGCTTGACGTCCAAGTTTGGCCGAGCCCTCTCGCTTGCCAATGTCAAAAAGGTCCTTTTTGACCGTCATTTTCAGTCAAACTATCCGGGTTTTGTCGTTTCCGAACAACATCCTTGGCTTGGCTTCGCGATGAACAATCGGTTCGTTTCGAATTTTTTGGGGAAACAGTCCGATTTGAAGCTCTCTTCAGAAAAGGGCCAGGTCTCAATTTATGACAACCAGAGCTTTCTCGAATCTCGCCGTCTCAAGCTTGAAAAAACAATGCCTCTGGTCGTTGGCGACTACCTGACAGCTCACAAAATCGAGGGAGTTTCGACCAAGGGTCGGTCGCCAGTCTTTGCCTCTCAAGTCAGCTTGGACGAAAATCAATCGGCTCTCTCGGCGATTGGCGAACTCTGGCTTGACTCAAATGAGAGCGAAAGCCTTTTTGAGGCCTTTTTGCCGAAGAGAACGAAAATTGATCCAGCCAACTTTGTCGGGTCAAACGACTCCGACGCCCATAATGGCTTTCGAGCGACTTATCGAAATGAGTGGTGGTGGCTTGAACCGAAGATAGCCGGTCTGGAAAATAGCATTCTGACCTTTGCCAAAGATCGTTTTTCTCTCCCGATCGAGGTTGAGACGGCGGGGAAATATCATATTTTGGTCAAGCCGTTTTTGAGCGAACGGGGCTCGAGACTTCGGTTCTCGCTGGCCGACAACTCGCCGGTTGAGATCTCGACCCGGTCGGCGTTCGAGACCAACTATCGCTACTTCGATCTTGGCCAATTCGATCTCTTGGCCGGCCAAAATTCTTTGGTTTTCGAAAGCGATGGCTTGGGCCTAAACGCAATCGCGAGAGTGATCGTAGTTTCTGAAACCGACCTTCTTGTGGCCAGGCGGCGAGCGGCCGATCTGTTGAATGAGCGAAATCTGACTCTGCTGGTTGACAATTTTTCCGAAACCGGCTCGACTCGCCAGATCAGCCTTTCCGCCTCGGGCGATTACGCGGTCGAGATTATGGGCAGAAAGGGCTTCCGTTATAAACTTTTAATTGACGGCCAGCCAGTTTTTGGCGGTCAGCTTAAAGCCGATGGTCAAAATCCAGCCGGCAAGGTTTTTCTCTCGGCCGGTCGTCATAAGCTTGAGCTTGTGCCGGAAGTGATCGAGGTCGAGGTCCTTGACGACCCGTCTTTTGAGGTCGGTCTCTGGGGCGGGGCCAAGGATTCGAACATCGGATTGCCGACGCCGCCCGATTTCTCGGCCAATCGGTCGTCAGACCGAACGGAGGGCGAATTTTCGGTCGAGCTCGAGTCGCGATCGCACATTGCCAACATTCATCAGACGTTGTCCGATTTTGACGAGAAAGCGGTCTATCGAATTAGCTTCGATTACAAAAATGTTGCCGGCAATCCGCCGGCCTTTGCCCTCAAAGAAGAGGGATCGGAGCTCATCAAACCCTATGATTTTTTGCCAAAATCGAGCAGCTGGCAACGTTATGAATTTATCTGGCGACCCTCGCCCGGCGCGACCGGTGGCACCCTTCACTTTTTTGCCCATCCGACCGAATCTGGCGGTCAGACGATTAATCGCTATGACCGGGTTTCGGTTATCAAACTTCGTTCAGCCGAGAGCCTGATGCTTCATCGCCGAACCAGCCAGCTTTCAGACCCCCCGGCCTCGACCGATCTTACATTCGAGACCCACTCGCCGACCAAATATCGGGGGCAGATCGCCGAGCCGGGTTTCTTGGTCTTTAACGAGGCCTTTGATCGAAGATGGCGGTTAAAGATCAACGGTCGGCCGATTGATCCCGAAAACCAGTTTAGGGTTTTCGGTTTCGCCCAGGCTTGGCCGGTCACCTCGGCCGGTGAGTTTGAGCTTGAATATCGTCCGGCCTCGCTCTTTCGAATCGTGAGTTATCTAGCCACGATTTTGACCTTTCTCGGCTTCGGCCTTTTGCCGGACTGGCGGGGCTGGTTCAGGCGAGTTGTCGTCCCGGTTACGAAGCGACAGAGGAAAAGGCTTTTCAACTGGCCAGGATTGTTGAGACGGATGATCAATGATCGGCCGGCGGTTGTCTTTGCCTTTTTAGCCGGCCTCTTTGTCCTGCTTGAAGGCAGCCTTTTAAAATCGAAAGAGAGTTTTCTGATGGCGACCTTGAGCCTGACCGCCGCGGCGATAACTCTTCTGATCAAAATCTTTAAGGATGGCGATGAAGAATCTTGATTATAGTGGCTGGCCCGGTCTTTTGAGAACGAAGCTCAAAAGTTGGTTTAAGAGCGATCGGTTAAAAATTGGCCTTTTCTTTCTCTTTTTGGCGATTCTTTTCAGTTGGCCGCTCCTTGGTCGGCCGGGCCTGATCGGCCTTCGTCACGACTGGTCAATTCCGGTCTTTGATCTCGATTACTTTCTCTCGCTTGGCGGTTCGGCTTGGACCAAGGAGAACCTTGGCCACTCAAGGATCTTTGGTTCGATCTATCTCTTTGATTTGGCCTTTGGCTTGCTTGGCCTGATCGGTATTAACGGCGCCCTTCTCTCAAAAATTCTTCTTGTCGCAAGTCTGACGGTTGCCGGTTTCGGCGGCTTTTATCTCGCCAGTCAGCTCGGTCTCTCGCTCCTGCCAGCCGCGATTTCCGGTTGGCTCTATCTCGCCTCGCCGATTCTTTTTGACAAGTTGACCGCCGGCCAGCACGGCTACTTCTTGGCCTACGCTCTGGCCCCTTATTTTCTCGGTCTGGTTGATCGGTTTTTGGTCGGTCGGAAACCGAGACTTAGCCAGCTGCTTTGGCCGGCGTTCCTGTTCGCTTTGATCGCCGGCCAGCTCCAATTTTTAGCGATGGCCTCAATCGCTTCCTATCTTGTCTCGGCCCGATTCGGTTTTCGACGATGGCTTTGCCTCTATCTGAAGATTGTCGGCCTCTCGGCGATTTTTATGCTCCCTTGGCTGACGTTGCTCTTCCTGAACCGGGGGGCGGTCAGCGATTTGGCCGGTGGGGCGACCAGTCTTTCTTGGCTGGCCGGTCTCTCCTCATCGCTCTTTGACAGTCTTCAGCTCACGACTACGGCTAATCCCTACTTTGTTAAGGTCGCCTCGGAGTTCAATTTCCTCTGGCCGGCCAGTTTTCTCCTGGTCGGGAGCCTGTTCGGACTGGTCTTAGGGCCGAAAAAGCGCGTTCTGCCGATCGGTTTACTGCTTCTTATCGGCATCTTTTTGGCTAAAGGCACCTACCCGCCGCTTGGCGGAATCTACTCTCGGGCGATTCAAACTCTGCCTTACCTCGCGAGTTTTAGAGAGGTGAGCCACTGGCTCTTCCTGCCGACCCTGGCCGCCGTTCTCCTCTTCGCTTTCTTTGTCTCGCGGATCATTGAAGCTCGAAACCGGAGCCTGATCGTCTCTTCAAGCTTGATTATTCTCGGTCTTCTCTGGTATAGCTGGCCCTATCTTTCAGGCGGTCTCTCGCGAGAACTCCAGGTCTTCAATCCCCTGCCGGAATACAAACGTTATTACTTTGAACAGGTCAGGGGAGAGGATCGGACCCGGGTTTTTTATCTCCCGAGCTCCAAAAAGACCCATTTTGCCGGTTTGGCCCATGCTGGCGCCGATCCGTTTATTCTCGGTTCGAAAAAACCGGCTTTGGCCGAGGAGGGCAATATTATCTCGACCGCCGATCCGAGCACGGCCTTTCGAAATTTTCTTCAAAACGAGCTTCAGCTCGCGCCGCTTGAAGAGGCGAAAAAGAGTTTTCAACCGCTCCTTTCCTTGGCCGATATTTCGGCGGTCAATTTGAAAACTCGAGCGACCGATGATTTTCCGGCCTATTCTTTTCTCCGACACCATCCCGAGAAGGCGAGAGTCTGGGACATGGCCTATCGCCTAGAGCGACTTAACGAACTTTTTAAGCCAAGTCAAAGACGGCAACTTGGCTCGCTTCTCGTTTACGAAATCGACAATCGCTCGAAAAAATTTCGTTTTGCCACTCGACCGGTCTTTACGACCGGCGGTCGAGAGATTTTGAGAGATAAACAATATGACGCGGTTTTCTTTGCTTATCAGGTTAATCGATCCGAGCTTTCAGCGATCAAGCCGACAGTCGAGAGCTCGACGGCCGAGGCTTGGGCGCTGGCTCAAGCGCCGAAAGACCGGGCGTTTGAACTTTCGGAGCTGGCCAAAAGGACTGTTTCGGCCGACGAGGGCTTTATTCCGGGTCATTACTATTGGTGGTATGATCGGGCCTTCAGCGAAATTGTTGAACCGTTCGTCGTCAGTTTTTCAGACGACTCGCTTCGCTTCGATCTCTCTCCCGGCCAAGGGCCGGAGAATCTTTTAATTAAATACCTGGCCTGGCCGGAAGGCGGCGAGATCAAGATCAAAATCGGTCAAGAGACGAAAACTCTTTCGACCAAAGCCCAAGAAAAAGCTTGGCGAGTTCTCGATCTCGGACCGGTTGAGGGCTTGAAAGATCAATCGCTAAAGGCTGAAATTTCAGTCTCGGGCGGGAAAAACGCGATCGCCCGATTGGCTCTTGTCGACCAAGCGGAGATCGAGAAAGGCCGCGAGGCGGGAGCCGGCTCGCTGGCCAAGAATCTTGATCCGGCCGGATTGGGAACGCTCGCCGACCGGTCGCAAGAGCCGGAAGTTGAGGTTCTTCGGTCAAGTTTGACAAAATACACAATCAGGACCAAAACAGTAAAACCCTTCTACCTGATTTTTTCCGAGTCCTACCACCCGGGCTGGCGGCTTATCGGCTCGGCTGGCCAAGAGCTTAAGCCGATTATGGTTGATTCCTTTGCCCAAGCCTACCCGATCTCCGATCTTTCCGAGCAGACCTGGCGGCTTGAGTTTCTGCCCCAGAGGGCCTACCGGACCAGCCTCTTAATCGCGCTCGCGGCTCTGACTGTAACGGTCGGTCTTCAGATCGGTTCAAGATTCCGCTTGAAGAAATCGAAAACCGAAATTAGCTGATTCTTGGTCCGATCTTTACCGCCTGTCTTTTGACTCTTAAATCACTTACGGCGCGAGCCGCTAAGCCCGCCCGCCCGCCCGTGGGTTGACACCTTTTTAAGCCCCGCCAAAAGCTCTCTTTTTGGCGGGGCTTGGTCATGGCAAAATCTCGATCTCAAAAGTCGCGGTCTCGCCAAACCAGTGAGAGTTCTCGGTTAGCAGTTGGAACGATTCTGAATACCGCCCGACCGGCCCGCTGGCCGTCAAGAGCAGCTCAAAAGCTCCGATTTGCCCGGGTTCGACAACCGCTTCGTTCAGGCCCGGCCCTCGATTGGTTGTCCCGATGAAAAAGCTCAACCGGTCTCTCGGTCTGGCCGTGCCGAGTCGAACCGGCGCTAAACCGGTCTTTTGCCAAGCCGCGCCGCCGGTGTTTTGAAATTGAACAAAAACCCAAACAGTCTCTCCCTGCCTGATTTTTATTGGGGCGCTTGTCGTTCCTCCGCTTTGCTTGACGACTCGACTGTCATGAGGCGGAACACTGAAATGAAGTTCAAAAATCGTACCAAACCAGCTTTTGCCTTCGGCTAAGAGCTGGACCGGTTCTCGGTAGAGGCCGGGGGCGAGTGGGGCGGCGAAAGAGAATTCAAAGCCGGCCGTCTGGTTGCGACCGACCAACTCCTCGTTGACCGTGGCGAGGCGGTTGCTCTGAAAGACCGAACTGATCCGGTCGGTCGGACCTTGGGTGCCAAGTCTGACCGGGGCTGAAGATTTTTGCCACGCTCCGCCATCGTTCTTCATCGCCACCCAACCGTTTAAGATCTGACCGGGCGAGAGCTCGATTCGGTTGTTTTGACCGAGACTCGAAGCGATAAATGAACCTTTCAAGCCTTCGATAGAGATCGGGATTTCGATCGTCGTTCCAAAATAGGCACCGTTTTCCTCAACGAGCTGAAATTTTTCCAGAGCCTCGCCCGATTGAAGATCGGTTGAGAGAGTGATCGGAAACTCGCCGGTTTGGTTGCTTTGAGTTCGCTCTTTGACTGCCGCCAGTCGGGTGAGATTCTTGGTGAAGGCCGATTTTCGATCATTTGGCGCCGCCGTGCCGATAAGAATTCGGGACGAACCGCCGGACAACCAAGCCCCAGAGCCAATATTTTTGAGTCTGACTGTCAGCTTGGTCTCGGTGTCGGGCGATAGATAAAGTCGGCCGTCGTCGGAAAGTCCGACGATTTCAAGAAGCTTGGCGTCGAGTCTTGGTCGGTCGTCAACCAAGGAGAGCAGGTCGATCCGGCCGGAGCCATATTCATCGGTTCTAGAACTCTCGCCCATGCCGGAAACTCGTTCGGCGTTGTCTTTCAGTCGTTGTTCGATTTGAGAGACCGAGAGCGAGGGTTTGTGGTCAAGGATCAGGCTGACGGCGCCGGCGACGATTGAGGCCGAGAGCGACGTTCCGGATGACGACCCATAGGCGGTGTCGCTGGAATTCGAAGTCGTCATTATCTCGAGACCGGGGGCGATCAGGTCGAGCTTTTCGCCTTTGTTTGAGAAATGGAGTCTTTCGTCGGAGCGATTGGAAGCTCCGACGCTGATCACTTCATCATATCGGGCCGGGAAGGCCAGCTCGCCGCCCGAATTGCCGGCAGCGGCAACCACAACGATGCCGTCTCGAATTGCGTCTTTGATCGTGTCGAGAAGAGAGCCCGAGGCGCTGGCGCCGCCGAGCGAGAGATTGATGATTTTCGCCCCGTTCTTTCTGGCGTAGCTGATGCCGGCGATCAGGTCGCTCTCGACTCCTTCACCCTTGTCGTTAAGAACCTTGATCGGCATGACTTTGGCGCCATGGGAGACGGCGGCGATTCCCTTGGAGTTTCCGGTTGATGCGGCGGCCACGCCGCCAACCCTTGTCCCGTGGCCGTTGTCGTCCGAGGGATCGCCGTCCCCATTGACAAAATCATAACCCTGACGGTCGTCAACATAACCGTTGCCGTCGTCATCAATCCCGTTGCCGGCTATCTCTTTTTCATTCGTCCAGATCTTCGCCTTGAGGTCCTCGTGGCTCAATCTGACCCCGGTGTCAATGACGGCGACGATGTCGCCTCGGCCGGTTTTTTGATCCCAAGCCTCCTTGGCCCGAATTTTCTCCAAGTACCACTGATCGCCGATCTGCGAATCATCGGGCGTCAAAAAAGCCTGAAAGCGATGGTCGGGACTAAAGTCCTCGATTTCGCTGTCAAAAGGGATGAAAATCTTTCGCCAGCGCCCTCTGGCCGGGATCTTGATCGAATAGACATGCTCGCCAATTTTTTCGATCGAGTCTTTGGCCGCCCCGATTTTCTTGAGTTTTCGCGGCGCGTCCGCTTTGCCGTCGAGCTTGACGATATAACCGCCGGCCGAGTCGACTTGAGCCGAGACCATGGCCGGCCAGCCGAAGATTATGAGACTGAAAGCGACCGACAGGCCGGCTAGTAATTTAAGTTTCGATTCCGCCCGATCCGTCATTGCTCGACGATTATTTCGAAGCTGACTAATGGGCCGAACCACATCGAGCCTTCGGCCACTGGCTGGAAAGTTTCGCGGTAGCGGCCTGGTTTTTCCGGCGCGGTGATCAGAAACTCGAAAGAGCCAACCTCTCCCGGCCGGACAATCGGCTCGTTGATCGTGTCCGTCCGATTGCTCGTTCCGATGAAGAAACTTAACCGATCTTGAGGGGCCTGGCTGCCGAGTTTGGTTGGGGTCGGACCCACCTTGCGCCAGGTCGGGATACCAGTGTTTCGATACTGAACCCAGACGGTTTTCTGTTCACCCGGCTTGAGTCGGATCGGATCGGCCCATCCGCCGCCGCTCTGGGCGTGAAAGGCGGCTTGGAAAGGCTCGACGACGATCGAGACCGTCTCGGCCGTTCCAAACCAAGAGTAGCCCTCGGCCAACGGTCTCAAGATTTCCTGGTAGGAGCCGGGGGCGAGAGGAGCGGTGATCGGGAATTCGAAGGCGCCGACCTGATTTTGATTGACAACCGATTCATTGAGCGAACCGGCCCGGTTTGAGCCGTTCAAGAAAACGCTTCTTCGATCCCTTGGGATATCGGTTCCGAGTTTGACCGGAAATCGCCCTTCTTTGATCCAAGGAGCCGAGCCGGTGTTATAAAACTGAAGCCAGATGTTGGTTGTTTGACCGGGTTGGAGATGAATTTTGCCGTCGGCCGAAAGCGGGCCTTTGGCATAGGGCAGAGCGTTGAATCCGCCGACCGGAATAGTGTAACCGATCGCTTCCGGACCGAACCAATACAGGCCCTCGGCCAGAAGGCCATAAAATTCGGTGTAGAGACCCGGTTTTTCCGGAGCGGTGGCGAAAAAGCTAAATGAGCCAATTTCACCCGGTCCGACCTGATCCTGGTTGAGATAGGCGACTCGAGTCGCCCGATTGCCAAAGAGGCTTTGGCCGTCTCTTGGCTTAGAGACTCCCAACCGGACCGGGTTTTGTCCCTCTCTCTGCCAGGTCTTGCCGCCGGTGTTTCTAAGCCTGATTTTCAGCTCAAACTGTTCGCCCGGCGGGACAGTAACATCAAAAGCGCCGAAGCCTTGATATGGTTCTTGCGAGACGAGTTCGGCGCTGTAGATCTCGAACCAGCCGGTGAAAAGATTGTAAAAGCTTCGGTTGCCGCTTAGGTAGGGGGTGTAAGAATAGAGGCTGGCGGTCGCTCGGTTGCTGATGGTGATGGTTGTTGTTTTGGAATCGGAACTCGAATTTTGAATCGGGCACTGATCGCCGACCCTGCAGCCGTTGGTCGAGAGGCTGGAATCATATCGAGCTTTAAGAATCTCGGCTCCCTTCTCGACTTGAGTGGCGAATCCGCCGGCGTAAAGAGAGTTGCTCGGATCAATATAGGGACTGCCGGCATAGACGCCGAAGCCCATAGCGAAGTCGAGTTGATAGTCGGAAGGCGAAGAGCTGGCGACCAAACTCTGTTCCTTCTGAAGGGTGGCAAGAATAACCTGGGGGTTTAGGCCATATTTCAAGCCGGCGGCGTGAATGACCTCGGAGGCTTTCCGGCCGGCCGATTTCAAACGGCTCGGCTCGGTCTTTTGAAGACCGCCGCGATCGTTTAAGAACTTGGCGATGTCGGCCTCGTGCATCGTCGTCAAGGCGATAAAGAGGTTGTCGTCAATGATTCGGTTTGGGTCAAAGCTTGAGGCTCGGGCCAATTTGACGGTTGACGAAAAAAGGCCAGCCAGAATCAATCCGGCCAGGATCGGAATCGAAAAATAAAGGCGCTTTTTCATCCTGATACAATTCAGTTTATCGGATTTTTAGTTCTTTGACTGACGGCGAAAGAAAGACCGGCTCTTTCGATCAAAATGACTGGTTTGAGAAAACCATGGAGGCCGATCGGGCTCGTTCAACTTCTCCCTAGTGGCTTCGAAGGGATGGACAAGGTGGCTATCACTCGTTGGTCGCCTTTCTTGAATACCAGTCGGCGATCACCTTTTGAGCCGGTTTGCCCCGAACCCCCTCCTCGTCCGAGTACCGACTCGATTTATCCCAGTAATCCTCACCCCAAAAGAAGATGCCGTCAATTAGACCCGGCTCTTGGTCAATAACATTAAAGAGCGCCTGATGAACATTGGCCTGTTGCTCCATCGCGTCGTCAATTTGATTTGAATTTCGATCGGTCAGCTTTCTTTCCAAGAGATTGTTCGGCTCGGGTCGGTCGTCGGTTAGCGGACCGTCATAACCGGCGTATAAACTGGTTTTGTTTAAGTACTCGAGAAAAACGATCGGCTTGTCCGGAAACTCCTTTTTCAGGGGTAAAAGATACTCGGTTAGAATCTTTTTCCAGCCGGCCTCAAGCTTGGTCAAAGAGGTAACGGTCTCGGGCGGATCGGTCAAGGGACTGAAATAGGCGCTTATACCAATTAAGTCAAAATCAAGGTCCCGCCAGAGCGATCTGATCGCCTCCGGATCGGGATGTTTTGGTGTGTAGGCGAACGAGTGGGAATCGTAGCTGACTTTGCCATTAAAGACCTGTCTGACTCGTTTTATCATCTCGGCCAGCTCTCTTTTGTAACCGCCCGGTTGGCCGCCCAACTCTCGGGTTCGGAAAAGGCCCTCGGTCTCCGTCCCCAAGGAAAAGAGTGAAACTCCCTCGTCGCTGGCAATTTGCGCAAAATGAACCGCCTGATCAGCGTAGCTCTGCCAAAACTCTTGAACGAACCGTTTGTGATCCGGGTGGTCAGGATTCCAAGGCCAGTCGTTTCGATCTTGAAGCGCGCCGAGCTGGGAGCGATGGTAGGGGTGATCTTTGGCTTTTTTGGCGTCTTCAAAAGCCAAGGTCAGATAGACCTGAAAGTTATGATGTCGAAGCTCTTTGATCAATCTCCTTAACTCGTCGTCTCGGTAGGTTGGGATATCGATTGCCTGATACTTTCTCTCAACCGTTGAGTCGAGACTGTCATCTACATAAAGGGCAACCGAAATGCCGACCCAGTTAACGCCCAGATCGCGGAGATACTCAAAATATTCTTGATCGAGTGACGAAACTAGGCGCTGGTTGAAGTCGCCTAAGACACCCATGTGGGCTCCTCTCATAAAGCTTGAGTTCTCGACCTCTTTGATCTGCCAGTTATCGTTTCTCGGTTGGTTTCGGCCCGAAGACCTTTTAAGGAAAAAGAGGCCGGTTGAAACCGAAATCCCGACGATCAAGATTATCAAGACTGGGTAGGTCAGAAAAAACTTATTCCGTTTCACTCTTGGCCCGCCTCGTCCGGTTGAAGGGGTTTTCGATCTGGCTGGTTGGGAAAAATTTTGATTGACTCCATCCAGTCCTCATTATAGTCGTATTTTTTGATCGCTCTTTCAGTTTGGGGTCGGCGGATTCTGTCGGCCCGAGCCGGTGAGGCTTGAGAGGAGGGTCGAAGAAAGGGCTTCAGAGGCCTTTTACTCCCGACTCCAGCTTTTTGCTAGACTTGAGGAGTGTTAGAGAAGGAACCGGCTTTAAAAGTCAATCTGCCTCAAAAAATCGCCTTCAACGCCGCCGCTCAATTTATCGGCCGCGGTCTTGGTCTTTTGGTCTCGATCGTCTCGGTCGGCTTTATTACTCGCTATCTCGGCGTCTCGGGCTACGGCCAGTACGCGGCAATCTTTGCCTACGCCGCCTTTTTCGGGACAATTGCCGATTTCGGCATGTCTTGGATCTTCGTTCGGGAGCTCTCTTTGGCCAGACATCAAGATCGGGGCCGGCTGCTCTCATCTTATATCTGGTTTAGGTTGTTAAGCGCCTTGACTGTTCTTTTGGCCGGCCTTCTGATCCTCCCCCTCTTTCACTACGAAAGGATCGTCTGGCAAGGGGTTATCCTTGCCATGCTTAGCGCCTTTTTTGGTCTAATAAACGGCGCCTTCGTCTCGGTCTTCCAAGCTGAATTGAGGATGCACATTCCGGTTTCAACCGAGCTTATTGGCCGAATCCTGGCTCTTTTGGGGGTAATTTACGTCTCGGCCTTCAATCTCGGTCTTTTAGCTCTGGTTTTTGCCTCGATCTTAGCGATCGCGGTCAACCTCGCCCTCAATATTTTTCTGATCAGCAAAGGCGTAAAAGTTAATCTCAAGCCCGATTTTCAACTTCTCAAGGGGCTTTTTCGAGAGACCGCGGTCATGGGTTTGGTGGTAATTTTGGGTCTTGTCTATTTCAAGATTGATCTGATCATGCTCTCGGTCATGAAGCCAAGTTTTGACCTCGGGATTTATGGCGCCGGCTATAAGCTCTTTGAGGTCGCTCTGGCCGTGCCGGCTCTTTTTCTGGGCGTTGTTTTACCGCCCCTGACCCGAAGTCTTAAAGAGAGTCATTCAAGAACCAGGACGATAATTCAACACGCCTTCGACGCCCTCTCTTTCTTAGCCGTTCTCTTTTTCATCATCGTTCTTGCCCGAAGTCGGGAGCTGGTTTTAGCGATCGCTGGCGACGAGTTTGTCTCCCGAGGCTCGGTCAGTCTTTTTGGCCAGCTGGTAACTTCAGCCGTTGTTCTTCAGATATTGAGCTTCGCTGGCTTCGTCTCTTATATCTCCCATCTTTTTGGGACGATTGTCGTTGCTATGCGGGATCAAAAAATTCTACTTTTTATCAATCTCGGCGCCGTCTTGGTCAATGTTGGCTTGAATTATCTCCTTATCCCCAGCTACTCTTATCTCGCCGCCGCTCTAGTAACCGTTCTGACCGAGATTGTCGCCTTTGTCGCCACTGTTTATGTCGTTAGCCGCCGGCTGGCCTTTCTGCCAAGATCGAATCGTTTGGTCGTCAATCTGCTGGCCGGCGTTCTTGGCTTTCTGGTCATGTCGGCCAATCTGCCTTGGCTGGTCGCTCTTGTCCTTGGTTTGTTGGTCTATCTTGTTGTTGGCCTCGGTTTGGGCGGCTTTGACGCCAATGTTCTCCGGGGCGCGCTCGGTCGCCGATAGGGCAAGATCGAAAATGAGCGATCGAGAATTAGGGCGGAGTTTAAAAACTTTTTTTTCGACTCGGGCTTTTAGTTTAGAATTGAATCGGCGATTCTCGGATTGAGAGTAACAGCTTTTTAGCGGGGGAAATTGTGATCGAAAGGACCGGATTTAACCGATGAGAGTGGGCGTTGATATCTCTTGGGCGATCAACGAGCGGGCCGGCGTTGGCCGATACTCTTACGAGCTGGTCGCTCATCAGCTAAAAATTCGGTCTCGGCCGGAGTTCGAGTTTTTCGCCTCATTTTTGAGCCAGAGGAAGGAGAAACGGGAAAGACTCAAGAGTTTGATTGGCCGGGAAAGGGATCGGGTGACTGAGATCCTTGTCCCCGGCCGGCTAAAAGAGCTCTTCTTTAGTCAAAGAATCTTCGATCCTTTGCCCCTTTTCTTCCGAAACTCACTCGATCTCTATCACGCCCACACAATTCAGGCCTTTCCGCTTCTAAAGAGCGCCAAAGCGCCGGCGGCAAAAGACGGGACCGGCCTAAAGGTCTTAACGGTTCACGATCTCTCCTATATTCACTTCCCCGATCATCTTGGTCGAAAGATCAGTCGCCGGTTTGAGATTCAAACTCGGGCGGCGGCGGAGATTGCCGATCTGATTATCTGCGATTCAAGGGCGACCGAGCGGGATCTTCATCGGGAAATTAAGATCAGCCGAAACAAAACCGAGACAATTTTGCTCGGCGCGAGCGAAAAATTTCGGCCCCTTCGCCGACCAGTCGATCGGGCAAAAATCCGACGGAAGCTTAAGTTGCCAAAAGAGTTTATATTGTTCGTCGGCAGCCTTGAACCGCGGAAAAACCTAGTTTCGCTCATCAGGGCCTTTTCCGAGTTGCCGACCGGACTTCGAAAGAGCTATCCCTTGGTGATCGCCGGTGGTCGGGGCTGGAATAATAGCGATATTTGGCGGGAGGCGAAAGAGTTTGTTGCCTCGGGCCTGATAAGATTTCTCTCTTTCGTTGAAGACGACGATCTACCCGGCCTTTACAGCCTTTCAACGGTTTTCGCTTACCTGCCATTGCTTGAGGGTTTTGGTTTGCCACCGCTCGAGGCGATGAGTTGCGGCCGGCCGGTCTTGACCAGCAACCGATCTTCACTGCCCGAGGTCGTCGGTCGGGCCGGTCTTTTTGCCGACCCGAAAGATCATCAAGAGATCGCCAGCAAGCTTAAAGAGCTGCTCGAAAACGAGAAACTTCGGAGCCGGCTTGGGTTGATGGCCAGAGCTCGGGCTAAACGGTTCAGCTGGCGAAAAACGGCCGAGAAGACTCTTTTGGCTTACCAGCGAGTCTATCGGGAGAGTCAGGCTCGTTCTTAAAGTTGACCGAGTGATTCCTTATTCCGACAAAAAAAGAGGCCGCGCCGGCTTTGCTTTTGATGTCTCGATCTCTTGTCGGCGGAATGGAAGCGGCCATCGTGATATCCGGCCCTCGTTCGATATGGCAATCTCTTAATGGGCGGTGAGATGAAGGTTGCCATTGACGTCCAGACGACCGTTGGTCAGAAGGTTGGCATGGGCAGTTATGTCTCCAATCTTGTCAGATGGCTCAAAAAGATTGATCTTAAGAACGAATACCGACTTATCTCTCCGACTTCGGCCTCCGATCTCAACTCTCTTCGGCGATTTTTTTGGGATCAAGCTCGATTTCCCTTGAGAAGCCTAGAAGCTCGGGCCGAGATCGTTCACCAGCCGGCTTTTTCGGTTCCGATTCTTTTTCCAGGCAAAAAAGTGGTGACGATTCACGATCTCATCGTTTTTCATTTTCCGAAGAATATACCGCTCGGTTCAAGACTCTACTTTTCTCGCTGGATGACATTTTCTTATCGTTTTGCCGATGCCATTATCGCTGATTCGAATCACGCGAAGAAAGATATTGTCGAGCTTCTGAAGTTCGCGCCGGAAAAGATCAATGTCATACCGTTGGCGGCCAGCGAGACTTTCCGGCCGATTAGGGACAAGACCTTACTGGCTCGAATTCGCCATCGCTACCAAACCGGCGATCAATTCATTCTTCACGTCGGAACCTTGGAGCCCCGAAAAAATCTTGAGTTTCTGGTTAGGGTTTTTGCTGACTGCGTTCGGAATCGGCCGACTTTGGCGCACAATCTCGTTATTGCCGGAAAGGCCGGCTGGTATTTCGAGAATCTTTTTGAGTTGACCGAAAGGCTTGGTCTTAGTGATCGGGTCCGATTTACCGGTTATGTTCGAGAATTGGATCTGCCGACTCTCTACTCGGCGGCCGAGCTCTTTGTTTTTCCCTCGCTTTATGAAGGTTTTGGTTTGCCGCCGCTCGAAGCGATGGCTTCTGGCACGCCGGTCTTAGTTTCAAACAACTCTTCTCTGCCGGAGGTCGTCGGTCGGGCCGGTCTTTTGGTCGAGACCAACAACCGAACTGTTTGGCAGAAGGCGGTCGAAGGTCTGCTTTTAAATCGCTCGCTGCGAGCAAAAATGACCGAGGCCGGTCTTAAGCAAGCGGCCAGGTTCTCATGGCAAAAAACGGCCGAAAAAACGGTCGATGTCTATTCGGCTGTTGCGCGGAAGCCTGTCTAGAAGCCGAGCCGTCCATCCGATCGGGTCTTTTTCCAAACGGCCAACCCGTTCTTATTTCTCGAAAAAGGGCCCTTGAGCTCGTGACAATTCATTCCCCAAAACCCACTTTTCGTCGTGGCCTCTGGTCTGTTCTGATAGCATAACGGGGTGAAGATCGGTCTTGATGTCAGAGAGCTGGCGAAGCCGAAGGCCGGCAAAGCCGTCTATCTCCTTGAGCTTTTGAAGGCTTTCAGTCGGATTTCTAATCATCAGTTGATTCTCTATACCGACCGCCGTTTTTCACTTAAAAGACTGGGTTTGGCGGGAGACTTGAAACTTCGAATTCTGCCCGGTCGGGGCCTTATCTGGCAGTGGCGGTTGGCCAAAATTCTGAAATTGGAGACCGATCTCTTTTTTTCCGCCCTTTCCTATGTCGCCGCCAGCTTGACTCAAGTCAGAACCGTTCTCGTTGTTCACGACCTGGCGAGCTTTCTTTTTCCCAAATTTTCGACTCCGAAAACCCGACTCGTCGAGCGGTTTTTTCTGCCGGTCGCGGCGAGGCGGGCGAAGATGATCTTTGTTTCTTCAAAATCAACAAAAAAAGATCTTTTGAACCTGATTGCCGTTCCCCCGGATCGGGTCAGAGTTTCTTATCTTGGAGTCAACAAAATCTATTTCGAAAAGGTAACCGAATTAAAAATAAAAGAGATTCTCAATCGCTACCGGCTACCAAAAAATTTTTTGCTCTTTCTCGGGACTCTTGAACCGAGGAAAAATCTTGAGCGTTTGATCGAAGGCTTTTTTTTGCTTTCTGGCAAACTAAAAAGGCAGTATATACTAGTTATCGCCGGTCGGAAGGGTTGGAAATATCGGCCGATTTTTCGGGCCGTCGAAGAACTTGAGTTGACCGATCGGGTAGTCTTTCTCGATTATATCGAGGACGGCGATCTTCCGGCTCTCTATCAAGCCGCTCGAGCCCTGGTCTTCCCGGCTTACTACGAGGGTTTTGGTCTGCCGCCGCTTGAGGCGATGGCTTCCGGTCTGCCGGTTCTTGTCAGTCGAGCCGGTTCCTTGCCCGAGGTAGTCGGCGGAGCCGGCTTTTATGTCGAAACCGAAAATCCGAGAACCATCGCCAAGGCCGTCGAGATGGTCCTGAAAAATCCGGCCCTTACGAAAAAGCGAATTTTGATCGGTCGCGAAAGGGCGAGTTCGTTCAGTTGGCAAAAAACGGCGAGTCAGGTCTTAAGCGGCTTGGACGAAGTTTTCAAAGCGTCGGGTTGATGAGAATCACTTTTTTAGCGCCCTTTGTCCATCTCTCGGGCGGGATTAGGGTTGTTTTTGAACTGGCCGCCGATCTCTCGGCGCGCGGCCACAATGTTACCGTCGTCTATCCCGGCCGGCTCGAGAGCGAGAACTTTTCGAAGATGGGCTGGCTTGAGAAGGTTTTGCGATTTTGGAAATATCGGCTTTTCGTTGATCTTCTCCGGCTTCACGAAGCCAAGTGGTTCGAAAATTACTCGCGGTTTAAGATTATTCGGCGGCCGACTTTCGAGAATCAATACCTTCCAGAGGCCGACATTTTAGTCGCGACCGGCGACTGGGCGGCTGGCTGGCTGCTCGATTGCGATAATCGAAAAGGTCGGAAATTTCATCTCATTCAAGGTTATGAAACCTGGTTTCGACCGGAAAGAGAGGTTAAAAAAAGTTGGCGGTTGCCAATTGACAAGCTGGTTGTCTCGAATTACCTCTATCAAATAGCCAAAAAACTCGGTCAAGAAAGGCGAACGGAAATGATCGGACCGCTTGGCCTTGATCGCTCGCTTTTGGGGGTGAAGCGAAGACCGGACAAAAAAATCAGGATTCTGATGCTCTACCATCAGTCGGCCAACAAGGGGCTATCGGCGGGAATTTCAGCTGTCAGAGAGGTTAAAAAAGACCATCCCGAGATCGAGTTGTGGATGTATGGTAGTATATACTATTCCGAGAAAGAGCCGAACGAAGGTATGAAAAAATCTGGACTCGGCTTCAAACCGGACGGAAAAAATAGTATATACTATCTCGATAAAAGCTCGATGAGGGCTCTGAAAAAAAAGTCTCCGCTTGATCGCCGCTCTAGCCGGCAAGAAAATAGTATATACTATTTTGAAAAAGAATTAACGAATGTTCTAGACAGATATATCCTTCGTCCCAGACCGAGTCAGCTGGCTAGTATATACTATTTCGCCGATATCTTTCTTTGGCCGGCGGACAATGAGGGCTTTGGACTGCCGCCTTTTGAGGCGATGGCGGCCGGCTTGGCGGTTGTCACAACTAAGAGCGGAGCGATGCCGGAAATCGGTCTTGAGGGAAAGACCGTTCTTTTCGTGCGACCCGGTGATATCGGCGGCATGAAAGCGGCCCTTTCACGTTTGATTGAAGACCGAGAGCTTAGGCTTAGACTTGGTCGGGCGGCGAGACGGAGAGTCGAGGCCCACACCTGGCCAAAGTTCACCGACCGTTTTTTAAAAGCCATCTCGAAATGAGCGCGAAAGTCGGTCTCAAATATCGGTTGATCGTTATCAATTGGAACGGATTTGAGGACACCGGCCGCTGTCTCGAATCAATCAAAGCCGCCGCTTCGGGTCGAGGCGATGTCGGGCTTTTGGTTCTTGACAACGGTTCGACCGACGATCAGGCCGGGGCCCTCAAGAGAGAGTCGCCCTCGATCGATCTCCTTAGAAGCAAGACCAATCTCGGTTTCGCCGGCGGTAATAACTTGGCGATCAAGTGGGCCTTGAGGCGAGGCGGGAGCTGGCTGATTCTTTTGAACAACGACACTATAGTCGCCAAAAATTTCTTTCAGGTTCTTGACGAGGAACTTTCAGAGCCGGCTCTCTACGGCGGCAAGGGCTATTATCTTGGATCGGAAATCGCGAATCGGATCTTGAGCAAGACGGAAAGACCTCTCTTTGAGGGCGGGGAAATTGATTGGCTTCGGGGGACCGGCCGCCATAAAATCGAACTGAAGGTCAAAAACCGGCAAGGCAGGATCGAGGTGGATTTCTTAACCGGCGCCTGCCTGATTGTTCATCGAAAGATTTTCCGATCGGTCGGCCTTTTCGACGAGGCCTTCTTCGCTTACAACGAGGATGCCGATTTTTGTCTCCGGGCGAGGAAAAAGGGAGTTAGTATATACTATCTTCCGAGGTTGATCTATTGGCATAAGGAGGCGGCCTCGACCGGAAAGAAATCGCCAACCTTTTGGTATCTCAACACGAGAAACAAATGGTTGTTGATGAAAAAGCACGCCAGTCCCGGCCGTTGGCCAGCCTTCCTTCTTTACTTTTTTTTCGTTAAACCGCTGGCCTTCCGTCTCTTGGCCCTCCTCAAGTTCAATCGAGAAAACCTCGAGGCTTTTCGGGCGACCTTGAACGGAACGGCAGACGCCATCCTTGGCCGTTTTGGCCAACCCGAATGAAAAAAACCGGCCAGATAGGAGCAGGAACTCAATTGAGGAAAGTCTGACGATTTCAGCCAGTTTTTGCCGATGAGGCAAGAGAGTGATCAGTCGGGCTGATATGTCGATTGATCCTTTCACGCGAGACTCCTTTTTTAAAGCGACTTTCCCTCCCGCCATTTTGAGGATGGAGTCTCCACGCTGCGTCTGAATAAAGGCAGCGAGATCGTTAAAGACTGGCTGTGATAAAATGATGGGGCGTGAAAGACCTTTCAGAAAAGCTTTTTGCCAAGAAAGAAAACCTTAATTTATGGCCGGCCGGTCTAATGATAGTTATAGTCTCGGCTTTCTTGATCGTTTCTTTCGAGATATTGGGTTTGGGAGCGGTTGCGAGTTTTCTGGGCGGGCTTTTGATCCTGATTCTTTTTCTGGCCAATTTAAAGCTCGGCCTTTTATCGGTCGTCTTTTTCGCCCCGTTTGAAAGGATTCCGAGTCTCGAACTTTTCGGTGTCAGTCTTCGGATCAACCACCTCCTCGTTCCGATTCTGGCCTTTGCCTGGCTGCTCTCCTCGCTGGCCGGCAAGAAATTGATCATTCGAAAGGATCCGAGCTATCTCTTTTTTGGTCTGATGATTCTTTTTATGACGATTTCAAGCCAAGAGGCTCTCCTTTCCGATCGAGCCTGGCTCTATCTGGCTTTCACGATTTTCGTCGGTCTGGCTTTTTTCCTTTTGAGCAATCTGGTCAAGCAAGGCTCCGATATCGAAGCCATCGTCCGGGTCGTTCTGATCGCCAGTTCGGCGATCGCTCTCTTTGGCATTTATCAATTCGTCGGCGATATGGCCGGCCTGCCGTCCGAGCTGACCGGCATAAAATTCGGCTATCACAAGGCCGTTCTTGGCTTTACCAGAATTCAATCGGTCGCTCTCGAACCGCTCTTTTTGGCCAACTATCTTCTTTTGCCAATCGGTCTGCTCTCGGCCTATCTGATTCTCAAACAGCCCTTCATCGATTCTTTTCGGGCGACCGGCCTTCTCCTGCCCTTGACTTTCGTTTTTTTGATGACCCTCTCTCGCGGCGGCTATATCGGTTTGTTAGCCATGTTTCTCGTCTATCTCCTGCTCTTTGCCAAGCAGGTTTTTCGGCCGCGGGTGATTCTTTCCGGCCTGACGGTCATTTTTTTGGTTGGCGCCGCGGTCTCGGCGATTCTTGATGAGGTCGATCCGGATGCCAAAGAACGGTTCATCAATCATTCAAGAATCAACGAAATCGTCGCTGGCGGCCAATCCCTGTTCCAAAGACTGGACAACGCCGAACTGGCCTATAATATCTTTCTGTCAAAACCGCTTTTTGGCGTCGGGCCGGGAAACTTTGGTCAAGCGGCGACCAACTCCCTTTCCGAGCCGAGAGAGGGCGGTTGGCCGGTTGTCAATAATCAATACCTCGAGATGCTGGCTGAGACCGGCCTATTTGGCTTCTTGGCCTTTAGCCTGGTTCTTTTGACCGTTCTTTGGCGTTCGTTTCGAGCTTTCTTGCTAGCCAAAGATCCCTTTCTCAAGGCAACGGCGCTCGGTTTTCTAGGCGCCTTGATCGGGACCCTCTTTCAATGGTTAACCTTCTCGACAATCTATATCCTGCCGGTTTGGATTCTTTTGGGACTGACGGCCGGAATTAGCGGCTTTATCCTCACGAACGAGGGGCCGGCTCGATGAAATCCCCGCCTGAAAGCCTTGCCCGAGAATTCTTGGAAGAGTAAGTTGGGATTGATGAAGCAACTTTTGATTGTCGTTGTCATCGTCTTGGTCGGCTTGAACGCTCTGATTTTCGGGCTTAGGCGAGTCGCTCTCAAACCGGCCGAGCTTGACTTAAAACCAAGCAAGGTCGCTTATGGCGTCATCCTTCATCCGAACGCTCAACTTTTGCCGGTTGAAAAGGTGATTGAGGCCCAGATGAAGGCGATCAAGGAACTGGGCGCGACCTTTGTCAAAACCGACCACATCACCAGGACCGGCGAGACCTTTCTAGGTTCGAGCTACAACGATCAAATCGTTAAGGCGGCAAAGGAGGCCGGCCTTAATTTGGTCTTGGTCATTGATTGGCAGCTTGAGGACATCGAGCCATTTAAGGAAGCTGACATCGAGAGTCGGGCCTTTGAGATTGCCAAAAAAATCGCTGGTCGCTACCTCGACAAAGTTCGTTATTATCAGATCTCGTCCGAGCCGGGCGGACTGGTCTTGAAATCGCCCTTTCTGCCGGGACTTGAAAAATCCGATTACGATGAAGAGAGATATCAAAAGATCAAGCTCTGGCTTAAAGGAACGCTTGATGGTCTCGAGGCCGGCGATCCTAAAGCTAAAGCCTTTATCGTTGGCCAATTCCTCCATCTCGGCTTCTTTGACCGGCTGAAAGACGATGGCATCGATAATTACCACGGCATCGGTTGGGATCTTTATTCCGATGTTGCCGACAATCTCGAGACGATCAGATATCAAGCCGGCGAGTTCAAATTGCTCGAGAAGCTTAAATCGTACGACAAGGAGCTTTGGCTGACCGAGGTCGCCAAGCGCGACGGCACGACCGACGGCAACGAGCGAGTCGTCGCCGACTATCTCGAGCGGGTTTTCGACTTTGTCGAGAAGACCGAGGCCATCTCCGGCTACTTTGTTTACGAGCTGACCGACCAGCCGGCGATCAAGGGCGCGGAGGCCAACTACGGCCTGATCGGTCTGGAAAAAAATCACGATGGCAGCTTTGCCCTTGGCGTTAAAAAAGAGGCCTACTGGAAACTGAAGGAGCTTTTTCAGACCGCCAAGCGAAAATGAGGCAGACTGACGACAAAGGGCCGCGAACTCGGAAAGAGCTTGAATCTCGGAAAGGGGTTCTCTTCTTTTCGGGCTTTGGTTTTTTCGCCCCCGATTTCGCCCCCGGCTTGGGATGAACTGATTGCTCGGCAGATGGCTAGGATAGCCATAGATTGTCGGTTTTTTGGTCGCTGGTCGGCCGGTCTTGGCCGGTATGTCGAAGAGTTGGTCAAGAATCTCGCCGATCTTGACAGAAAGAATCACTATTTTTTGCTTTTTAACAAAAGGAATTTTGACCAGCTTTCGAATCCAGCCAGAAATATGGAGAAGGTTCTTATCCGGTCGGGCTATTATTCTTTGGCCGAGCAGACTTTAATGCCTTTCGAGCTCGCTCGGCTTTCGCTCGATCTCGTCCACTTTACTCACTTCAATCACCCGCTTTATTATCGGGGCCGGTTTATCGTCAATATTCACGATCTAACCTTGAGCTTTTTTGAATCGAGAAAGCCGACTTCGACAATCAAGTACTTGGCCTATCGCAAGGTTGTCGAAGACGCGGCCAAAAGGAGCGAAAAGATTATCACTCTGGCTCGCTCAACAGCCAAAGAGGCGAGCCAGCTCTTCAGCCTTCCGGAAGAGAAATTTGTCACCATTCCGATCGCCGTTGACGAGCGATACAACAGGAGAGTAAAAAACCAAAAATCAAGAATCAAAAGAACGCTCGGGAAATACCGGCTCGAGGCGCCTTATCTGATCTATGTCGGTCAGCAGCGGCCCCACAAGAACCTTGTTAGGCTGATCGAGGCCTTTGATCGGGTCTCAAAAGCGATTGAGCTTGAAAGCGGCAAGACCGAGATCAAATTAGTTTTAGCCGGCGAATCCGATCAAAAATCAAATTTTCTTCAAGAAACGATCTTAAAAAATAAACTCGCCGAGAGAGTCAAATTGACCGGCTTTATTCCGGACGACGACCTGCCATTTCTAGTCGCCGGCGCCGAAATTTTCCTTTGGCCGTCGCTTAATGAGGGCTTCGGCCTGCCGCCGCTCGAAGCGATGGCTCTCGGTGTCCCGGTTGTTTCCTCCAATCGCTCGGCCATGCCAGAAGTTTTAGGTCGGGCGGCCCACTACTTTGATCCGGAAAATGTTTCCGATATGGCGGAGAAAATTAGGGAGACCTTGATTGACGATGAGCTGAAAGCCAGCCTTTCGAAAAATGGTTTCAAGCAGGTCAAAAAGTACTCCTGGCTCAAGATGGCGGCCGAGACCTTGAGAGTTTATCAAGCGGTCTTAAACGTTAAAACCGAGGTTTAATGGTCGGCCTAAACTTTGTCTTGACGGCTCTTTTTGCTAAATTGATCTGGCGGGGAAGGGCTTAAACATAAGATTTATGAGTTTAGTCGATCTTTTTTCTTGGTCGGGAGTTTTGGCCGGCACAATCGCCGTTCTCTACAGTCTTTTTCTGGCCGCCAGAATCTTGAAACAACCGAGCGGCGGCGAAAAGATGCAAGCGATCGCGGCCGCGATTCAGGAAGGGGCCTATGCCTATCTAAAAAAGCAATATCAAGCGGTCGCCATTGTCGCGGTCATTATCGCCGGCTTGATTTACTGGCAGCTCGGTCGCTCTTTGACTCTGACTTTTTTGATCGGGGCGCTACTTTCCGGCCTGGCCGGGATTGTCGGCATGTCGATTGCCGTCAAGGCCAACGTTCGAACGGCTAAAGCGGCTGAGCAAAGCCTGCCCGCCGCTTTCGATTTGGCCTTCAAGGGCGGGGCGGTAACCGGCTTCTTGGTTGTCGGCCTAGCTTTGATCGGTCTGTCCTTGACCTTTCTGGTGACCAAAGACGCAAACGCTCTTCTGGGCCTCGGCTTTGGTGGCTCGCTGATCTCGATCTTCGCCCGGCTAGGCGGCGGCATTTTCACTAAAGCGGCCGATGTTGGCGCCGATCTGGTTGGCAAGGTCGAGATTGGAATTCCCGAAGACGACCCCCGGAACCCGGCCGTTATCGCCGACAATGTTGGCGACAATGTTGGCGACGACGCTGGCATGGCGGCCGACCTTTTTGAAACCTATGTCGTGACCGGTTTGGCCGCGATGCTCATCATTCAGATTGAGTTTGGGAGCGAGGCGCTGATCGCCTTTCCTTTGTTGCTCGGGGCGATTGCCATTCTTGGCTCAATCATCGCCTCGTTCTTCGTCAAAATTCCCAATAACGAGCGATTGATTATGAACGGCCTCTACCGCGGTCAGATCCTGGCCGGCCTTTTCTCGGCCGCCGGCTTTTATTTTGCGATTAACCGCTATCTCTCGGCCGCCGGCTTCGATGGCAATCCGGTAAAGATCTTTTTAGCCGCCTTGGTCGGTCTGGTCATCACCTTTTTGATTGTTCTTTTGACCGATTTCTACACCTCGACGAAATATCGTTCGGTTCAAGCGATCGCTAAGGCCTCGGAGACTGGCCACGGGACCAATATCATCGCCGGGCTGGCCCTTTCGATGAGAGTGACCGCGTGGCCGGTCGTTGTCATTGTTGCCGGCATCCATCTCGCTTTTAGCTTGGCCGGACTCTTGGGCGTAGCGATCGCGGCCTTCGCCTTACTTTCGATGACCGGCATTGTTGTGGCGATCGACGCCTTCGGCCCGATTACCGACAACGCCGGCGGAATCGCCGAGATGGCTGGTCTCTCGGGCAAGGTTCGGAAAATAACCGACTCGTTGGATGCCGTTGGCAATACGACAAAAGCCGTGACCAAAGGTTACGCCATCGGTTCGGCCGGCCTCGCCACCCTGGTTCTCTTCGGCGCTTACACCGAGGAGCTCGGTCGGGCTCTCAATCAGGCTGGCAAGGCGGCAGTCGACTTTAGTCTCTCCGATCCCAAGGTCTTGGTCGGCCTCTTCTTTGGCGGTTTGATGCCTTTTCTTTTCTCGGCCTTCGCGATTGAGGCGGTTGGCCGAACGGCCGGCGCTGTTGTCCAAGAAGTCAGGCGTCAGTTTAAGACGATCAAGGGGATTATGGAGGGGACGGGAAAACCCGATTATGATCAGGCCGTCTCGATCGTCACTAAGGCGGCGATTAAGGAGATGATCAAACCGGCCCTAATACCTGTCCTGGCGCCGATCTTGGTCGGTTTTATTTTGGGACCGGAGGCCTTGGGCGGCCTCTTGGTTGGCCTGATTATCACCGGTCTTTTTGTCGCTCTGATGATGACAACCGGCGGCGCCGCCTGGGACAACGCGAAAAAATATATCGAGGCCGGGCATCTCGGCGGCAAAGGATCGGAGGCCCACAAAGCCGCCATCACCGGCGACACCGTCGGCGACCCCTATAAGGACACGGCCGGACCGGCCATCAATCCCTTGATCAAAGTCGCCAATATCGTGGCGCTCCTGATCGTTCCCCTGATCGTCTAAGGCCCCGATCGCTTCCTCCTGGCCGGGACATCGGTTTGAGTTCGATCTTCGAGACGAGTCTCGATTGGTCGGCCGTTTAATCGTCCGCCCTTTCGGCATTTTTAGCCGACTGGCGAACGATCGGATTTTCATTGCCTTGTCGGCGCTTGAAGCCGAACCGGCCAAGCCCCGCCGGGTTCTTGAAAGCGGGACGACCCCTCCCCAAGCTAATACCCGACTTTTTTGCTAAATTGACCTTACTATGATTAAACCGGCGGCTGAAATTTTTTCTCGGCTGGCGGAGATTGTCTCGGCCGATCTTTTGGGTTTAGTCATTCAAAGTGATTAAAAACCGATGATCCCAACACCTGCTCAAGAGAGGCTTGGCTGATGGCTCTTTTCCGAAAGAAAAAAGGCGCCGGCTCGACCAAGGACGAGACGATCAAGCGGCTTAAGCGAGAAAAGCGGAAGCTTAATTCCGCGATTGGAAAAATTCGTCTCGCTCTCTTCATCTTTCTTGGTTCTCTGCTCGCTTTGACGGTTTTGTCGCTCTTTTTTGAGATCGGTTTCAAAGATCGGGTTTATCCTTGGCTCGAGCTTGACGGTCAATCAATTGGTGGCCTTTCGGAACCAGCCTTAAAGGTTTTTCTTGAGAATCGGGTCGGGCTTTTTAATCGGGAGGCGATCAAACTTCAATCCCAAGCCAAATTTTTTAGTCTCAAGCCTTCGGACTTTGGTCTGGTTTATGACATTGACGGAACGGTTGACAGACTGCTTCGTCGGAGTTCGAAGCCGGAGATTCCGGACCGCCTGACAGCTCTTTTTGCCGGCTGGTTTTCAGGTCGAGAGGCGAGTTTTCAGTTCGAATACGACTCGGGCGCCTTGGCCGAGAAAATTGTCCAAATTGCCGAGCAAGTTGATCGACCGGAGCGCGATTTGAGACTCGAGATCAAAGGCGATCAGGTTGAGATCTTAACCGACGTAAAAGCCGGTAGCCGACTTGATCGAGCGGCCCTTGAGCAGGCGCTTGCCGAGCTTTGGCCAACCGCCAAGCCGGCGACTCTGGTTCTGCCGATTGTCGTCGCTCAACCGTCGGTCAGTCTCGAGTCGGTAAAGGCCGCCAAGATTGAGGCCGAACGGATCATGGCCGACGATCTCGTCTTCAGCTTTCAAGAGAGGCAGATTGTCGCCAAGCCGGCTCTGATCGGCGGCTGGTTGGAAACTTTTCCCGAAACCGGCAGCTTGAAGGTCTTAGTCAACGAGGAGAGATTGAGAGAATATCTTGACAAGGAGGTGCGATCGAAGATTGATCGCAAGGCTAAGGACGCCAGACTCGAGATAAAAAATGGCAAGGCGGTCGTTTTTCAGGCCTCGGAAGACGGTTTGACCGTGGATCAGAACAGACTTTCGCTCTTGACTCGCGACCTCCTTGAGTCAAGGCGAAAGGGGCTCTCAACCGGAGTGGCGACGATCGAGGTCACGGCCGCCGTCACCGAGGCGAAAATCGCCGACAAAAAGATCGGCAGTCTTGGGCTTAAAGAGTTGATTGGCAAGGCGAAGACCTCGTTCAAAGGTAGCCCGGATAACCGAATTCACAACATCAAAACTGGCGTCGAGTTTCTTTCGGGAGCGATCATCCCGCCCGGCGAAGAGTTTTCGACTCTCGACGAGCTTGGCGAGGTTGACGCCCTCTCCGGTTATTTGCCCGAGTTGGTCATTAAGGAAAATCGGACGATTCCCGAGTATGGCGGCGGTCTCTGCCAAGTCTCGACCACCCTCTTTCGAGCGGCCCTGAACGCCGGTCTGCCGATTACCGAGCGGCAAAACCACTCCTACCGCGTCTCTTATTACGAACGGGGCATTGGGCCGGGTCTCGACGCGACCATCTATTCACCCCGTCCCAACCTCAAGTTCAAAAATGATACCGGCAAACATATTATGGTTCAAGGTTATGTTTTTGGCGATGAGGTGAGCTTAGAAATTTACGGCACTTCCGACGGTCGAAAATCGGAGATTAAGGGGCCATTTGCTTCCGACTTTGTTCCAGCGCCGGCGCCGATTTATATCGAGACATCGAATTTGCCGACGGGCGAAAAAAAACAGATCGAGAAACCTCACGCCGGCGCTTCGGCCATCGCCTATTACACCGTTTATCGAGGCGGCGAGGCGATCAACAAACAGATCTTTCGAAGCAAATATAAGGCTTGGCCGGCTCGATTCTTGGTTGGAGTTGGTCCCGCGCCGGCTCCGCCAAGCGAGTCCTCGCCGGCGGTCCCGCCGACCGATTCGACTCCGACCGAAGCGGTTCCCGTGGTTGCCGAGCCGCCGAGCGCCGAGCCACCGCCGCCACCGACTTAATCGGGTTCCCCGCCATTCTCTCGATTTAAAAATTAAAGCCAACCGACCGGCTAGCCTCAAGATCGTTTCGACCGCCAAGTTTTTAGCCGGTCAATTGGCAGTGGGAAATAGGCTGGCGGCAGACCATTCAAAAATGTCCCTGTTCTGAAACTGGTAATCTGGACTAAATGGCTTTGATTAAAGATCCGGCTCAATTGTCGGCTAATGACTTGGCGAGAAAACTTACAGTCTCGCTTAAATCGGGCTTAAGCCGGCAAGAAGCCGAGAATAGACTGAAGGCTTCAGGTCAAAATATCTTGCCGGAAAGAGATGGTTTGTCTCTGACCTTGATCGTTCTCAAAAATCTCCGCGATGTTTTTGTGGTTTTTTTGTTGATTAGCGCCGGTTTTGCCTATTTGATCGGCGGTCGGGTCGAGGCCTTCCTTTTAATTTTGGTCGCGATCGTTAACCTTTTGATCCGGGTTTGGCTTGAGATCTCGGCCAGTCGCCAGGTCAGATCGCTCGACAAGCTTGAAGCCCGAGAATCGACGATTATTAGAGGGGGCGAGGTCAGGCTTGTTAACTCGGCCGATCTGGTTTTGGGCGATCTAGTTTTAATCGAGGCCGGAATCAGAGCGCCGGCCGACATTAGGCTGGTTGAGATCGAGCGGCTTCAGGTTGACGAGGCGATCTTGACCGGCGAATCGGCGGCGGTCGAAAAGACGGTCGAGAGGACCGATGGCGAGAGTCCGATTGCCCAAAAAAATCTTCTCTATCAGGGGACTTTGGTTGTTGCCGGCCGAGCTCGAGGTCTGGTTGTCGCCACCGGGTCCGACACCGTTTTCGGCCAATTGGCCCTAAAGCTCACAAAAATCGGGGAGAAGACTCCCCTTGAGACTAGACTTGAGCGGCTGGCGTTGGTTCTTTCGATTCTCGGCCTGACGGTTATCGTCGCTCTTTTAATTTTTGGTCTGGCCGAGGGTCAATCGATTTTGCCGCTCCTGCTTTTCTCGACCTCGCTTTTTATCGCCGCCATTCCCGAGAGCCTGCCAACGGTCGTTACCCTCGCCCTCTCACAAGCGGCCTATAAATTAGCCAACCGGAAAGCGGTTTTAAGAAATCCGGCCGCCATCGAGGGTTTGGCGGCGGTCACCGTCGTTGCCGCCGACAAGACCGGGACCCTGACCGAGGGGCGGATGACGGTTACCGATTTAGCCATCAGATCGGGTAAAAAAATGGTCAGAGCGACCATCGTCGAACATCGGAGCGGGAAAACCTCACTTTTGTCAAACGATCGCGATCTCAATCCCAAGGTGAAGAGAGCCTTTTTTCAACTGGTCGAGACCGGAACGCTCGCTTCAAAAGCCGTTTTTTCCGGCCAAGGCGTAGAGCGACAGCTGATCGGGCCGCCAACCGAGGGAGCGGTCTATCTCTTGGCCGAGCGGTTGGCCTTGAAGCCTCGAGTTTTGAGATCGGATTTTGGCAATTCGGGCGAGATTCCCTTCGATTCGAAGCATCGCTTCTCGGCCGTTATCGGCGACCGGGCGATTGCCGTTCTCGGCGCGCCGGAAATCTTGCTCGGCGCCTCTCGGGTTGACGCTCGTCTTCGATCGGAAGTCAGAGATCAGCTCGACGAGCTCCTCTCCCAGGGTCTAAGAGTTCTGGCGGTCGCCAAATTGGCTCTTTCGCCGACTCGAGCTCGAAGAGAGAGACTGGTTAAGATCGTTCTTGAGTCGGGCAGTCTCTCGGGCCTTGAGTTTCTTGGTCTGGTCGGGATTCGCGATCGAGAGAGAGAGTCGTCAAAGCGGTCGGTCGAGTTGGCGGTCAAAGCCGGCATACGGCCGGTCGTCGTGACGGGCGATCATCCGGAAACGGCTCGTCATCTGGTTGAGCGGCTTGGCATCAAAGTTGGCCGCTCGGAGATTATGACCGGCGATCAACTTAACAGCCTTTCCGATGCTGTTTTGAAAACCGTGGTCAAACGATTCCGGATTTTTGCCCGAATTTCGCCGGCCGGAAAGGTTAGGATTATCAAGGCTCTCAAGGACTCGGGTGAAGTTGTGGCCGTAACCGGCGACGGGGTCAACGATGTTCTCGCCCTCCAGGGGGCGCAGGTCGGAATTGCCATGGGCCGAACCGGAAGCGATGTCGCTCGCGAGGCGGCCGACATCGTCCTGCTTGACGACACCTATGCCACGATTATTGACGCCATCCGATTTGGCCGTCTGGTCTATGACAATATTCGCCGCGCGATCCTTTTTCTGCTCGGGACCAATCTCAATGAGCTTCTTTTGGTCGCTCTTTTCTTCTTCCTTGGCTGGCCGTTGCCCTTTACGGCCGCCACTCTCTTGCTTATCAATTTGGTTACCGATACCATCCCGGCCACCGCTCTTTCGCTCGAAACAAAAAACGAACTTCGGCTTGAATCCGGTCCGAGAGACGCTCGAGTTACCAGTCTCTCGCCGGTCATTTTTCGGTCGGCGCTCTACGCCCTGATTCTCCTTAGCCTTCAATTGAGTTTGATCTCGATCATCGGTCTGGGTGACGATTTGGCTCTTCGAACGAATATCTTTCTCCTGACGATCTTTTTTGAACTTGGTCTGGTTTTCTCTCTTGTTAGTCGGGAACTTCTTTGGCGGGGCGGAGCGAGAGCCGTCAGTCTGCCGATTTTTTTGAGCGTCGTCTCGGCTCTTTTTATCTCGTTGGCGGCCTTTCTGCCGGCCTTACGAGACCTTTTCGGCTTCGGCGAGCTTCGTCTTGAAGAAGTTTTCCAAACCGGACTCTTGGCGATCGTCGGTCTCTTGATTGTCGAGCTGACTAAAGGCTTAAGCCGGATGATCAAACCGAGTCTTAAGACCTGGTCCGAGCTCTCTTTTGGCCGGTCTTAAATGGTCGAGTCTTAAAACTCTTTCGTTTCTCTCGTGCTCGGTTTGGTCGAGACGAAGCAAAAAGCGGAGAAAGTTCGACTCTTGAGGAAAAAAGTTGACTAACCCGCTCCTCGCGACTATCATCAAGTCAACCGCGTCAAGTAATCTTAGGCGGAGTTGGTCGTTGGGTGTTCGTCTTTGGCAGTTGGTCTTTGAGGGTCTGCCTTGGTTGGCTGGGCCGGTAGTCGAATTGAGAGTTTTCGGGGGGACGCTGAAAGAACCTGTTGAACCGAAGTTTGAAAGCGTGAGCGGGCGTCCTCCCGAGATTTTTTGTGGTTGACCCTGGATGATAGGGTTTCATGGCCTGTTAAGGCTGACTTTTCGAAATGTCCCGGGTCAACCGCCCAACATAAAGGCCCAGCCAGGAGCCGGGACCTGTTTATCCCTCAAATCCCAATTTTTCGAAAATAAGATCAGACGCCAAGTCCCATCTTAAGCTTCATATCGGCCAATGTTCGCTCGGCGATCATTCTGGCTCGACGTTCCGAGTGGCGCAAAGCAAGCTCAATTTCAACCTCGTTTATCGTCTCAAATCGTTTCTGGATCGGTAAGAGGTGATCAACGACAATTGTCGAGAGATCGTCTTTGAGCGCGAGATAACCCTTGCTCTGGTATTGATTCTCGATCTCTTTGATCGGCCGTTCAGTCAGCCGATGATAGATCTCAAGCAGGTTCGAGATTGCCGGCCGCTTATCTCGATCGTAGGCGATCATTGAGGTCGAGTCGGTTTTTGCCGCCTTGATCTTTTGGCCGATCGTTTCCGGACTGTCGGCGAGGTAGATCACCCCCTTTTCCGAAGCCGATTTGCTCATCTTTTCTTCCGGTTCAACCAGGTCCATCACCCGAGCCGCCTTTTCAGGGACGATCGCCTCGGGCAGACGAAAGGTCTGGCCAAACCGTCGGTTGAAGCGATCGGCGAGATCGCGCGCCAGCTCGAGGTGCTGTTTCTGATCTTCCCCGACCGGCACCCCGATTGATTCAACGCTTTTGATATGACTGTAAAGGAGAATATCGGCCGCCATTAGGGTCGGATAGGTCAGCAGTCCGGTTGGGACGGCGCTCTCGTTCTTTGATTTTTCTTTATACTGGGTCATTCGGGAGAGCTCGGGGATTGTTGTCAAAGTTTGCAACAACCAGCCGGCTTCGGCGTGGGCCGGGATATCCGACTGGATAAAGATCGTTGACCTGGCCATATCAAGACCAAGGGCGAGAAGCGTCCTGGCCGTTGTTAAAATTGACTGTCGGAGCTCCGAAGGCTCTTTTGGCAGGGTGATGGCGTGAAGATCAACGATCGAGAAAAAGTTCTCTTGCTCATCCTGTCGCTTAACCCAGTCGCTGACCGTGCCAAGAAGATTGCCGAGATGAATCGAACCGGTCGGCTGAATGCCGGAAAAGAAACGAGAATACGCCACCCCGCCACTCTACTGATTTTTCGGGGTAAAGCCAAGCCGGTATCCCGACCGACCAGATCGGTCACAAGTTAGAACTGTTTCGCTCAATCTGTTCAATGGGAATGAGAC
>CAYJQE010000003.1:0-60578 GCA_964372245.1 uncultured Candidatus Saccharibacteria bacterium
CCTTTTTGGTTCCCTTTTTGGTTGCGCTTTGGAGGATTGAGAGCTAGATTCCGATTATCCGACCTAAAGGGGTGATTAACTTGAAAGTCAATTTTTTGCTCTGGGGGATGGTGATAATCATCATTCTCGTCATCTTCGGGATCATCTACTATCTGATCGAACCTTCAAATCCCGGCTTGCTGACTTCGTTAGCCGGTCTCGTCCTGCTGGCCACCTTCCCTTTCTGCCTTGAACCGGCCTCGAAGGCCGAGCTGAACACCCTGACGGCGCGAATCAATGGATTGAAACAGAGCGTTGATTCACTTTCTCAATCGCATGAAGCGCAAAAATCGGCGCTGGTTGAAGCGGCCAGGGAAGCGATTGTCAAGGTTTTGACGACTGTCAGTCCGGCGCTTGGCAAGCTGGCGGATCAAGGCCTCTCCAACCAGCCGCTTGACAAAATTGATCAACAATTAGCCCGAATCGCAAACGATCTAGAAAAAGTTCTTGCTTTAATAGCTGACCGGCCAACTTTGGAGGCAATCAACCTGGACGCGACCGGCCGAACTGCCCTTCAGGCCCAACAGATCAGAAATCAGATCGTGGAGACGCTAAGAGTTCATTCAGCCTTAGATGCAGCCACCAGCGAACAAGTCAGCAAGACCGTTCGCAGAGCCGAGGAGATCCTGGCCGAGGTTTCGGAGGGGATCAGACCGGTTTCGCAAATTGGGCTAGCAGTGAAAGAGACCAAACAATCCGCGAGATTGATCGTTGAGGCGATCAAGCTTTTGAGACTAATCCCGACAAGAGAGGAGCTGGCCTCAATTATCGCTCAAAGCCCAGCCTCGATTGACGGAAGAGAAGATGAGCAATTTGAAAGGCTGGGAGAAGCTATCGCGGCGAAACTAACGGAGCGATTTGAGAAGCTCATAGCCGATTCTGGCGTCGAAAAAATAACCGGCGAGATTAGCCGGTTACTCGATTCCCAGCTAAAAGAGGTCGGATCGACGGTCCAATCGCATCTCTTGGCCGACAGACAGGCGCGAGCAATAGAGTTTGGCCTTGTCCTCCACCTCTTGTCCGCTCTCTTGAGACTCGTTGAAGAGATTCACGAGGCTCTCTATGTCAAACCCTGATGGGAAGAAACGCAAAGGCCGCCTAACTTTGGGCGGCCTTGTTCGTTTCTTCTCTCAAAGCTTCAATCAGGCGATAATAATATCTTAAGTTGTGAGCCGAGAGGAGCCGAACCGAGAGTGGATCATTTTCTTTTAGGAGCTGATGAAGCCAGGCTCTGGTGTAGCCGAGAGAGCAGGCAATACAATCGCAATCCGGAGACAAGAGATCTCGAGAAGTAGTATATACTAATTTTTTGAGATCAATTTTTTCGAACCGGCCGGCCGCGATGTTAAAAATAGTATATACTATTCCGTGCCGAGCCAATCGTGTTGGCAGAACGCAGTCAAAGAGATCAACTCCTAAATTGACAGCCATCGCGAGATCGTCCGGCTCGCCAATCCCCATGACATAACAGAGCTTTTCCGGCGGCAGACAGCTTTTTGACCAAGCGATCTGCGCCGCCATTTCGGTCTTTGACTCGCCGACCGAAACGCCACCAATCGCGTTGCCGGGCGCGTCAAGTTCGGCCAAGACTTTGGCGCTCTCTTCTCTCAAGTCTTTTTCCGTTCCGCCTTGAACTATCGGGAAGGCGGCCTGTTTGTCAGCCCTGGACTCTTTTTGATGATAGTATATACTAGTTTTTGCCCAATCGTGGGTCTTTTCGAGTGCCGCTTTCAACTCTCCCCGGCTGGATTTGTAAGGGGCGCAAACATCAAGGACCATGGCGATATCGGAGCGAAGCTGCCACTCGATATCAAGAACCTTTTCCGGCGTAAAGCGATGTTTCGATCCATCGAGATGAGAATAAAAAGTGATACCTTGCTGATCAATCTCCGGTCGTCTGACCAAATGAGGTCCCGAAAAGGCCTCGCCTCGCCGATGACGACCAAGCGAGAAGGCTTGAAAACCGCCCGAGTCGGTTAAGATCGGGCCTGTGTATCCGATCAGGGAGTGGAGCCCGCCCAGCCGAGCAATGTTTTCAGCCCCCGGCCGAAGATAGAGGTGATAAGCGTTGGCAAGAATTATTTCCCCTCCAAGATCGGTAACCTCTCCCGGCAGCAATCCTTTCACGGCTCCGACGGTCGCGACGGCCATAAAAGCCGGAGTTTTAATCTCGCCGTGAGGCGTCTTGAAAACTCCGACTCGGGCCGCTGTCTTCTTTGATCGGGCTTTGATCTCAAATTCAAACATTCAAATCCCGAAAAAGGGGAAAAAGGGGTCAGGAGCCTTTTTCGCGCCCCGAATTAAAGGCCACAGAAGCCAACTTTTGCGGGCCATTTGAGCGCTATATTTCACAACCTTCTCCCAAAAGCCTGTCTCGCACAACCCGCTCGGACCAAATTTTGTCCGGCTGTGCTTTTCAGGCTTTTCGTTTGATCTCGAAAAACTGAAATCCTCCGTCCCTTTTTTCTTATCCTTGCTCGTTGCTGGTTCTTTTCTCTCTCGATCAACCGGTGAGAAGTTTCACCGCCAGATAGTCGCCGACATCGGCTAATTCCCGCGTTCGGTCCGGCTCCTCTTTTTGATCAAAACCAAAGAGCATTTTTTTTCTGATCCGGGCGATTGAATTGGTCATCAAGCTCCGATCAAGGGCGGCTTTGGCGGCCCTGGCGCTCAAGACTTCAACCGAGAGGTCGCTCAAAAGCCCGACCTGTTCATAAATCTCCGAGAGGCTGGCCTCGTAGACGCCAAAACCAACCGTCTCTTGCTCCTCGAAAGCTCTAGCGGTTAAGGGCGCGCCGGCGATTATGGCCGCCCCGAGAAGACCAGAGCCCTTGCCGATCGCCCGCCAGAGCCGATCTTTCAGGCCATAAGCGAGATTTGTCGTAGCCGCTCGAGCCGATCGGTTTTGCCGATCGGCTAGCCCGAAAACAATCGTCCGTTGATTCTCCCTTTTGGCCTCGAGAACAGAAAGGTCGCGCGAGCGCGAGAGGCTTTCCAAAATTTCCGAAGGCGGAAATAAAGGTAGGGCTCGGAGCCGGTCGCCCGGCCAGAGGTTTAATTCTCGGTCGAAAAATTCGGCTAACTGAATCAGCAGACGTCGGGGGATATGACCCTCGAAAACCTCGGCCATCAGAAGGCCATATTCACCATCGGCTCGAATCGCCCTTTTAATAAAAAGACTCTCTTTTTTTTGCCACTGGGGGAGCCCGGGAAAGCGTTTTTTTGCTCGGTGATGGTGAAAACCGATCTGAACCAGTCCCAATCTGCCTTCTCGAGCGAAGAATCGCTTCAAAATCGCCAGTCGGCCATTGAGACGAGAGGCGGCCAGAATTTCAGCTTGACCGGCCAAGCGCGCGATCGCGAAGCGGCCAATCGTCTCCGGGTCCTCTTGTTCCCGACTTAAAATCATCAATAAGCTCCCTCGGACTCAAAAGGCGAGAGGTGATTTATGATATCGGCTTTGACCAGCAAGGCCTCCTGGAGAACAAGGTCGGCGACGTCTATTGCCTCCGACTTCAAAAAAGCTCGGATCTCCTCATCATTGGCCGTATCTAAAAGCCGGAAAAAACACTCTTTTTTTTCCGGTGTCAGAGAATTGTCAATTCTCGCGAAAACTCGATGCCGAACCGTGTCCAGAATTCGCTCAAAAATCTCCTCTTTGTCATCAGCTCGAAGATCATTAATTGACAAAAGATCAAACAAATTCTCCTCGACCAGAGTCTTGGGATCTAGATGCCTAAAATCCAAACAGCCTCCTTGCTTTGATTTTTTTATTATCTCAATCAAAACCAGGCTTGACAAGAGAGGGCGTTTCTTCTATGATTTGTTCGGACAATCGGGCTCCCAAAAGGACCCGATCGAAAAATTTGAAAGAGGTGATGAAGAAGATGGTGACACTGGGAAGGGCCGACTGGTTAATGGCCGGTTGCGAGAGCCTGCCCAAGCACCCGGCTATCCTAAAGCTTGAGCGGGACGAGGCGACGATCCAGAATTTGGCGCCGCTGATGGTCAGGCGGGCGGCGGTCTTCGACCCGGAGGGGGGGTGGTTTGGGGCTAATATCCCCAAAAATCTGATGGCCCGGGCGAAAAATTATTTCCAGGTTGTCGCCTTTTGCTCTGACGGAAAAGGCGGACAATTGGAGATAAGTTCAGGCGTAAAACCGGAACTGGTCAAGGTTTACTGCGAGGAGAAGTTCGAGCTTGAGCCGGGGCAGCTCGTTGATTTCCCCAGCGGCGAGGGCCTGCTGCTTGTCGCATTCGTAGGCGATTACGCCAAGGACTTTCGGGTTTGGTTAAGGATTGTCCAGCCCGGAGTCGGCGACGACCTAACAGCCGCCGTCACGGAGTGGGTCAGTCGGCAGGTCAAAACGCGGGGCCTGCCAGATTGGGTCAACCACGTTGACTCGGCTTTCGTTGACAATCGCCTTCATCGTTTAGTCCGCGAGGCGCGATGCGTCACCTCGACAAGGCGGTTGATATACGAGGCCGGTTTGTCTAGAAGTAAGGGACGACCTCCGGAGGCGGTTTTCGAGCCGCTGCGGGTATATGTCTCCGGAAAAACCGATGGAGGTGCCCAAGAGTTAGCTCGGGATGACATCGAAAAATTCCGCCGGGCGGTCACGGAGATCAAGGACCTGGCCGAATTCACGATGGAGGGCGACACGGCCAATGCCGCATTGGCGCTTTACGCCTGCCAGCTCATCGGCGGCCGGACTACTCTGGCTGACATTCAAGAAAAGTTGGCGGGCCGGGTTCAAGCTCTGGCGCCAAAGCAATCGGCAGGCGAAGAGAGGACCGGGAGCCTAGCGGTTGCTCGTAAAGAGCTCTCCCAGTTTTTGGGAATTGAGACCCACAGGGTTCTCAATAATCAATTGGTTAAAGAGCTCATTCAAGAAAAGCCGACAGATGCCGTCGGCTGGCTCGAAAAAATTTTACTGAGAGAGGCCGAGCGGGTAATTCCGATCGCTCGTAAACTGGGCAACAAGAAGTACCGCCGGCTTGGCGAAAAAACGGGCAAGCTTAGATCGGCCGTCGTAAGACTGGTCGCGACCGGATTTCTCAACGACACGGATTTGTCCCAATGGGTCAAGACCGAGGTCGAAGAGGGGAGACTCTAGAGAGGAGTGAGAAGAATGAAGAGGGAGAAGGAAAAGCGGTTCAATCCGCTCGTGGCAAAAGAGCTCCTCGAGGCTTACCGGCTTAAATGCCTGGATGGGGCTCAAAGGGTAGTGTTTCAATCAAGGGGGTTGAGACACGCCCAAGAGGCGGTTTCAGCCAATCTTGGTTGGGGTTTTTTCGCCCTGCCGGCCTCGGTTCGGTATAATTTTCCGGTCGGGCAGGATGTCGTCGTCCGGTTGGACTGGAGCCAGAAGCTTGGCTGCTTTCTCGCTCATCCGACGGGAGAAGATGTCGGCCAGTTCTTGAAAACAGGGGCGATTTTAGTAGAAACTCGCCTTAGATCAAGAGAGGTGCTGACGAGGAGCGGCAGGCGGCGGGTCCAGCACACGGCCGTTCACCCGTCGGGCAAGATTATCGTGGTTGACGGACAACCACCCGAGGGCGAGGTTTTTTTGATCGAGTGCAAAGAGCTGCCCGGCCAGACGTTCCTCAAGGGACGATTCCTGGTAAAGCGAGAAAAGAGCGAGGAGGGGACCGTGATCGGGGTGGTGGCGACCGAGGAGGCGGTCGAAGAGATCGAAGGGCCGCCCAAACTCGACCACGAAGAGCTCGCGGTTGAATTCCTCAGTAGCCCCCAGAGATTAGTCTACGGCGGGAAACGGCTTACACCTTACGAGATCTTGGATGTAAACCGATACGCCTCGCGGGTTGAGATCAAAAAGGCCTATCGCGCGAGGGCGGTTAGTCTTGGGGAGGGCCATCCAGATCTAGTGAGCTTAAATCTGGCCAGAGAGTACGCTATGGTTGTACACCAGGTCGTGGCCGGGGACATGGTAGAACTCGGCCAGATTATCAGGGAAAAGCTCGCGCTTCCGAGCGGGTTGTCGCCAGGCGAGGGGACCCCTGGGGCTGTTCGGGAGGCGATGCCTAAAGCGCCGCCGCCGGAGCAACCCCCCGCGCAGGGGAAAAAAGACAAGATCGCCGTTAGGCGGAAGGAAGGCACCAGGCTAAGGGCCGAGGATTTT
Source organism: uncultured Candidatus Saccharibacteria bacterium (assembly GCA_964372245.1). GTDB lineage: Bacteria > Patescibacteriota > UBA1384 > CAYJQE01 > CAYJQE01 > CAYJQE01. Next base: position 6,183 of record CAYJQE010000003.1, read on the forward strand.
CGGGGCAAAATGTTCGGCCGATCGGTCAATTCGGTCCTTACGCAACTGGCGGCCGCCGGGGTCAAGGATTACGGCTCGCTGGCCAACCAGAAACCCGCCAGTCTGGTTGGCGGCTCGCTTAACCTGACTCGGGCAAAAGCTTATGTCGAGCGAGCCAAGGCCCTCCTCGCGGGAATCGGGTAAGAAATGGGGCGAGAAACAATGCCCCCGAGATCAGGATGATCTCGGGGGTTTCTCATAGCCTTTGGATTGAAAATTAGCTAATCTTGATTGAGAAGGGAATATGATCGAGAGAAAACAAACCGAAGAGAATGGGGGAGCGAGGGATCGAGAACCGGACATAAGATCAGAGACGGCGCCTCTCTCGCCGGCTCAAGAGCCGGTCATTCGCCAGGCTCCGGAGGAGCCTTTAGATCCGAACAGACCGAATGGCCAAAATGGTCAAAATGTCCCGCCGCTTCAGCCAAAAGAAACTCCCACTAAAACCGCCGGCGCGCGCAGCCTTTTACCAAGCGAAATTGATGAGTTGATGGCTGTTATCAAGAATTCAAACGAGAATAACTTTAGAGATCTCGATCGGAAACTTTTACGACTCCGGGAAGGTAAATAATGTTTGAAAGTCCAGTCCTTTTCCTCTTTTGGTCCTTTTTGATAGTTCTGGTTTTAGGTTCGATCGCTCTTGCCGGTTATCTTTTTTATATTAAAAAGCTCTCGCTCAAAGAGGCGATTAAGCGTTCAGTCGAGCTCGAGTTTTTGCTGGTGACTTTGCCGAGAGCTTCGGGCGAAGAGCAACTGCCGCCCTTCGCCGAGATGGTGGCGACGATGGAGCCGGTCGTTTCAACGATTGATTCTTTTTACAAAAAGGGCTTCTGGCCTAAAACTCTCGGCCAGAAAGAGCTGATCTTTGAGATCGCGACCCGCCAGAACGAAGTCTTTTTTTATGTCGGTCTGCCAAGAAGTTTGAGCGGCCTGTTTGAGCGTCAGATCCAAGCCCATTATCCCGAGTCGGAGATAGAGCCGGTTTTAGATTACTCAATTTTGCCGTCCGAGGGCGAGATCTTTTATTCAGCGGCCGAGCTGAAACTCTCAAAATCCTTTGTTTTCCCGATCAGAACTTATAAATCGCTTGAATCCGACCCGCTCTCCGGCATCGTCGAGGCTCTGGCCAAAGTCGGCAACCGGGGAACGGCGGTGTTTCAGGTGGTCGTCCGACCGCTTGACCAGAGCTGGCGACAATCGGTTGAAGAGGCGGCGAAAAAAATTCAGGAAGACGGAAAACTCGACGAGCCAAAAGCCTTCTTAAAAGCGGCGACTCGAGGCGCCGCCGGTCTGGCTCGCGACGTTGTCAAAGGGGCGGTTTCCAGCGGCAAAGGCGCTGGCGATCAGCCGAAAACCGAGTCCTCGCGGCTCAACCCGCTCCAGGAGTCTCAACTCAAACTCCTTGAAGAAAAATCGGCCAAAATTGGTTCTGAGGCCAACTTTCGAGTGGTGACAACGGCGACCAGTCAAACCGAAGCCGAGATCGAATTGAACAACATCTTAGCCGCCTTCGCGCCGTTTCAACTTTCGGGCGGCAACGGGTTTTCAGTCGTTAAAAAAGACCAAAAAGCGATTATGACCGACTACATTACCCGCCGATTTGAACCAAAGTCTCGCATGATCTTAAACATCGAGGAACTGGTTTCGGTCGTTCATTTTCCGACAAAATATATGACAACCGCCGCCATTCGCTCGGTCCGGGCGAGATCTCTGCCGCCGCCAACCAACTTACCGGAAGAGGGGACGCTCCTTGGTATCAGCCTCTTCCAAAATCGGGAGCGATCGGTCAAACTCATGGCCGAAGATCGGCTGCGACATCTCTACATGATCGGCAAGACTGGCGTCGGGAAGACCGTCCTTTTCGAGAACATGATCTTGCAGGATGTGAAAGAGGGGAGAGGGGTCTGTTATATTGATCCGAACGGCGACGCGATTGAATTTCTGCTCGATCGGATCCCGAGCGATCGGCTGGGCGACGTCATTCTTTTTAACCCGTCCGACATTGAGCGGCCCTTTGGCCTCAATCTCCTCGAATACAGAGCCGACGAGGAACGAGACTTTTTGGTCCAAGAGGCGATCCAAATTTTCTACAAGCTCTTTGATCCCGGCCAAACCGGCATAATCGGACCGCAATTTGAGCACTGGTTTAGAAACGCCGCCCTAACGGTCATGAGTTTGCCAGAAGGCGGCTCGTTGATTGATATCCCGCGGCTCTTTATAGACAAAGACTTTGAACAGCAAGCGATCTTGCACATCAAGGATCCCGAGGTCAGAGCCTTCTGGGAAAAGCAGATGGCCCAGACAAGCGAGTATCACAAATCGGAGATGCTCAATTATTTCACCTCAAAGTTTGGTCGGTTTTTGACCAACGATATGATGCGAAATATCATTGGTCAAAGACAATCCTCATTTGACTTCAGAGCCGTTATGGACGAGCAAAAAATCCTCTTGATCAATCTCTCGAAAGGCTTGATCGGCGAGATCAACGCTCAACTTCTGGGCATGATCATCAACAGCAAACTGGCGATGGCCGCCTTTTCAAGACAGGATGTCGAAGAATCGGCGCGGCTTCCGTTTTATCTCTACGTTGACGAGTTTCAGAACTTTGTTTCCGATGTTTTCGCGACCGTCCTTTCAGAGGCCAGAAAATATCGTCTTTCGCTCAACATTACGAACCAATATATCGCCCAATTGCCCGAGGCGATCAGGGACGCGGTGATCGGCAATGCCGGGACGATGATCGCTTTCCGGATTGGAGCTTCAGACGCGGAGTTTCTGCAAAATGAGTTCCAACCGCTGACCGTTAACGATCTGGTTTCGATCGAGAAGTTTCAATTCTATTGCAAGCTTCTGATTAACAATACGCCTCAAAAACCGTTCAACGTTCGGGGTCTGCCGCCTTCTTCCGGAATTAACTCCGAGTTGAAACAGAGAATACTGGAGTTTTCAAGGATACAATACGGACGCGCGCGAAAAGAGGTTGACGAGGAGATTCGCGAACGGGCAAAGCTCGGTTCGTTAGCCGCCCCCGGTGTGGCAGAAGGGCCGATCAACCGAACTTGACAGAAAATCAATTATCGGCTATATTCGGCAAAACGGTGTTTAAATAAATAAAATAAAAAAATATGACGGACAAGGAACAGGCTCTAACCCAAAATGAAAACCAGAAGACTGGGGAAACGATCGATCTGGCTCAAATCGGACAGCTCATAGATGTCGCTCAACGGCGGCTGCTTGAGGCGAAGCAGTTGATTCAGAGATACACTATCTCGGATCTTTTACCCAAGGAGAGCGCTCAATCCGAACGGATCATCGAGGGCATTTTCGACGGTCAGGCCATGATCTCAAAAAACGGCGATCTTTATCCGGTGCCACAAAATTACGCTTCGAAATCAAAGCTGGTCGAAGGCGACCTCTTGAAGATGACAATTGCCGACAGCGGTCAGATTTTCTTCAAACAGATCGGGCCAATCGAGCGGCAGTCGGCCATTGGCCATGTTATAGAGGACGATGGTCGCTATCTGGTTATGGTTCGAGGCCGGGCCTATAACATCCTTAAAGCGTCGGTGACCTTTTGGCAGGTCGAGCCCGGAGACAAGCTGGCCGTTTTAATTCCGGCCGGCTCGTATCAGGCGACTTTCGCCGCCGTTGACTACAAAGTAGAAAGCGCGGACTAGTGGATCTCTTGAGCCTGCTGGTTGGCCTCATCGTAATTTTAGCGCTCGCTTTTGCGGTCACAATCAGCCTGTCTTTTTATAAAAAGGGGAGACTTATTCAGGCTCGAGCCAATTTCCTCAATTCGTTGAAAATGATTACCCTAGCGGTCTCGGTGCCTCGGGAAAATGAGAAAACGCCCCAAGCGGCCGAGCAGATGTTCTCCGCCCTCCACGGCATCCTCCGACAAGATCCGATTCAACAGGAGCACTTCAGTTTTGAACTCGTGGCCGAAGAGAGCTCAATCAAATTTTTTATCAATTTACCGGTTCATCTCAAAGATTTCATCACCGGCCAGATCTACGCCCACTATCCGACGGTTGATATCAGCGAGCTGGAAAACGACTACACCGACGACTTGCCAGATATCGGTTTTGCTCACGCCTCCTCAAACCTGGCGCTCGAAAAACCGGACGCTTATCCAATCCGAACCTTCGAAAGTTTTGAGGTTGACACTCAAGCCGGCATCACAGCCGTCCTCTCGCAAACTGGTCAGGGCGAGCGGGTCTGGCTTCAATATCTCCTTCGGCCGGTTGACGAGACTTGGGAGAAAAAAGCCGAGCTCGAAATTCTAAAACTCAAGGGCGAGTTTAAGGATACAAGGTTGACTTTGGCTGGCGCGCTGAAAGGATTTACGGCCTTTCTTTCCGACATCGCGACTGGCTTTTTTTCCGCCGGTCGAAATGGCGAGAGATCGGAGAATGGCGGGGGAGGAGATCCCTTGGCGAAGCTCTCCGGGCCGGCAAAGTTGGCAATCGCCGGAATAGAGGAAAAGATGACGAAGCTCGCTTTCGCGACTATCGTCCGGTCGATCTCGATCGCCAACGACGAGACTTCGGCCAGAGCGCGGCTCGAGGCCCTGATCGGCGCCTTCAAGCAGTTCAATCTGACCAACCTGAACGGCTTTAAGGCCGAAAAAATTTCAATCGGCGACTCGTCGGCGATCGAGGCTTATAGAAAGCGATCTTTTCCAAGCGGAGCCGGCAATATTTTCACCACTTCCGAACTCGCTTCGCTTTACCATTACCCGGCGACCTCGGTCGAGACGCCCAATATCGTCTGGACCGGCGCCAAAAAAGGCGAGCCGCCATCGAATTTGCCGGTTGAGGGAACAGTTTCAACCGAGGCGCTGACGGTTTTCGCCAAGACCGATTTTCGTGCTCGAAAAGAGCGATTCGGCATCAGCCTTGACGACCGCCGACGACATATGTATCTAATCGGCAAAACCGGCGTTGGCAAGTCGGTCCTGATTTCAAATATGGCTTTATCCGACATTTATGCCGGTCATGGCTGCTGCGTCGTTGATCCTCACGGCGACCTGATCGAGACGATTCTCCAGGCCATTCCCTCTCATCGGATCAACGATGTCATTCTTTTCGATCCTTCGGACCGAGACTTTCCAATCGGTTTCAATCTTTTGGAACAGGTTGATGAAGATCTCAAGGGCATTGTCGCTTCTGGCTTCGTCGGCATTTTCAAGAAAATTTTTGGTTTTTCTTGGGGCCCAAGACTTGAGCATATCCTTAGGAACACCGTTTTGGCGCTGCTTGACAACGAAAACCAGACCATGCTTGGCATTCCAAAGATGCTAACCGACAAACGATATCGTCAGGAGATCGTTTCGAATGTCAGGGACCCGGTCATCAGAGATTTTTGGGTTAACGAGTTTGAGCAGTACGATACCAAATTTCGGACCGAGGCCGTTTCGCCGATCTTGAACAAAGTCGGCCAATTTCTCTCAACGACAACGATCAGGAATATCGTCGGTCAGGTTAAGAGCACGGTTGATATGAGAGAAGTTATGGATAATCGAAAAATTCTTTTGATCAATCTAACCCGCGGTCGAATTGGCGAGGACAACTCGGCGCTTTTGGGTTCGATGCTGGTCACTAAAATTCAGCTTTCGGCTATGAGCCGGGCCGATATACCCGAAGACCAAAGAGTTGACTTCTTTCTTTACGTTGACGAGTTCCAAAACTTTGCCACCGAATCTTTTGCCGTCATCCTCTCCGAAGCCCGGAAATATCGTCTCAATCTGGTAATCGCTCATCAATACATCGCTCAACTGCCGGAAGAGGTGAGAGACTCGGCCTTTGGCAATGTTGGGACAATCATCGCCTTTCGAGTCGGCGCGGCCGACGCCGCCTTTATGGTCAAGGAGTTTGAGCCGGTTTTTACCGAAAACGATTTGGTTAATCTCGAAAAATACCACATTTACATCAAGTTAATGATTAACGGGGTCGCCTCGCCGGCCTTCTCGGCAATTACCTTGCCGCCGACCGAGATGACGACTGATAGTCGCGAGAAGATCGTTGTCTTAGCTCACGCCGCCTATGCCAAACCAAGAACAAGCGTCGAAAGGGAGATAATTGATTGGTCGAGGCGATTGGAACCGGAGCTCTCGCCGACCGACAAAGCGGTCGAGGAGCTGATGGCCTCAAGGCATCAATCAAAGACAAACTCAAGCGGCCAGTCGTCTTTCGAAGCGGCTCGCCTTAACGAAAAAGAGGGTGAAAAGAGCTCGGAAGAAAGATTCAATCCGGCCGATCTGATCAAGGCACAATCTGAGAACGAGCCGACGATCGGCAAGGCGATGATCAACGATGTGATCTATCGGGAAGTCAGCCAAAAGGGCGGACTCCTCTGGTATGTCGGCGAGGTGGGAGACGACAAGGCAATCGCCAGTTTTCAAGGGATAAAGCTCGGCTTGATTCCAAAAGAACGTCGGACCGAAATTGAAAAAATAAAGGCTGCGAGCGAGAACAAGCAAGCTGAACGATTGCGGAGCCGAGCCGAGCAGGAGGTGATCAAAGAGCAAACCGAAAGAAAGGACGACGATCAACCGCCAACCGGATCGAGCGGGACTGGCGGCAATCAAGATCAAACCATCAATCGAGAGCTAATTCAAAAGCGCTTGAATCGGCAAGGTTCATCCAAACCGCCAGATATTGGGACGAGCGGGGGAGAGGCCGACTCTGGCCAAGAGGACAAAAGAGAAAACGAGAGAGAAGGCAAGGTCGTCATTCTCAAGCCGAACGAGGTCGTTAGCTTGAGAAAATAGTCAGAATTTTAAGGTTCGCTTGTCGTTAATCTTAAAAATCTTAGTCGACTGTCAGACCGGCGGCTTTAAGAGCTCTTCGAGGCGATCAACCATTAGCTCGGTTGTGTTGTGTCGTACAATGATACTTGTACGACACAAGATTATTCCTTTTCTATAAACAATCATATATATAGAATGATAATTGAATGTTAAGGACTTTTTCGTTTCTGCCAGAAAACCAGGAGCGGAGTGGCTAAAAATAGCGATGAATAAGTCCCGATTGATATGCCGATTATCAAAGTCAAGACAAAATGTTTGATGGTCGCCCCGCCGATTAGAAAAAGACTTATCAAAGTTAACAAAGTGGTGAACGAGGTCGTGATCGAACGACCAAGCGTCTCTTTGAGCGAACGATCGGCTATAACCTCAAAATCGCCGCCAGCGGTCTTCTGGAGGTTTTCTCGTATTCGGTCAAAGACAACGATCGTGTCGTGAACCGAAAAGCCCAGAACCGCCAGAATGGCCGATATGAAAAGAGAATCAATCTCGATCCAGGAATAAAAATGACCAAGAAGCGAAAAGGCCCCGATCGTGATCAAGACATCATGAATCAGGGCGACTATAGCAATAATTCCGAATCGCCAAGAGTTGTAGGGTTTGTCGATTTTCCGAAAAACAAAGGCGATATAACCAATGATCGCCAGAACGGCCAAATTGACAGACAGGAGCGCTTTGTTGATCAGAGTCTTGCCGATCGTCGGTCCGACGGTTTCGAACCGCGACTCCCCCACTTCCGGATCAATCTTTCGCAATTGCTCGATCGCTCGGTTCTTTTTTTGATCGTCAATCGTTTTTGATTTTAAGAGAAAACTTTTATCGCCAAGCCGAGAGACGGACAGAGATTCAAATTCGAGATCAGAAAGCTCGTCTTTTACGCCCTCGATAGAGAGATTCGAAGCCTTAATCTCGAGCAGGCTGCCGCCTTTGAAATCGAGACCGACATTGAGGCCATAAAAATAGAGGCTGGCCAGACTCGAGAGAGCCAGAAAAGCCGAGAAGAGATAGTATGAACGACTGTGTCTTAGCATCTGGAATATGTTTTAACCGATGGAACAATTGTCAAAAATCGAGAAATCAAAGGCCCTTGGCCACTAAAAAGGCTGGTCGGAAAGGGCCGAAAAGCCCGATCCTTCTCTCGGCCGCCTGAAAGCGATCGAAGCGCGGAACCGATAGCCGATTGAAGTTTCATCTCTCCCCTTTCATAGTTTCATCCGAAGGTCAACTTTAAGAGATTTCTGGTAACGGTTAAAGCGGTGAAAAGCGAGACCAGGATCCCGATCGAGAGGGTAAGGGCGAAACCTCGAACGCTGCCTGTTCCAAACCAGAAAAGAATCGCGGCCGTGATCAAGCTCGAAATGTTGCTCGCCATAATCGCCGATTTAGCCCGATAAAATCCCTCCTCAAAGGCTCGAGGCCGACTTTTCCCCTGTTCAAGCTCTTCTTTCGTCCGCTCAAAAATTAGGATGTTGGCGTCAACCGCGGCCCCGATCGACAGTATAAAACCGGCGATCCCGGCCAAAGTCAGAGTGACCGGAATCAATTTATAAAAAGCGATGTTGACGATGAAATAGATTAAAAGCGCGATTCCGGCGATAAAACCGTCCAGCCGATAGTAAAGAGTCATAAAAAGAAAGACCAGAAAGAATCCGATAAGGCCAGCGATGAACGAGGTCAGAATTGAGTTTCGGCCGAGACTGGCGCCGACCGTTCGTTCCTCGATTATCTCGATCGGAACTGGCAGAGCGCCAGCGTTGATCAGATCTTTCAGCTCCCTCGCCTCGGTGATTGTGAACGATCCGGAGATCTCGGCTCGACCGCCGGCAATGACAGACTGGACGACCGGAATCGAGATCGGCTGGCCGTCCAGAACGATGGCGACCGGTTGATTGAGATTCCGGCCGGTGATCTCCTCGAAAAGCTTTGGGCCTTCGTCTTTGAGCTCAAGGCTGACGACCGGCTGACTGGCGATTGATCGGTTTTGGCCGCCGGATTGGAAATCAATCGTCGCCCGCTTGACATGTTTGCCGGAAAGGCCGGTGTTCTTGAAGCTTGGATCAAAACCGTCGCCTGTCTCCCCCGCTTTGACCGGTTCTTGGAATTGAAGATTGGCCTCGGTGCCGATCAATCGTTTAGCGGCTTCGATATCCTGAATCCCGGGCATCTCGACTATCAAGGCCGGTTGACCGCCGATCTTGGCCATCTGAATTACCGGCTCGGCGACGCCAAGGATATTGATCCGGCGATCAATCGCGTCTCGAAGCGATTCCAAAGCCTCGCTCTCCTCTTTGCCCGAGAGACCTTCGGTTTTCGCGCGGTAAACCAGTCGGCTGCCACCTTGCAGGTCAAGGCCGAGGTGAAGTTTAAACTCTTTCTGAAAGTTGCCGATTTTAATATTCGGCCCTTTCGGCCAAACGACCAAAAGGCTCAAAAAAACGACCAAAGCGATAAACAAATAACTCAACGAAGCTTTTCGCACCAGTCCAGAATAACCGATCTGAAAGCTCAAAGCCAAAATTGGGCCCGATAGATTTAAATTAAAAAAACCTCGCGGCTGTCAGAGAGCGAGGCTGGAAAGACGGCAGTCTGGCAAAATCTTAAACTAAAAAGCGTTCAAGAAAACCGGGAGACGAGATCGGAAGAAAAACGTGGTTTTTTAAAACCTCGCTCTTATTTTTACGACTCCTGATTCGAGTGGCCGGCATTCAAACTCTTGATGACCCTTTCGAGATCAAAAGGCAAAGCCGATTTGAAAGTCAGCCTCTCCCCCGTCGCCGGATGGTCAAACGAGAGCCTCGAAGCGTGCAGGAACTGTCGCCCGAGTTTAAGCCCGCGGCTTAACTCTCGACTTAATTTTGTCTTGTAGATCGGATCGCCCATGATCGGGTGAAGAATCGCTTTGAAATGAACTCTCAACTGATGCGTCCGGCCGGTGATCGGCTGACATCGAACCAGAGTCAGGGTTGTCGATTTGCCGCCTTTTGCCATTGCCTGAAAGGTCTTTTTGACGCTATAGAGGCTTTTGCTCGGACGGCCAGCAAACTTTTCGGAGAGTCGAAAATAGCCGGTTTTCCGGCTTCGCTCGATTCCACCCTCGATCGCCCCTTGGGGCTTCTCGGGTCGGCCACAGAGAAGCGCGGTGTAGATTTTCTCAAACCGACCTTCTTTCAGTTCGGCCGAGAGTTTTTTTAGCGCCCCCTTGGTTCTGGCGACGACCATCAGTCCCGAAGTCATTCTGTCGAGCCGATGAACGATCCCCGGCCGAAGCCGGCTTTTTTCGCTCAAGTCTAAAGTCGCCTCCCCTATCGTCGGCCATTTTTCAATCAGCCAATCGGTCAAATATCGCTCGTCCGTCAGTTTTGGCTTCGCCGTTTTTTCAATCTTGTTTCGGTGAACGATCCAGCCAGCCGGCTTCTCAAGAACCAGAAAAGATCGGTCTTGATAGATCAGCCGTGGCCGCCGGTCACGATCTTTCATTGCTCAATGACAAGACAGAGAGGCCCGGACCTTCGAGTTAAGCTCGAGGATCTCGTTGGCTCTCGCTTGGCGATCAGGGTTTATTATTTTTAGCATCCAAGCCTTAAGGACTTTTTCTGTAAGTTCTAACCGACGATGAAATGTTATTCCGATTCTCGTCATCTCGATTGTGCAGGCCGCTAAGGAAGGAGGGGCTAAAACCTTAACGACTCTGCACAACCAAAACGACCAGAGATCGAAATGGCTTTCAGTCGCTTGGATTGTAGCCGAGTTTCGACCGGCTGTCAACAGTTATTAAAGAAACTTTGACGATCAAGTTTACCGTTTTTTAAATCTCAAAAAGAATCAACGATGGTTGTCGAAAGTGAAAAGGGGCGAGCACATAGCTCGCCCCCGGGGCTGACGGGTCAGCGGTCGGCTTTTAGCGCAAGCCGGGCCGCCTTCCCCCCGCCCCTCCCGTCGGCGTCGAGGGCCGAGTGGCGTCTATCCAGCCACTCTTAGCGCTAATTACCTCTCTTCGCCGCCAGGTAGGTGGATGGGTTTGGGGCGTTTTTTTAAGTTCCCCGCCCGTCCACTTACCTGTCGACGAAAAAAACCTTGTTTTCAATTCTCAGAGCCCTATTGTAGCATATATTAAAAGGTTTGTCAAGAGCCAGTGACACTTATCAAGATCGAGTATGGCCTTTGGCCCTAATCAAATGAAATTCGCTTCCGTTTTCTGGCAAAATCCGGATTCCTTTTCAACCGCCAATCGATAGCGATTTTTGGCTCCCTCTCGGCTTAAATGCCAGACTTGCTGACATTAACCTTTCCGCGGTTGTCGAAAGTGAAAAGGGGCGAGCACATAGCTCGCCCCCGGGGCTGACGGGTCAGCGGTCGGCTTTTAGCGCAAGCCGGGCCGCCTTCCCCCCGCCCCTCCCGTCGGCGTCGAGGGCCGAGTGGCGTCTATCCAGCCACTCTTAGCGCTAATTACCTCTCTTCGCCGCCAGGTAGGTGGATGGGTTTGGGGCGTTTTTTTAAGTTCCCCGCCCGTCCACTTACCTGTCGACGAAAAAAACCTTGTTTTCAATTCTCAGAGCCCTATTGTAGCATATATTAAAAGGTTTGTCAAGAGCCAGTGACACTTATCAAGATCGAGTATGGCCTTTGGCCCTAATCAAATGAAATTCGCTTCCGTTTTCTGGCAAAATCCGGATTCCTTTTCAACCGCCAATCGATAGCGATTTTTGGCTCCCTCTCGGCTTAAATGCCAGACTTGCTGACATTAACCTTTCCGCTTGAACCGCCCGGTTGCTCGATGACCTTACACAGCCCGGCCGATCGTTCTTTTTCAACCGGCCTTTTTTGCCCTGGGTCTCTTTTAGTGAGGCCAGAAACCGCGATCGAGATCACGAACTCTGGTCTTTGGCCCACCCACAACAGGTGGGCCAAAAAAAATATGATTGCGGGTGCTTTTTTAACGCAGGGCACCACACTGCGGCCGGTTTCTGTTTTCAGGGTTCAAGCGGGGCTTCACGCCCGCCCGGCTCCCCAGCCCCGCCCGCGTTTTTTCGCGGCGGGGAAGAAGTGTGGCGTTCCCCTAGCCCCCCCTCTCGGCCAGATAGGCCTCGAGGGCCGCCCGCGCCCGCGCCCCTGCCCCTTCGGTTGAACGATTAGGGCGGTGTGCGGCGCGCGGCGTCAGCCGCTTGGCTCGCCGCCTTTCGGCGGCCGGCCTCAGCCTTTCGGCCTCGGCCTCGGCCTGCCTGACAGCCAAACGTTGACTGTTCAGGACAGGCTCTAGAGCGCGCAGCTGCCGGCAGGCCTCAGCCGAGCCAGCCGGGTCAACCCCGGCCAGCCGGCGAGCCCGAGCCTCTAACGCTTCATGCTTAGCACGAAGCGTCTTTAGCTCGGCAACCTGACTGGACTGTTTGGCCTGCGCGTCGCCGAACGCCAGCTCCTCTTGGGAGAGGAGCATTTTCTTCATCCTTTTTCACCTCCTCTTGGCGCTCGTCCTCTCCTTGGTCGAATTTCGACCGTCGGGGGATTAATGCGCGAGTGGAAAAAGGCGAAAGAGCTTTTTTAGGAGCTCTTTCGTCTGCTTCCAGAGAGTTTAAATCGGACTTTAAATTTCAATTAGAGCGGCGCGACCTCGATGCCCTTGACAACTTTTAAGATTTTTTACTAAACTTCAGTGAGTAGCATTAAGAGGAGAAAAAAAATGGACGATGACACGAATTCAATGATTGACGACAGCGGTGATGAGGAAGAAACCGAGGAAGAAACCGAGGACGAAACGACCGGCGCCGCCACAAGCGGTGGATCGGGCGATGACGATGGAGACGAAGAAGGCGGAGCCGGCGGAGACGACGAAAAAGAAGATCAAGGCGGCGATCCCGCCCCGCCTAGCTGGCAATAATCGTCGGATCGAAGAGAAGGTCGGGTTTTCACCCGGCCTTCTCTTCGATCGGAATTCACCGAATTTGCCAGTCGCGGGCTTTTGCCTACTAGTTAAAGGGAAAAGCGCGAAACTGGCAGATTGGGTGAATCATTCCGAGATCGAACTTTCGGTTGATCAGACGCAGGCGCGCCTCTCGGAAGAGACCTGTTGGCGACTGACTTTTGGGCTCAAACTTCAATCAGACTTTGCTCAAGGTTGGTCGCTTTAAGCACAGTGACTTGGCTTCGTTACGGCTTGGCGGTTTCCCGGCCAAACTATAAGGAAAGCGGGGTCGGTCGCCGAACAAGGCCCGACTTTAAGGTCAGGCGGCTTGGTTTTTCGGAACCTAGCATAGGCTAAACAGCCCTCCCCGATTGATAAGGGGCCTGATTTGGCCGCTTTGCCTCCTTTTTCGAGATCGGCCTATTGGCCCCTCTCAACCCGCTCCTTATTTTCAACGACGCCATGATAACATAAAATGGCCGGATTGTCAAGTCCTGGAAAGGCAAATCATGACTTGATCAAGAGAGATTCCCGGAAAAATGGCTCTTTTCTCGACCCGTAAGCTCTTAAAGCCCGAGGATTTTCCGAACTCCGATTTTAAAAAAAACCGACTCGACCTCGGAATCGAAACATCGGTGGGTTTTGAGATTAATTGATCTAAAATGAATCAGATGGCAGAAAATAAAACTTATCACGATCTCGAACCAAATGGGCAAGTTCAAGCTGGCCTAAAGGTTCACGAGGTGGTGGACCGGCTGTTGGGCCAAGATCTTAAGGCCAAGCTTAAAACCTTTGAGCTTGTTGTCTCTTTGGCCAAAGCGGTCAAGGAGCGATCGGGCCGGCTGCTTCTGGTTGGCGGTTCGGTTCGAGACGAGGCGATGGGAAAAACTCCCAAAGATTTCGATGTCGAAATTTATCGGTTGCCGCTCGAGGCGCTTAAGGAGCTAGCTTCGAAGTTCGGCAAAGTAAAAATGGTCGGCGAAGCTTTTTTGGTTCTAAAACTAACGACCAAAGAGGGCATTGATCTCGACATCTCCCTGCCAAGAAAAGATTCGAGGACCGGCCGAGGCCATAAAGGCTTTTTGGTTGAGGAACATCCGGAAATGACGATCAGAGAGGCGGCGAAGCGGCGAGACTTCACAATGAACAGTTTGGCCAAAGACCCCTTAACCGGGGAGATTTTTGATTTCTTCGGCGGCCTTAACGATATCGCCCGCCGAGTTCTTCGAGTGACCGATCGTGAGAGATTTCCGGACGATCCGCTTCGAGCTTTGCGGGCAATCCAGTTCTGCGGCCGATTCGAGATGGGAATTGATGACGATTCGAAAGAGATTATCAGGACTCTCAATCAGGAGCTGAAAGATTTGCCGCCAGAAAGAATTGGTGAGGAATGGCGGAAGCTTTTGCTCAAAAGCCGACGACCGTCCTTTGGTCTTTCCGCTGGATTGGAGCTTGGGATTTTTGATCAACTCCATCCCGAACTCTCGGCTCTGAAAAAGACCCAACAGGAAAAAAGGTGGCACCCGGAAGGCGATGTTTTTATTCACACTCTGATGGTAGTTGACGAAGCGGCGAAAATTGCCAGAAAGGAGAATCTTTCATCCGATCAAAGACTCAAGCTCTTGCTTTCAGCCCTTTGCCACGATCTTGGAAAACCGGCGACAACCAAAGTTGAGGCCGGTCTGATTCGGTCGCCTGGCCACGAGCCAGCTGGCGGACCGTTGGCCGAACAGTTTTGCCGCAGCCTCGCGATTGACAACAAGACGACAGCGACAGTCGTCAAGCTGGTCGAAAACCATCTCGCGCCAGCCCTTTTTTATCAACAATCGTCATCGGGTCAAGAAATTTCCGACGGCGCTTTTCGCCGACTGGCAAAAAAGATCGAACCGGCCAATTTTTATCTTTTGAATCTTTTGGCTTTCGCCGACCACCGCGGACGAGGTCCTTTCACCGATCCAAAAAAACCCGGTCAGTTTCTGATGCCCGATGATTTTCCGGCCGGAATTTGGTTTATGGCTCGAGTTTTGGGCCTCGGCTTGGAAAAAAAATCGGCCGAGAGTTTGATCAGAGGCAAAGATTTAATTGCCCTTGGCCTGAAGCCGGATAAAAAGTTCGGTGAAATTATCAGGCTGGCCGATGACCTAAGGGACAACATAAACTTGAGCCGCGAGGCGGTCCTGGAGATGATCGCAAAGGCTGGAACCAGCGAGCGGGCGACCGCTCTTCTTCAAGAAAAACTCGCTGGCGCGGGTTTCGGCGATGACCAATCAAGTTGAAGTCTTTAAAAAACCCAATTAGCCGATATTGGTTTGGCGACGACGATTCTGGTCGGAAGAATCGTCCTTTTCTTCCCGACGCTTCCTTGATCTAATCACCGGCTTTTGAGTTCTTTTCGTCTCGGGCTGATTTAAATCCGACCGATTGGTATTGAGAATCCGCCTCAAAAGGCTTTGGCCGATAGGCTTTGCCTCTCCTTCCACTTGGCCATCCGGCCTAAACCAAAGTGATAATATTTGTTCGCCCAGGGCGGTTTTGACTTCGATCAGCTCGCTTTGTCATTCCCGGGTGATCGCGCAAAAAGGCGAAAAGCGCGGCCGAACCTCGCAAAATCAGCCGAGCACTTGGCGATCGTTTTAATTCGGGCGAGGGCGGTTGATCGGGCCGATAGGGGACCTCGGGATTGTTGAGCATCGAACTTAATATATCACTTCTTAAGTCAGATCTCTGCGGCTTCACAGTCAGCCAAAAGCTGAAAACCTCAAAGAGAAAGGGGCGGTCGAAGAAACAAACGACCGCCCCCGCAGCACCGCCCATCTCTCAAGAGCGATGAATCTTACAGACCCAGAATCATTAAAGACGATTCCAGCTGATTGTCAAGCCCCACCCACTTCACGGGAGACTCACGGCGCAAAAAGCGAGGTTTTAGCTAGACGGGCTCTCTTCGGCCAGTTGCTCGGTCGTTGAGCTTTCCAGTCGTCCAACCGTCGAGATCCTATTGCCCAGCTTTTGATAACCGGAGTTTACCTCTTCCATTGAGTTTTTCGCGTTTTGGAGATGGCGATCGAGAACCGAAAGGCTTTTTGAAAAACGGCTCGCTTCTTGCTCAAGACTTTTCAACTCGAGAAGGACAGCTTTGAGATTGGTTCCGAGCCGTTCCGCTCGCGTGAATCGAATGATATAGCGGAGAAAAGTCACCAAAAGATTAGGCGAGGTCAGGCCAACTTTTTTCTCGCGCGCGTAGTTTCCGATCTCTCTGTCGGTGACAACGAGATTGAAAATCGGCTCGAAGGGAATGAACATCAGAACCTCCTCGACCCCCGCCTCGGCCCGGGCGTATTTCTTGGCAATTTCAGCAATGTGTTTTTTAACATCGCTTTGAAAATCCTTGATTGCCCGTTCTGTTTCCACGCCCGATTGAGCTTGTTGGTAGCGATCGAAAGACTCCTTGGGAAATTTTGAATCGATCGGAATTACGCCCTGTTTCAAAACTATCGCCGCGTCCACCGTCTCGCCGGTCCGGAAGCGATATTGGAGCTTATAGAGTTCCTTGGGCAAAAAATTTGAAAGAATGGTCGAGAGCGACTCCTCCCCCATCTGACCCCGGATTTTTGGTGACCGGATAAGATCTATCAAATCTTTCATTCCCCTGCCCACCTCGCTTATCGAGCCCAGTTCCCTTTTTAAGCCGCCAATGACCGCCGCCGTTCGATCAAGCCGATCGGCCATCATTCGCTGGCTCTGATTGACATTTTCGCCAGTCTGTTTTAGCCAACCGGCCAGATCGGAAGTTTGAGTGTTTAAAAGACGATTGAGCCGATTTAAAACCAAAACTAAAAGACCAAACAGACCAAGAACGAGAATGATGAGAAAGAAAATCGAGGCCGCCATACAAGACCAGTATATACCATCTCTTAGAGTTTTTGGCCATCAGAGAGCTTGGCAAAATGCCGGCTCTGTTCGATCGAGTTAGCGGACGGCCGAGTAAGGGCAGTGATTCTTAAATGGGCAGCCGGCGCAGTTCAAAGGGGTCGGTTTCGGTCGAAAATCTTCGGCTCGGATGCCATCGGCCGCTTTTTTGATCTCCTGTTCGGCCCGAGTAAAATCCGATTCTTTAGGCTGATATTGGCCAACGAGACCTTTGTCTAGAAAAGAGATGGCCAGCCGAGCCGGAAAGCGGTCGAAAAGCCTTTTGTAGGCCAGGCCGTAAATCAAGAGTTGAAGCGATTTTTTGACTCTTGAGTTGGCGGCGGCTTGATCGGCGACAAAACCGGTTTTGAAATCAAGGATTGTCTCCTGATCCCCTTCTTGATAGATGAGGTCAATTCGACCCCTGACCTCAAGTTTGGGAGTGATTTTTAGCTTGAATGGTTGCTCGACGGCAACCGGACGGGTCTTTTTAGCTTCGGTTTTTAGAAACCGGTGAAGAATTCTTCGGGCCTGCTTTTCCCTCTCTCGCTCGTGTTTTCGATTAATAAACCAGCCCCGCTTCCAAGCTTGCTCGAAAAACTCGAGAAGCTCATCAAGCGAGGTTTTTTTGTTTAAGATCAAGGCTTGAAAATAATACTCGAGAGTCCGATGAATCGCCGAACCAAAAAAAATGGCCTCGTTCTCGATAACCGGCATCTTTAAGCGATTGATATAACGGTACTTCCAAGGGCAGGTTAGGTAATCATCAATTTGACGGTGAGAAAGCGAAAGAAGAGGCGATTTGGTCGAGCGGCCGGAAGGCGGGGCGATTGACGGGGACAAACTATCGTATTTTTGGAAGAGCTCTAGTTGTCCGATCGGCTCTTCGGCCGACAAAGTCCTCAGGGCTTGATCAACCGCTTCCCGATCAAGAAGTTCGGCCAGAAAAATCGAGGCCTTCCTTGGCCGCCTCCCGCCATAGCTTCTGGCAAACGAGAGGTGAAGTTTGTGTTTCGTCCGGGTCACGGCGACAAAAAAAAGTCTTCGCTCTTCCTCAAGATGTTCGTCGCCCACCGGCAGTTTTTCTTTGATCAGCTCTTTTGGCAACTTGAACGGATCGCTCCGCCGCCGAGCTGGAAAAATCTCGGCCGCTAAGTTGGGTAAGAAAACTTGATCGAACTCGAGACCCTTGGCGGCGTGGACGGTCATAATCTGGACCTGATTTTTATCAAGCGCCGATTCCTCCTCTGTCTCCGATTGATTGCTCCGGGTAAGGAGAATTTCAAGATGGTTGGCAAAGTTAAAGATTGATCGGTCAGAACTCGCGCCCTCGAAATCCCTGATGATTTTGAAGAATCGGTTTAGATCTTGGGCCATCTTTTCGAGCTCGGGCTTTTCCGACATCAACCGCTCGATAACTTTTTTTTCTTCGAGAAAGGTGTAGAGCACTTGACCGGTGGAAAGCGATCTAGCTTTTAAGCGAAAAGAGTCGAGGTCGGCGATCAGGCCTTTGATCTCCGGATTGGCCGAATCGGTCCCGAGCTCGGCTCTCATGATCTGCTCGAGACTTAAAGTCCGGCGCTTAGCCTTTGAAGCGAGAGCGATCAACGCGTTGGTTTCGAAATTGTAATAATCGGAAAAGCCGAGATGGATCAAGCTCAAATCGTCGTTTGGGTCAACTAGAACTCGAAGCAAGTTGACAAGATCGACGATTGTCGGCTCGCTGAAGAGACCGCTCTGGCCGGAAAATTGGTGAGGAATCGAGGCTGCCTTAAACTCGGCGACAAAGGCTTCGCCGATTGTGTTCGATCGGACAAGAACGGCTAACTCGCCCGGCCGCCGGCCTGCCTTGATCGCTTTGACAATCTCCTCGGTCACAGCCCGCCTCTCTTCCTCGCCGGTTGAGAAATATTTTAGAAAAACTGTTTCTGAAGAGACTTTCCTGCCGATCAGGCTTTTGTCAATTTCTTGAACGACCTCGAGCCGATCGGGATCATTCTTCCGGATCAGATGATAGGCTCGGTCGAGAAGATTTTGAGGTGAACGGTAATTATTCTTGAGAACAATCGTTTTCGGGCGATAATCGGAGATGAAACTCAAAATATTTGAATAAGCCGCCCCCCTAAAACGATAGATCGCCTGATCGTCGTCGCCGACAACCATCAACTTGATTTTCGGCTTCGACTCTGGTTTTTTTGATTTTTTGGGAGGAGGGGCGAGGAGTTTCAGAAGTTGATATTGAGCAAAATTAGTGTCCTGCAGCTCATCAACCAAAATATATTCGTATTTCTCGGCCAGTTCGTTTGCGACTTTCCGTTCAGTCTTCAACAGTTCAACCGAGCGGAAAATGAGATCGCCGTAATCGAGAAAGCCATGTTCTAGAAGAAGACTTTGATAATTCCGGTAAGCCAGGCTAAGCTCGAGATAAAGAGCGCGCTCGCTTCGATCGTCGGCTTTTCGAGCGTGCTCTCTCAACTCCTCCGGACTTGTAAGCTCGTCTTTGAGCCGGGAAAAAAAGAGCCTGATGGGAAAAAGATAGTTTGTCGGGTTTGAAAGGTGGATCAGATTTTTAAGACCGAGGTTGAAGATATTCTCTTTTAGAAAAACGGTCTGCTCTCGATCAGAAAGGACTTTGAAGCCGCTTTTCAGTCCGAGTCGAAAAGCGTGATCGGTTAGAAGGTCGAGACCGAAGGCGTGGAAAGTTTTGATTTCATAATCGGTCGCCCCAAGAGAGACCAGCTCGTCGGCTCGTCGCTCCATCTCCAAGGCGGCTTTTTCGGTAAAAGTCAGAGCGAGAATTTTTTTTGGCTCGACGGCAAGGATTTCGATCAGATATGCGATCTTTCGAGTGATTATAGTTGTTTTCCCTGTCCCGGCTCCGGCGACAACCAGAATTGACGGCGCCTGACTAACCACCGCCTCAAGCTGGGACTGATTGAGGTCGCCAGTCAACTTCCGCTTAGTCTCTTTCGTCATCAGCCGTCAACCAGTTCAGGCTTGAAGATCGGCAAGCTCTTTCTTGAATGAGTCGAGAGTCCGAAATCTTTTATAAACCGAGACAAAGCGTAGATAGGCGACCCGATCGATCCGTTTTAATTCCCTGACAACTCTTTTGCCAATCTCGGTTGTCTTGATTTTGTTTCTCTGTAGAGCCATCAGTTGACGCTCGATCTTGTTGACCATTGCCTCTATGTTCGAGCCTGAAATCGGCCGCTTGCGACAAGCGAGCTCGATCGAGCCTAAAACTTTATCGCGATTGTAAGGTACGACTGTCTTGTCTCGCTTCACGACCAAAAATTGAGGCCGTTCAAGTCGTTCGTGAGTCGTAAACCGGAGGCGGCATTTCGAACAAAGACGGCGGCGGCGAACAGCGTCGGTTGTTTGACGGGAATCGGAAACGGCAGTTTTGCCACCACACCTCAGACATCTCATAGTCAAAAGATAGCAGTTATGGGGACAAGCTGGTACAGCGCGTAAAAAATAACCGAGAAACCGCGAATCGCAAAAAGGCTTGAAACCGATCGCCGACCCCCTGCCCGGAAAGCTGGAAACGGCGACCTGAAGATTAAAACCGGATTGGGTTTCGCTACTTCAGTTTCCGTCGGATAAAGGTTGGAATATCAAGCTCCGAAGACGAATCATCGTTTTTGACATCCCGTCTGGTAAAGGGCGCTCTTTCCGACTCGGGCTCCTTATCCTCAATCGCCCCATCTCCCGATTGAGCGAATTGACCGGCTAACTGACGATCCTTTTCGACCGAAGAGGCCTTCATCTGTTTGTATTCAGCGTCAAAACCGGTTGCGATAACCGTGATCTTGACCTGACCGGACATCGCTTCATCGATAATCGCCCCGAAAATCGTGTTGCATTCCGGGTCGGAAGCCTCGGTGATCGCCTTGGCCGCTTCATCTATCTCATACATACCGAGATCCGGCCCGCCGGTAATGTTGAATAGAATGCCCTTCGCCCCGTCAATCGAAAGTTCAAGGAGAGGGCTGTCAATCGCGGCTCGGGCCGCCTCGATTGCCCGATTGTCGCCTTGAGCGATGCCGATGCCCATCAAGGCCGAACCGGAATCTTGAAGAATCGCTTTAACATCGGCAAAGTCAACATTGATGATGCCATGCAAAGTGATGAGATCGGAGATGCCTTGAACGCCCTGACGCAGAACATCATCAACGATCGAAAAAGCGTCGAAGAGAGTGGTCTTCTTGTCAATGACCTGAAGCAGACGATCGTTGGGAACGGTGATTAGGGCGTCAACTTTCTCTCGCATCTCCTCAATCGCCTCTTCGGCGATCCGTCTCCGTCTTTGACCCTCAAAAGTAAAAGGCTTAGTGACGACGCCGAGCGTCAAGGCGCCCAACTCTTTGGCAATGTCGGCGACGAGTGGAGCGGCGCCTGAACCGGTGCCGCCTCCCATGCCGCAAGTGACAAAAACCATATCCGAACCCTTGAGGGCTTCATAGACTTCTTCCTTGTTTTCTTCTATCGCTTTCCGGCCAACTTCCGGATCGGCGCCGGCGCCCAGTCCCCGAGTTTCCTCTTTGCCGATCTGAATCTTTAGCGGCGCCTCGTTGTTGGCTAGCGCTTGAGCGTCGGTGTTGATAGCGATAAATTCAACCCCCTTAAGTTTTTTGGCAATCATTCGAGTCAGGGCCGCGCCGCCTGAACCGCCAACCCCGGCGACTTTGATCGAAGCCGCGGACTCGTATTCCGATATCATCGTTTTGTCGTTCATTAACTCACCCTCTATTAGCCCTACCGTCTTTCGTTCTTTTTGTAAAGCTATCTTAAACCAAATAATAAAAAAAGTCCCTCCCTGGTCTTTTTTACAAGCTCGCCAAGGCTGGCTCTACCGAGCCTGCTTGTAAGTTTCGTTTAAAGTGGCCAGTAAAAATGGCTCCCAAAGCCTGTTATTTGGGAGAAAAAAAGGCTCCTGACCCCTTTCTTTGACCCCTTTCTTTCCCCTTTCTTTCCCTTTTTCTTTTTGGATCAGTAAAACTGCTTAAAAAAAGACTGGATCCGTTCGACAATCCTGATCTGGCCGGGCGCTTTAAGATTTAACCTCGGCAACGAGAAAATCCGCTTCGGTTTAGCTTCTTCCAAACCCCAAAGCATCAAACCAGAGCTCGCGGCGTAGATCGGGTCGTCGGTTCGATCAATCATCCCGCCAAGCGGAACTATCGGCGAGCCGACTTGGGCCGGCAGATGGAGAATCTCCTTGCCAAGCTCGACCAGCCCGTCAATCCGACTACCGCCGCCGGCGAAGATCGCCCCGGCTGGCAACCGGCCGTCTCGGCCAACTATTTTCAGCTGATCGCGAACGAGCAGAAAGATTTCGTGGAGTCGGGCCTCGATAATCTCGGAGACATACTTGAGCGAGGCCACGCCTTCGTCCTGCCGACCGATTTTCGAGAGATCAAGATTATCATTATCGGAAAATTTCGAGGGAATGGCCGATCCGTATTTAATCTTGACGATCTCGGCCGTGTCAATCGAGACTCTAAGACCTATAGCGACATCGTTGGTGATATGTTCGGCGCCGATCGGAATGACGCCCGAAGTCAGAACATCGCCATCTTCAAAGACCGCGAAGTTCGTCGAGCCGGCGCCGAGATCAATGAGAATAACGCCGAGCTCTCGTTGACGTTTCGAAAGAAGGACTTTGGCCGTTGCCAAGGGCGAGAAGACGAGCTCGTCAATCTCCAGTCCTGCCTGATAAACGCACTTGGTCAAATTTTTAATCAAGGTTGACGCGCCAGAGATAACATGAGTTTCAACCTCAAGCCGGACACCATTCATCCCGACCGGATCGGTTATGCCCTCTTGGCCGTCGAGAACGAACTTTTTCGGGATGACATGAAGAATCTCCTGATTGACCGGAAGGTTAACCGCCCTTGAGGCCTCGATAACCCGGTCGACATCCTCCTCGGAAATCTCACCGTCGGCTCGCGAGACGGCGATAACGCCTTGGCTGTCAAGGTTAGAGATCGGTTGGCCGCCGATTGAAACAACGGCGTGATTGACGGCTACGCCGCTCATCCGCTCGGCGTCTTCGAGAGCGGCGGTAATGGCCGAAACGGTATCGTCAAGACTCACAACCACTCCCCGGCGAAGACCTTGGGCCGGGGCCAAACCATAGCCGCTGATATTGACCAAACTCCCATCCTCCCGGCCGATAGTAACCGCGACTTTGGTCGAACCAATATCCAGTCCGACACTGACAGGGATCTTTTTTAAGCCGTCTCGGGCCAAAGACTGCCTCCTTTATCGTTGTGATGCCTCCCCAAAAGATGGCGACCGGCGTGGATAACTAACCGATTCACCCGCTCCTGAAAACGATCTTCCGAGACTGAAGATACTTTCATCTCCGCCCTAACCCGACTCTCGCAGATTATGATACTGCCGAGCAAGATCAGAGGGAGAGCTGGTTTTATTCTAAACGCGTAAGTCGGAAAACTCAAGACATCGGTTGAGACCGATTTTTGACGATAAAGCCGATTCAGACGAAAAATCTCCTTTTCCGAAACAAGTCCGAGCTCAACCTTCAGCTTGCTCGTCTCGGGTATTTCCCGAAAGACTTTCTGTTTTTCAAACCAGCGCTCGAGCCGAGAAACGGCCTCGACTAAAAAATCGGGCGATCCCTTGGGATAGACGACAACCTCAAGCCGACAATTTTGAGTCTCCAACCGACGACCAAAAATTAAGATTTCAACTCTTCGGCCACAATCGCCGCCACTCGACCGCCGCCAGCCCGATTGCTAATTTTTGACAGGACCTGTCCGGTAATTGGGCCGGCCTTGATCTCAGCGCCCGAGAGCTTTTCGATTGTCGCTCTGACGACCATTCTGATCTCATCGTCAGACATCTGCTCCGGCAAAAAACCGGCTATCAGATCAAGCTCGTATCTCTCTTTCCCAACGAGTTCCTCCCGACCGGCCTTTTGGTATTCCTCAATCGCCTCTCGCCTTTTTTTAGCTTCTTGATTAAGAACCAAGAGTTCGTCCGATTCCGAAAGCTCCCGCCTGACCTCGATCGCCTTGTTCTGAAGGGCCGACAATATCTGGCGAAGCGAGATCAGCCGAACTGAATCGCGAGCCTTAAGAGCCAAGTTTATCTCTTGCCTCAAGGTCTGAACTAAACTCATCACCAACCCCTCTTTGTGAGCCTAATCTTCTCTTTTCGGCTGGCAATGTCTCGACGACGACGACGATTAGGCTTCTTGATGAAAAACCGTCGTTCTCGAACGATGGCCGCGATACCATAGCTTTGGGCGTCGCGATTGAATCGCCGGACCAAGGCTTGAGCGGCCTCGCCCGGTTTTTGGTCAACCACAACCAGACCGCTGTCAGCCGAGCGATGGCCCTTTTTGGCATCATGTTCTTTCTGGCTATCTATCAACTTTTCCCCGATTAAATTATTCCAGTTTACCCCGAGGAATAATATCAGAACAACCGGAAAATTGAAAGTCGGTCTGAAGCGACCGCTTTGTAAAAAGCCGCCTCTTGTCGAGGATAAAGTTCCAAAACTCGGAGTTGTTTTTTTTTAGCGCGGCTTGGCGCCAGCTTTGGCCCTCTGTTCGAGAAGCCGGTCGAGAAAAACCGGAATCCCAAAAAAAGCTCTTTACCCAGCCTTTGAAAACTACTTTTTTTGGAGGCAGAGTTCTTACGAACGACCGATCGGCGCGAAGACTGGCTGCCGGCTTGAGGAGCGGCCGGCCCACTTCAATGCTCTTTGAGTTCTTTTCTTAGCAAGGAGACCGTCCCCTGTTTTCCCGTTGCCCCCTTCAACCAGAAGAGCTTTTAATCGGCCAGAAAATGAAGATGGAGGTGATCTATGACCTGACCGGCTTTTTTCCCGACATTGATCTGGATTTTGTAATTTTGCAGGTTGAGCTTTTTCGAGACATCTTGGGCTTCGAGCACTAGACGACCGGCCAATTCGAGATCGGAGTTTTCGAGCTGGTTGACCGATTCGATGTGACGATTCGGAACGATCAAAAAATGGTGAGGCGCTTTGGGATTGACATCCTTGAAGACCGTCAACTCCCGATTCTGGTTGATAATCTCGGCCGGGGTTGAAAGCTCGACTATTCGGCAAAAAACACAACCGTCCATATTTCAGGCTTACCAAAAAGAGAGTGGTTTGTACAGCTCCTGTCTCAACCGACCAGATCGGTCGCAAATTGGTTGGACAAGGTTAGCGGGACTGGTTGAAAACTTCCTCATCGATAACTCCTTTCTGAAGCAACTTTCCGTCCTGCAATTTTGAGGATGAAGTCTCCACGATGTGTCTGAACCTACGCAGTATTTTTGATGATAATAATATACAATGTTCTTTCCCTATCGGGCGCGAGGCGTGGTATAATACGTTTATGAATTTAGAAAAAGCGTTGATTCAATCAGGATTGACCGAAAGAGACGCCGGTTGGCAAACTAACCACAAAGTTTGGCCTCCATCGAGAACTGGTTTATGGAGCGCTGAAAAGGCTCCAGCAACAAGGTTATGTGACTACAACTGAAAAGAAAAAGATCCGCCATTATGTCGCGGAAGGTCCACAATCCCTGATCGCAAAAACTCGACAAAATCTTGAACTGGCTTCGCCGATTCTGCCCGAGTTGAAAACCCTTTATAAGCAAGTCCCGACGGTTGTTAGAACCTATGAAGGCCCTGAAGGCTACGAGGAAATCCAACGGGATATTCAAAACTCTTTTAGAGATGGTCAAAAATACTACGTCATTGGCGCTTAGGGTGGGCAATGGTACGAGATCACCAAAGATTTTTATAAAACCTATCGAAAAAAGTGCCTCAAGCGCAATATCCATATCCAGATAGTCGCCCATCGCAATGAAGCTCAAAACCTGCTTGAACGAGAAGTGCCTGGCTTTGCCGAAATTCGAGTCCTCCCCCAGCAGTACGCCGCCCCCTCTTCAACTAAAATCTACGCCGATAAAATCGTTCTCCAAGTCTTTGGCGAGCGTCCGGCGGCGGTGATGATTCAATCCCAAGCGGTTGCCGAAACCCATAAAACCTGTTTTCAGACGCTCTGGAGTATCGCTAGACCGGTTTAATTTACCGATATAATAAACCACCGCAAGCATCTTTTAGTCGGTTTTAGGCCAGAAATAATTTTTAAGATTTGAGAAAAGGACGCTAAACGTCCTAGACTTTTACAGGCTCTTACAACACCGGGGCTGTAAGGTTTGAAAAAAGCGGTCCGGAAAGCCGTCTTGCTCTCGGTCCAGCTAATTGACAACCGGGCTCGTCGCGAGAAAAACCCCGACCCTGTCCCCCGCTTGGCCGTCCCGTTTCACCGCCAACCGATCACCCAATTTCCCAGCGTGAGATAAAACTGAAACTTTACGCTCAAAAGGGAGAACTATATCTCGCCCGTTTGCTCTCTGATCGTTTCCAAAAACTCTTGAATCTTTTTCTCGAAACCGACAGATTTTGGATTATAAAAGACACTCCCTTTGAGGTTTTCAGGCAAATAGTCCTGTTTTACATGGCCGCCAAAGGCGTGGGGATATTTATAATCACGGCCGGCCCCAAGTTGACGGAGCAGTTCGGCTGGCGCGTTCCTTAAGTGGAGCGGAACCGGTTCTAATCTTCGTTCATCAACAGCTCTTTTTGCCCGACTTAAGCCCTCGTAGGCCGCGTTGCTCTTTGGCGCCGTCGAGAGATAGGTTACGGTTTGAGCCAAGATCAACTGGGCTTCCGGCATCCCAATCATATGGGCGGCCTGCATCGCCGCCGTCGCGACAACTAGAGCTTGGGGATCGGCGTTCCCGATATCTTCCGAGGCAAGAATCGTCAACCGCCGAGCGATAAAAACCGGATCTTCGCCGGCCTGAACCATTCTGGCCAACCAGTAGAGGGCGGCGTTCGGATCGGAACCGCGGATACTTTTGATCAAGGCTGAAATTGTGTCGTAATGATTATCGCCCTTTTTGTCAAAATAGATCGCCTTTCTTTGAACCGCCTGTTCAGCGATCGAAAGGGTGATGTTCCTAGCCATAAAGGCTCCGAGCTCCAAAGCGTTCAGGGCGGTCCGGCCGTCGCCGTTGGCCGTCTTGACGATGTGAGTTAGGGCCTCGGGCGCGATCGTATGAGTCGGATAGGCTCGTTTCATCGCTCGGTTGAGAATCAAACGGATGTCATCGTCCGACAAGAGATCGAGAACATAGACCTTGGCCCTGGAAATTAAAGGAGCGTTAATCTCAAAGGCCGGATTTTCAGTTGTGGCGCCAATCAAAACGATCGTGCCATCTTCGACCGCCGGCAAAAAAGCGTCCTGTTGAGCTTTGTTAAATCGGTGAATTTCGTCAACAAAAAGAATCGTCCGCTTTTTTTCAAGTTTCAGCCTATCCCTGGCTTCAACCAGAACCCGCCGGACGTCGTTTACCGAAGCGGTGACGGCCGAAAACTCCTCAAATTGAGATCTCGTTTGGCCGGCGATCAGCCGAGCCAGAGTCGTCTTGCCGGAACCGGGCGGGCCCCAGAGGATAATCGAGGTCAGATTGTCGCCCGAGATCAATCTGGTCAACGCTTTGCCCGGACCTAAAAGTCTTTTTTGCCCGACAAAATCATCAAGACCGACCGGCCTCATCCTCTCGGCTAGCGGCGCGACTTGGCCTCGGACTTGATTGAAACTTTCGTCAAAAAGGTCTTTCATCTGGCGTGGGAAACAAGACCACTATATCATCTCCGCCTCTTGTCAAGAAGCTCGGCGGCGGTTGCCGCGCTTTCAATCCCTTGTTCTCAAGACGGCCACGCCCTTTATCGGTTCTGAAAACAAAAAAAGGCCTTGCTAGACTTGACAATCAGCCATTCGTAGCCTATAATTCTCTGACCCTCGGTTTAATTCGAGATAAGACTCTGGCGAGTAGGTTAGAGTTCTTTTTCTTGATAAGGACCGAATCGAGGAGAGATTTTAATTATGAACCAACTCATCCGCCTGTGGATGAGGAGGGGAATCAGGATCCTTAGGGATCGGCTTGAAAATCTAGTCCTGACCATCAAATCCCGGCCTTTCGAGGTCGGACCTTTTCTGATCAGTCTGATTGTCCTTTCGCGGCTCCTAATGCCGGCCGGAGAGAGTTATCAGCCGGTCAA
Source organism: uncultured Candidatus Saccharibacteria bacterium (assembly GCA_964372245.1). GTDB lineage: Bacteria > Patescibacteriota > UBA1384 > CAYJQE01 > CAYJQE01 > CAYJQE01. The sequence continues at coordinate 33,953 of CAYJQE010000003.1, forward strand.
GTTGGCGATGGCCGAAGATCGCCTTTACGCGACCGAGTCGGGAAGGATCATCAGCTTTAAGCCGGAAAAACGAGCTCGGCCTATGCCTAAAAGGCGTAAAGCGCCAGTCGAAAACCGAGACTTTACCGATCTCTATCAATCGGCGGCCGAACGGTTTGGCGTTCCTTGGCAGCTCTTGAAGGCTGTTCATTACATCGAGTCCGGCGGCCGAGGCGACTCTGATGTTCGATCGCGGGCCGGCGCGACCGGTCCGATGCAGTTTATGGCCGACACTTGGCGACGTTACGGCTTTGACGCCAACAATGATGGACAAAAAGATATCACCTCGGTTGAAGATAGCGTTTTTGGAGCCGCCAACTACCTGGCTGAAAATGGCGCCAGCGCTGACAAAATTGATCAGGCTCTCTACCGCTACAACCGATCGGTGAGTTATGTTGCCAAAGTCAAGGAAATCGCCGACTCGATAGAACCTCTCTAACCAAAAGGCCCCCGCGAGGGGCCTTTTGGGGTCTGCGAAGGGCCGCGAGGTCAGGCTTTTAGGCGGCTGATTGAACTGACAAGCTTTAGATTTCAAAGTCAGGCCGGCTCTTAAGTCGGCTCCTAGACCTCGTCTCCGTCACTCGAATTTAACATATTCCTGCTCGACCGACCGGCGGCGGATTTCAACCAGCTCGAGCTTGCTTAAAATAAACACCATCAGCCAGACGAGGAATACCGCGCCGTAGTGAATAAAGGGCGAGATGACAATCAAAGAGATAAAGATGACCAGAGCGAGGAAAGTCGGCAAAACAAAAGGCATTTTTGCCGCTGCTTCAATAGACTGACTAACTGGTCGCAATTTAGCTTCCAGATCAGGTTCGGCTTCGCGGTCAAGCGAGCTTCGGGTCAGTCGCCGACTGATAATGGCGATTGATTCTTGAGTGATAATGTCGGGTTGACCGGCGGCAAAATTAGAGATACGGACGGCCAAAAGGCTTGAAACGGCCAGCAGAAAAACCAATGTCAAAATCGCTAGACTGCCGGTGATGGTCCGTGGCCTTAAGGTTAAATTGTCATGTTGAGCCTGTTTAACTTGATTCTCGGCCACAAAAACGGCGTAACCGACCACAAGGCCGATCAACAGCAAACCGAGTTTTAAAGGCTCGGAATTCAAAACCGTGAGACCGAATAGGACCGGGTAGATATTTTGATAGGCCGTGCTGCCTTCGACCAAGCTGGTAACGCCTAATGTCGCGAGGAAAAAGATCAAAAGAAGGCTCGGGAGCAGAAGACTCCGGCTTAAGGTGATAGCTTGCAAATCAGAGTTCTCGAAAGCCGATGTCAGTGTCGCCAAGGACCGCCAAAAAAAGAAGAGGGAGAAAAGGCCGGCAATTTTTAAACTGTGCCAAAGGATGTGCCCCACAAGTTCAGCATAGCTTTAGCGGGGTGAATTCAAAATCAGGGAGCCTCCGAATGATTATGGCCAACAAATCTTTAGATTATTTCCCGCGGCCCGCGCCGGTATTTTCAGCCTCGGGCTTCATCTTTCCATGTCCCCCAATCAATTGTGATCGCCGGCCGGCCTTGTTTTTTCATAATATATTCAAAGGCCGATAGAGCCGCGCTTGCCCCTTCGCCGGCCGAGATGACGATCTGCTTGTACGGATTTTGGGTTAAATCACCAGCCGCGAATACTCCCTCAAGAGAGGTCTCTTGTCGGCGATTGACAAGAACTTCTTGATTTTCATCGAACTCGACCAGCTTTTTTACAAAATCGGCCTTAATGCCGTAACCAATTTGAACAAACAAACCGTCGAGCCTTAATCTTTCCGGTCGGCCATCGGGCTTAAAGTCGCCAGCTTTGAAAAACGCTTTTTCAATCTCGATTGCCTGGAGCCGGCCTTTTCCCGAGACCAGCTTGGTTACAATAAAGCCTCGATGGTAAACGATGTTGTTTAAGGCTTTAAGCCTCTCGAGCAATATCGCCTCGGCCCGAAATTCTCGCCGCCGGTGGATAAGATGAACTTCTTTGGCGATCGGGCTGGCCAGCGCCGCCCCCTCGATTGCCGAATTGCCTCCGCCAACAATCGCCACCGTCTTGCCCTTAAAGCCCAAAATCTCCTCTGAAACCGAGTAGCTCAAGCCCTTGCCGATCAGCTGATGCTCGTTCTCAAGCTCAAGCGAGGTCGGAGATTTACCAAAAGTCAAGATAACCGACTGCGCAAAAATCGTCCTTGACGGGGTCTTGATTAAAAAGTTTTTATCCTTCATCTTCTCGACCGAAAGAACAACATCAAAGAGATAGTCGGCGCCGGCCTTTTTCGCCTGCTCCAAAAAAACCGTCATCAACTCCCGACCATGGACGAGACTGATGCCCGGGTAGTTTTCGATGTGAGGCGTCGTTGTCGCCTGACCACCGAGATCTTTCGAGACAAGCAGAGTCGAGAGGCCTCGCCGAGCGCCATAGATGGCGGCCGTCAAGCCAGCCGGACCGGCTCCGATAATTACTAGATCCTTTTTGACCATCGTCTAACCAACGCTAAAATATAAGCAAAGATCAAAGCTATCAGTTCGACGCCGATCACGAAAGTCATGAAGGGGAGGAGATCTAATCCAAGCAAGGCTCTAAGGCTGATTTTTTGATCAAGAAATAAAAGATAGCCGAAAAAGCCGGTCAAAAAGACAATCGCGCCGAAAGCCGAGAGGCCGGCTTGAAGGTCGAGCTTTGAGGGAGCGAGGGTGGCGGAAATGTTGATTATCAGGTAGATGAGTAAAATCGTCACTGGCCAAGCCGGGAGATCGCCGAAAAACGATCGAAGGTCGAGGTTTTCGACCCGAAAAAAGTTAGGCGAGATCAGCCAACCGGCGCCTAAGAGGATAAAGGTTCCTAAAACTGCCGGCCCGAAAGCGATCAGAGTCCGCGAAAAAAGACCCTTCGGTCGTTCATGGATCACCTCGCCGCCCTGCCACTTCCAAGCGTTGAATTCATAAACTCGGTGGCCGGTAAAAACACTCATCAGAGTATGGCCAAGCTCGTGGATAAAGACACCGGGGGCGAGAAAGATCCGCAAAGCCCTCGCCGGAATAGCTCTCTGCATAACCTTTAAGATCAGAAAGCTTAAAAGCTCGATAAAGATCAGGGCCAGAAAGATACTCAAGGATTAACTATTTTTTGCCTATCACGACGACTAGATCCGAGTTTTCGACAACCGAGTTGTTCTCCTCAAGCTCGGCTTGACGACCGCTCAAGGCCTCCCGAAGGAGTTTGGCCTCCTCGGCCTTTCCGGTTTTGTGATATATCAAAGTTTTTTCGTAAGTGAATCGCTTAGCGTTGCCAATATCATGGACGACAAAGCCTTTGGCCTCAAGATCGTCGGCAACAACTTGGGCCGAGCCGATCTGACCGTTGCCGTTTAGGACCTTGATCGAGATATCCTTTTTTGAGATTGGGGCGAGCGTTAATGTCCGATCTTCTGTTTTTGGTTGGGTTTTTTGATCTCCCTCATCGTCATTGACCGGTTGATCCGAGCCTTGATCGGTCGGCCGATTCAAGTCCTCCGGCAGTTCGGGTAGAGCCGACCGCTCGCTCGAGCGACCGTCTTTAAGGGCCCTTAATAAGGATCGAATTTCATAGGAGACGGCCAGAACCAAGCCCAGGATCAGAACTAGAAGAACTATGTACTGGACAAGGTCGGCCTTTCGGGCCTTGATCGAAGACTCGCTTTTTCGGTTCATTGGATACATCTCCTTTTTAGTCTTTGACCGATCCTCCTCTTCCTCGGACTTGGCTGACGCCTCGAGAAAGGCCGCCTCGGCTTTTTCGAACTCTCCCTTCAAGGCCCCTCTCTCGGGCTCTGAAGTCGGCCTCGACTTCCTCCTCGGTTCGATATCAAGCGACTTTGCCATCGTCTACCAATCGAGTGATCTTTTCGGAGGAGGGGTCTTTTCGTCGGTTGTCTCCCGCCAAGAACTTAAACTCGACGACTCGGCTGAAGATTCTTCCTCCCCTTCTCGCAGAACCGGTTTTTTCAAGATTAACCGGTTGTTATCGGAATCGAGCTGGAATTCGACTGGATCTCCAGCCTGCCAGCCAAGCCTTTGAAGATCCGTCTTGGGCAGAACAACAGCCGTTGAATAAGAGCCGAGAGTCATGAGTTGAGGAAAGGCTTTGGGTTTGAGCCGATCTTTCTTTCTATCTTTCGAGGTCATTGATTATAGCTTAAAAGGGAAAGCAAAAACTGTCGAGCCGAAATAGAGAACGATCAACAAAAGGGCGGCGGCTATGACCAGCATTATTGTCCCCTTGATCAAACGAAGAACCAGAGCGATAACAATCGCCGCCAAAAGATAGTAAACATAAGGCGCCGAAGCGTCCGGCAACGGATCGAGAAGGTTTTTTATAAGTTCGGTGATCAATCTCGACTCCCCGATCTTAATTCTAGGCTTTTAGAGACCTTCTAGCAAATAGTTGGACTGGTTCAACACATCGAGGAGACCTTTTAAGTTGACAACATTCTCTCAAAATACTGTCTTGGTGCCAAGTAATTGAGGGCTTGATCGGGTCGGCGGTTGTTAAACCGCTCAATCCATGACCCGGCCTTCTCGTTATAGTTCTTTGACCGCTAAAGGCAGGGTTGTCTTTAGCCAAGAAGTAATTAGTGAGATGTGATCGCCTTTGTTCTTTCGAGGAAAGTCTGACGATTTCAGCCAGTTTTTGCCGATGGGGCAAGAGAGTGATCAGTCGGGCTGATATGTCGATTGATCCTTTCACGCGAGACTCCTTTTTTAAAGCGACTTTCCCTCCCGCCATTTTGAGGATGGAGTCTCCACGCTGCGTCTGAACAAAGGCAATAGTCCATCGGGGATCGAATCGAAGCTTTGGTCAGGGTGGACAAACTGCAAAGCCATTATCGCCAAAGGCAGGCCAAAAGTCAGGCCGCAAGCCCTGGCGATAGGAGTCGGACGACTAGACAAACTTTCGAATTACTCCCTTGACTCGACCTTGGATCGTAACTCGCCGAGTTCTGATGGGCGGATATTTTTTATTCGCGGCTTGAAGGCGAATTGTCTTTTTTTCTCGGTAAAAACGTTTGAGGGTCGCGGTGTCTTGGTCGATGAGAGCGACCACAATGTCGCCATTTTTTGGCTCGGCGATCTGATCTACGATGATATAATCGCCTTCAAAGATGCCGTCTTCGATCATTGAGTCGCCCCTGACTCGAAGAGCAAAAGTGTTCGGACCAATCATGTCGCGAGGGATTTCGATCGTATCGTTAGTCCTAATGGCTTCGATTGGCTCGCCGGCCTGAATTGTGCCTTCAAGGGGGACTTCGAAATGACGCTCATCCCAAGCTGGAGTCAACTGAAGCGACCGAGCAAGGTTTTCGACCTTAATGAGATAGCCCTTTTTCCTCAAGGCCTCAACATAAGCGGCGACCGTCGCGACCGACGAAAGTTTAAATTGGCGAGCAATCTCGCGAAAACTCGGGCTGTAATCATGCTCGAGAATATATCGCTTGATGAATTCAAAAACGGCTTTTTGTTTTGGGGTGAGTGTGGTTGCCATGCTCCTTTAGTTATCGCCCGTCTCTTTTAGATTCGAACAAAGAGCGAACGGTGTCAAGTCGGCGGTAAAGGCCCTGGCCGCTTGGGTTAAAATTGGTCAAAGAAAAACTTAAAATCATTATCCTCTTTCAGAGAGATCGGTCTTTTAGCCTCTTGTCCCGACCGTCCGGAATCGGCTCCAAGATTCCCTTTGCCAGCAGACTGCCGGCAAAAACAACCGACCACGAGCCAAAACGGCCGGATATTTGATCAAGCGCCTCGGTTAATCTTTCCTGTCGCCGTTCCGATCCGAAGAGCGAAAGAGAGATCTGATCTTCCCCGAAAAGATCGGTTGCCGAAAGACCGATTCGACGGATCGGCAAAAATCGAAAATCGGCCGGCGCTTCAAGAATTATATTTCTGGCAACTTCATAGATTTGACGGCCTTGATTAATCGGTCTCGCGATTCGTCTGTTTCGACCAAAACTTCGACCGTCATCAAGCCAGAGAAAACTCCAAATTCTTTGACCAAAAAGTCTCTTTCTTCTCATCCGTCGCCCGACCTGATCCGAAAGTCGGAACAGGACGGCTTGAGCCGACCGCCAGTCAGAGCAATTTCTAGGCAGGCTGTAAGAGTGCCCAAAAGATCTCTCGACTGAAAGATCGCCAAAAGTCGCGATTGGAAGATGGTCTTCGCCCTGACCCATCTGCCAGAGAGCGATGCCTCGATGATGACCGAATTCGGAGATCAGGACCGCTCGTTCAATATGAGCAAGGTCTTCCGGCCGATAGATGCCAAGACCGTTTAACCGTCGAAGAACCTGACGACCGATGCCGCAAAAATCGGCCAGTTCAACCTCCGCGAAGAGTTGATCTTTTGTCACAAATCGGGCTGACCGAACGGTTCTTTTTGACCGCGGAACAGGCCCTCGGGTCTCCCTGTCAATCACGACCGTCAGACCGTCGGGCTTCTTTGATTCCGAAGCAAGCTTGGCCATAAATTTGTTGTCGGCAAAGCCAATCGAGGCGGTGACACAGTCGCCAATTTCCCGCCTGATATTCCGCTTGATCGAAAGAGCGGTCTCTATCATACTTTCAAGGCTAATTGCTTTGAGAGTCTCAAAATCGAAAGCGAGACCGTCGCGATCATTTTTCTCACCCTTAAGTTCCTGACTCCCGATTTGGTCGCCAAGCCTTCGAACTTCGAAAAACGCTTCGTCAATCGAGAATGGCTCGATCCTGGCCGAGTAGCGATCGAGAATCTCAAGGAATCTTCTGTTGATCTCGAGATAACGCTCGTAGTCGGCTGGAATAAGAATCAGCTCCGGACAAAATTGTCTAGCCTCAAAAACACTCATGCCCGACTTGACACCGCGCTTTTTCGCCTCGATCGAAGCAGCGACGACAACCGTTCTCTGTCGAGTGACATTCTTGCCAGAAACGCCGATCGGACGGCCGCGGAGATGAGGATTGGCCTGCTGCTCAAGCGTGGCGAAATAGGAGTTCATATCAATATGAGCGATGGTTCTGGCAGGAAAAAACCTCATGGTTAATCAAAAAAACTTTCGACGGAAGAAACGAAAAGTCTTCGACTTGAGAGAAAAATCTTCCCGCGAAAACAGGTCTCGGTTGAACGACTTGACATCTGATTTTTTTCGTCGCTCGGGCTCTTTAGGTTTTGATTTAGTCGGCCCAGAGCTCTAAAAGCCGCCACTCTAATGTTTCGCTATCGAACAAAAGCTTGTAGGCCGCGACCCTGTTTGAAACGGCAAAGGTATAGAGTTTTTTCCGGCCGTCGCGGAACGAGTGGACAAGATTGACCGAATCAATCTTGATCACTCTTCCTCGCCACCTGATCGCTTTGGGCCTGACAAGCGAACCATTAAAGGTAACAAAGACTTCAATGATCTCGTTGATCGGGGTCAAAGTCATAACTGAATAATATCAAACAAAAATCGAACATCAAAGGGGTGTCAAGGATGGCCGAGGGCGTTTTTTCCAAACGCCCAAAACAAAACCATCCGTTTCTGTTTCTTTCAAGCCAGCCGGGTATGGCTCTAATAAGGCTGGCGTGCGAGTTACCTCTCGGAAGGTCGATAAAAGATGGCTCCCAAAGGCAATTATTTGAAAGAAAAAAAGGCTCCTGACCCCTTTATTCCCTTTATTGGTGGATGGGGTTGGGTGGTTTTTGGCCCGAGAGGACGGCGATGATATTTTTGGCCGCTATCTCGCTCATCGCCTCTCTCGCCTCTTCCGTCGCCGAAGCGATATGCGGCGTCAGAACGACATTTTTCAGACCCTTCAGATCGGGTGATAACTTTGGCTCGAGTTCAAAGACATCAAGACCGGCGCCAAAAATCCTCTTTTCCTTGAGCGCCAGAACAAGCGCCCGCTCGTCAATAACCGGCCCGCGCGAAGTGTTGATCACAATCGCCGTCGGCTTCATAAGCCGAAGCGTTTTGGCGTTGATCAGATGTTTCGTGGTCGGCAAAAGCGGGACATGAATCGTCAGCACATCGGCTCTTTTGAGAAGGCCCTCGAAGCTCAGAAACTCGGCTTTCTCTTCTCTCTCAAACTGATTGTTCCGCCTGACATCGTGATAGAGGATCTTCATTGAAAAACCTCGTCCGGCGATATGGCCGACGATCGAGCCGATCCGGCCGAGGCCAAGAATGCCAAGAGCTTTGTTTTTCAGGCCGGCTCCCAAGAATCCCATCGGCATCCAAGACTTAAATTTGCCGGCTCTGACAAATTGATCAGACTCGACAACTCTTTTGGCGACCGCCATGATCAAAGCGAGCGTGTGCTCGGCGACCGAGTCCGAGAGAACCCCGGGCGTGTTGGTGACCACGACGGATCTTTTTTTGGCGGCTTGAAGATCGATATTGTCGAAACCGACAGCATAGTTGGCAACGATTTTAAGCTCTCGACCGGCCGACTCGAAAACCTTTTCGTCAATCTTTTCGGTCAAGATCGAAAGAATGGCAAAAGCGCCCTTGACCCGCTTTAAAAGTTCTCCTCTGGTTATCGGCCCTTTGCCTCGATAGACCGAAACCTTAAAATGTTTTTCGAGGAGCCGGACGCCGTTGAGCGGAATCTGGCCGGTGATAAAAACTTTCTTTGTCACGGCCGACTAAAAGCTAAAAAACAAAGCCGAAAAATCCCATTATCCCTAGCTCGGCCACCGCTCGAAAAACAACCTTTCAGCCGAAGTCTTTCCGCTTCTTGCTTATTCACCGGTGGTTCGCGTCTCGTCATTTTCGGTTCCATCTCCCGGTGTTTATAGTCCCGACAGACGAGTGTGAGCCACCAGACAGAGCGGCCGGTCGGAGACTCTTGCCTCTTCCAAAGCGGTCGCCAGTTCGTTATAGTCATGTCCGTCAATATCCCTCGCCCGCCAGCCAAAGGCCTCGAACCTCTTTGAGATCGGCTTGGGCGCCTCGGAGTAGTCGGCAACAACAATTTTGCAGATATTGTTCAAATTTCTTTCAGCCGCCCGATAAACCGCCTGCCAGAGCCGTCCGGAATCCTGATGACCGGAATCACCGATAACATAAACCACTTTCCGTCTCGATCCAATGATCCGTTGAGCCAATTTAACGGCTCTCGAAAGGCCGGAAGCCCTCGGACCATGATGACTTTCAAATCGATCCTCGATCGCCCGATGATGATGAATCGAGGCGTGACTAACATGAACGGCCCTTAAGAGGGAAAAGGCGGCCTCGAATATCGGCCGACACTCTTGACAGGCGACTATCAAGCGATCTCGTTCCGGCCAGTAGGGATTTTTCGGGTCAAAGAGATAGTGATTGCCGAAAATCAAAGCAGAAAAAAGATCGGCCGATTGAAGATGGGTCTTCTTCTGGCCTGTCGGGGAATCTCGGTCGGACCCCAAGACCCGGACCTTGATCGCCTCCGACTGTTTTTTGAGCCTCTGACTCATCACTCCCCCGCCTTTGCCACTGAATTTAGTCTAGCAGAGTTTCAGTTTTCACTGACTTTGATTTTGATCGACTGACTCTGACGACGTTTAACCGCTCTCAAAGCCGCTTTAACGATATCTTCGGTCGTCATATTAAATTTTTTTAGGAGTTCGTCCGGTTGACCGGATTCGCCAAATTGATCATCCATCCCAACCGGCTCAATCGGAGTTGGCTGAAACTCGGCCAAAACTTCGGAAACCGCTCCGAAAAGGCCGCCAAAACATTGATGTTCCTCAACCGTAACCAGCGCGCCAGTTCTCTTGGCCAGCTCGCTAATGGCTTTCCGGTCAATTGGTTTGAGCGTGTGGCAATTGAGCACAATCGAACCAACTCCGGCCTCTTTTTCGAGTTCCCTCGCCGCTTCGAGGGCTCGATAGAGAAGCGGGCCGATACCGATAATTCCGACTTTCGGCTTTTCCGACCGCCAATAGATCTCGGCCGAACCGATTCTGAAAGGAGTCTTTTGACTGGTAAAAAGAGGAGACGCCTCCCTCGCGAATCGAAAGTAGACCGGTCCTTGATGTTTGGCGGCAGCCAGAGTCGCCTTTTTAGTCTCAAGAGCGTCACAGGGAGCGATGACCGTCATATTCGGCAAAACCCGCATTATCGAGAGATCCTCGAGAGCTTGATGAGTCGCCCCGTCTGGTCCGACCGAAACACCAGTGTGGGCGCCGGCGATTTTGACATTGGCTTTTGAATAAGCGATCGCTACCCGAATCTGTTCCCAAGCTCGACCGGGTGAAAAAACGGCGTAAGAGGAGATGAAAGGAATCTTTCCCGCCAGAGCCAAGCCAGCCGCCACTCCGGTCATATTTTGCTCGGCCACCCCGCACTCGATAAATCGATCGGGGTATTTTTCCTCGAAAAGTTGGGCTCGGGTTGATTCCTTGAGATCGCCGGTCAAAACAACGATGTCGGGATTTTCCCGACCAAGCTCAAGCAGACCCTGTCCGTAACCATCGCGAGTCGGGACCGCTTTGATCTTTTCCGAAAAGAGATCGCTCACCAAATTTGCTGCCGAAACGATTGCCATGTCAGGTCATAAATGCCAAATTATCGGTCAGAACGGGGCGGCTCGGGTTGGCTGTTTCGGCCCTTGAGCGCCAAGTGATAGGCCAAAGGCAAAACAAGACCAAGGCTCCTCGTCGAAGCAAAGAAAAAGGCCTTCTAGCTTTTGCCAATCTGGGCTTTTTCGATAAAAAGCCAGTTTGCCGACCGGCTCCTGTTTTCATGATCTTGGCTGGCAGTTTCATGACCGGGCCTTCATTGTCTTTCTTTGACACTCCCGATTCCGTATTAATCAAGCTCGCTCTGAACCCGACCCTCAAGGGTTCGAAGTTCTTTGAGAGCCTTTTGGGCTTCCACGGCTGTCGGCGGCTTGCCATGCCACCGGAAGTCCCGCTCCATAAATGGCACTCCTTTACCGGGAATGGTATGGCAGATAATGGCGACCGGTTTCTCGTAAACCGCTTGAGCTTCGTGGCAGCCGTCAATGATCTCCTCAATGTTGTGACCGTCAATCTCTAAAACGTGCCAACCAAAGGCCTGATATTTTTCGTCAAGCGGCTCGAGCGGCATAATGTCCTCGGTAAAACCGTCAATCTGGATGTTGTTCCGGTCAATCAAAACCGTTAAGTTGTTCAGACGATATTTCGCCGCCATCAGGATAGCCTCCCAAGTTTGGCCTTCGTCGTGCTCGCCATCGGAAAGAATGGCATAAACCCGCCAAGGGGCCTGATCGAGCTTGGCGGCTAAAGCCATGCCGATCGCTTGGGACAAGCCTTGACCGAGCGGGCCAGACGAGTTCTCGACTCCCGGGGTGACAAGATTGTGAGGATGGCCGTGAAGCCGACCGCCGAACTTTCTCAAAGTCGTCAGAAATTCGGCGACCGGAAAATAGCCGGCGTGAGCCAAGGTGGCATAAAAAACCGGATTGATGTGACCGCAGGAGAGCACCAGACGATCACGCTCGGGCTTATCGGGCCGTTTTGGATCGTAGTCCAGGATCCCTCCAAAATAGAGAGCGGTAAAAACATCGGCCATGCCAAGGGGACCGGCGCTATGACCAGAGCCGGCTTTGACAAGGGCCCTAATAATATCTTGGCGAATCGCGTTGGCGATCTTTTTAAGATCTTGCAGATTTCTAGTTTTCATCGTTTAGCTTCTTGCCCAGAACAACCACCTGATCGATCAGGCGGTTGGCATAGCCCCATTCGTTGTCATACCAAGAAACGACCTTGACCAGATCTTGATCAACAACTCGGGTCAAAGAGAGATCAACGATCGCCGAGTGGCTGTCGCCGATAATGTCCGAGGAGACTAGCGGTTGACTGGTAACGGCCAAAATGCCTTCAAAGCCCGGATCTTTGCTGGCCTGAATAAAGGCCCGATTGACAGCCTCAAGGCTCGTTTTCCGAGCAACCAAGGCCGTAATGTCCGAGATCGAACCGAGAGGGACAGGGACCCGGATCGCCAAGCCGTCAAACTTGCCTTTAAGTTCTTTGATTACCTCGGTCGTCGCCTCGGCCGCTCCGGTCGATGTCGGAACGATGTTTTCAGCCGCCGAGCGAGCTCTTCTCAAATCGCGATGAGGACCGTCCTGGAGATTTTGATCGGCCGTGTAAGCGTGAACAGTTGTCATCATCGCCTTCCTTAAGCCAAAATTCCTTTCCAAAACGGAGATGACCGGCGTGATCGAATTGGTGGTGCAGGAAGCATTGCTGATTACCGGCTCGCGGCCGGTAAGCGAGTCGTGGTTCAGTCCGATTATCGTCACCGGCGGCCGATTTTCGCCCTCCGATGGAGCGGAAATTATGACCCGTTTGGCCCCGGCCGAAAGATGCTTCGAAGAAAGCTCGGCGGTCGTAAACCGACCGGTTGATTCGATGACAACATCAATTGAGCTCTCTCGCCACGGCAGTTCCTCGGGCTGGCCGATCGAAAAAACTTTGACCTTTCTGCCCTCGACAATCAGGTGTTCCTGATCATAGCTGGCCGACTTATTGTAACGACCGTAAGCGGTGTCATAGTTCAAAAGATGGCAGAGAGTCGGAGCGTCGGAAAGATCGTTAACCGCGACAACCTCAACCTCCGGCCGTTCAAGAGCAATCTTAAAAGCCGCGCGGCCAATCCGGCCAAAACCATTAATCGCCAATCTGATGATTTTCATCCCTCCTTCTTTCTCTCTTTTCCGGCCCGAGCTTCTTTGGCCAAAACAGCTTCTATTCGATGATCTCTGAAACCTCTGTCTTAACCGAGCCGGAAGGCAGCTTGGCAAGAGTTTCGACTATCTCCTGATAAGCCCCTTTCGGATCGCCGGCCTGAAAAATCGCCGAGCCGATAACGATCTGGTCGGCCCCCATTTCGGCCGCCACTTTAGCCCGTTTTGAATTCATTCCCCCATCAACGGCAATTTTACCGCGAAATCCCAGATTCCGCAATTGAGCGATTTTTTTCATACTCGTCTCTAAAAAATCGCCGCCGTAAAAACCTGGCTCGACGGTCATAATCAAAACGGCCGGCAGTCCCAAAACAAAATCGGCGATCGAATCAATCGTGGTTTCCGGCTTAAGAGCCAGACCGACTTTCCCGGGAAAACTCGATCCGATCTTAACCAGCGCGCGCCTTCCGGCCAAGGCTTCATTATGAATAAAGACTAGCCGCCAGTTTTCAAGATGCCTAAGATACCGCTCCGGCTCCTCGACCATGAGATGGGCGACGAATGAAAACGGCCAATCTTGAGAACCCAAATCATAAGGCAAAATGGTCTTATTTTTGGCAAACCGGCCATCAACAAAATCAACGTGAACCTTTTTGGCAAAAGTCTTTAAAAGCGACAACTTTTCGATATACTCGGACAGATTCTTGGCTAAAACGGCTGGTAGAACCTCAGGTCTCATCAAAAAAAACCTAGCATCTTGCCTCGAGATCTTTGATCTGATTAAGCCGCCGGCGGCGACGGGCTAGAGCCTGAAACTCGGTCTTCAGAAAAACCTTTAGGATAGACTCGGCCTTTCTGGGAGAGATAAAATCGCCAGCCAAGCATAAAAGATTGGCGTCGTCGTCATTTCTCGCCCGCCTGGCCGATTTTCGGTCCCAGGCTTGAGCCGCTCTGATCCCTTTAATCTTGTTAGCCGCGATGCAGGCGCCTTGACCGGAGCGACAGATGATAAGGCCAAGCGAGCCCCGATCGGCAAGAAGCCGATTTGAAATCATCTCGGCGATAAGAGGGTAATCGGACGGGCGATCGTCGGCGGCTCCGAGATCAACGACTTCTCGCGTCTCGGTTTTGAGACGTTTTAAGAGCTGTTTTTTGAGCCGGTAACCACCATGATCGTTGGCGATATAAAGGGTCATGCCGCCGCGGGGCCGAAGAGTTGGTCTTTCAGAAAACCAATAATCTCTTCTTGAAGGAGAGTCTCTTGCGCTCCGCTCTCAAGATTCCTGATCATCGCCTGACCTTCAATCGCTTCCTTGTGGCCGATGATGATAGCGAAACGAGATCTTGATTTTTGAGCGGCCAGAAGTTGGTCTTTAAGGGGCGAGCGATCGGGCAAAAATGGCGCCATGATGCCGTTGCTCCAAAGATCGGCCAGGATTTTCAGGGAAGCCAGTCGCGCCTCTCTCCCGATTTGGGCGACAAAAACCGGCACCGGCTTGAGAGTTTGGCGACTCTTTTTATCAACCGACTTCCGCCAGACAAAGCCGGCAACTGACTCGGACTTGCCGATCAGATCGGGAAAAGACTCAAATGAACCGCCAAACGCGATCTCTTCGTCTTTCTCGTCAGTCAGTCGAAAATTGATCCGGCCTCGAAAAAGATCCGGCAGGTGAAGACGAGGCTCAAGCTCGAAAGGGACTCGCATCAACTCAAGCTGCTCAAAGACCAGCTCCAAGTGGCCTTTACATTCAAGACAAAGACGATCGAGAATTGTTTCCTGCGCGTCAATCAGTCGCCGACAGATCGGGTTATGACAATCATAAATTTCAAACGAGCCGGGCGGGGTGGAAAGACTTAACCTGCAACGAGAACACAACTCGCCACTTTGCGATTTAAGCGCTTGCCTGAGAACTTTGAAGAAAACCGGCCGGCAATTCTGACAGCCAGCGGTTCCGATAACGGAGGTTTTGGCCGATTGACCAAGAAACTTTTTAAGCTGGTCAACCAGAAAAACCAGACCGGTGTCGGTTTCAGGACCAAGATTGCCTCTTAAGAGCACGCCGAACTGCTCTTCGGCCGCGAGGGACGATCCCTGACTCGCCCTATCCGGAGAAGCGGAAAAAAAGTGATCGGCAAAGTAATAAAGTTCGCTCGAGGTCAAGAGATCCCGACCAATGTGAGGCAAGAGACTGATCAAACCGTTGAAACGGAAAAGGGTTGACTGATCGGAGTGCGCGAGCAGCACCGGTTTTCGGGTCAGATTATCGGCCGAGTCGAGAATTGATTCAATCGCCCGCGAGCGCCGTTCGATCAAGGGCAATTCGACCTCCTTGAAGGCAAAAGTCCGAGCGAAAGACCTGACCGATTCGAAAAATGACAAGTCTTTTCCGCGCATCGTCAACCAATTTCCATTGCTTTAGGACTCATGGTCTTTCCGATCATCCGACGACGATGAACCGGCTTAATCGTCGTTTTGTCGTTCAGAAAATCGATTTTTAGTTCATCGCCGACTTGAAACTCTCCGGCATAGAAACCCTCGGTAATTGGATCCTCGATTAGATCTGCGATCACCCTTCTGACCGGCCGAGCGCCAAACTCCTGACTAAACCCAAGTCGAGAGACCCGATCGAGCATCTTACTTGAAACATCAACCGAGAGACCGAGGGTTTCTAGTCGGGCCCTCAACTCTTCAATCTGAATCCGAGCGATACTCCTTATCTGCTGACGATTGAGAGGCTGGAAAACGATTGTGCCATCAAGACGATTGAGAAACTCCGGTCGGAAATAATCTCTAAGTTCTCTTTCAAGACTGGCCTTGGCTCGGCTGAAGAGGTTGTCAGCCCGATCCCGCTCCGAGCGACTCTCGGCCTCGAAACCGATCCTTAAACTCCGGTTAAAGGCCTGAAGTCCGATGTTGCTGGTCATGACAAGGAGAGTGTTCTTAAAATCAACCTTTCGACCCTTGGCATCGGTCAGATTGCCGTCTTCCATTATCTGAAGCAAAACATTAAAAACTTCTGGGTGGGCCTTCTCTATTTCATCCAAAAGAATGATCGAGTAGGGCCGTCGTCTGATCTCTTCAGTCAGACGACCGCCTTCTTCATAACCGATATAACCGGCCGGGGCACCAAGGAGCCGGCTGAGATTGTGACGTTCCATAAACTCGCTCATATCAATCTTGATCATGGTTTGAGATGAACCAAACAACTCATCGGCCAAAACTCTAACCAGCTCGGTCTTGCCAACGCCGGTCGGCCCGAGAAAGATGAAAGAGCCGATCGGCCGATTCGGATTTGACAGCTTGAGACGAGCTTTTCGGATAACCTTGGCCATCTTCTTGATTGCTTCATCCTGACCAACAATTCTCTTTTTAATTCTAGTCTCCAGATCTCTTAGTCGGACCAGTTCTTCTTGGGCCAGGTTCGAGAGAGGAATCTTTGTCCAGCGACTAACCACCGCGGCCACATCGCCGGCGGTTACCCGACTTCTCTCGACCTGCTCGCCGGCCAACCGCTCGATGGCCAACTTCTCACGGAGCAAAGTCTCCCGTTTTTTGAGCTCGATTATCAGCTCGTACCGTCGCTCGTTGACCGCTTGAGCCTTGGCCAATTCAGTTGTTTTTAACAATTTTTTGAGACGGGAAAGCTCCGTTTTCTCGTTTTGACGAAGAGAAACCGAGGCCGCCGCTTCATCAATGGCGTCGAACGCCTTATCGGGCAAAAAACGGTCAGAGATATACCGGTCGGTCAATAAGACGCTTTTGGAGATGGCCTCATCGGTAATCACGACCTTGTGGAATTCCTCGAAATACTGCTTGGTGCCGTTCAAGATCTCGATTGATTCGTCGGCCGACGGCTCATCAATCACGACCGGTTGAAACCGTCTCTCAAGCGCCTTATCTCGTTCAAGATATTTTTGAAACTCATCAAAGGTCGTCGCTCCGATCACCCGAAAGTCGCCCCTCGAAAGCGAGGGCTTTAAGATATTGGCCAGATCGAGGGTGCCTTCGGCGGAGCCGGCGCCGATCATGGTATGAAGTTCATCAATGAAGAGAATGATATTGCCTTGACTCGCAACCTCGGAGAGGAGTTTTTTGATCCGCTCCTCAAACTGGCCGCGATACATCGTGCCCGAGATCAGAGCGGTTACATCGAGCATTAAAATCCGCTGTTGTTTCAGGTTCTTTGGAACCAGGTTGGCGCTAATTTTTGAGGCCAGCCCCTCGACCAAAGCCGTTTTACCGACACCTGGCTCGCCGAGTAGAATCGGGTTGTTTTTCGTTCTCCGAGCCAGAATGTGAACGACTCTCTCCATCTCGAGCTCCCGACCGATCAAAGGATCAAGCTTGCCTTCAGAGGCAAGTTTCGTCAGGTCAATGGTGAAGGCTTTCTCGGCTTGACCAAACGACTGACCTCTTTTCGGCAAATTGGTCTTCTCGGGCTCCAAAAAAGGCTTTTGAGGCGGACCTTCTAGTTCACTCAAGCGCTGAAAGATTTGGTCAATCTGACTTCTGATTGATTCCGGGCTGACTCCGAGCTGCTCGAGCAGATGATAGCCGATCGAAACTTGATGAGAGACTATGCCGTAGAGCAAATGTTCGGCTTCGATCGCGAAGTGGCCGAAAATGCTGGCCCGGGTGACGGCCTTTTCAATCACCTCTTTGGCTTCATCTTCTATTGAGGAGCCGAGGTCAAACTTCACTCCCTGTTCTTGTGTCTGATCGAGATCTGGCTCTTTTTCCTTTCGACCTCGAAGATCGAATCGGAGCGAGCGCGAAAGCCGGAGTTTCTCGGCGTCGAGCGAGAAGCTTCTCAAAATCTCGGCCGCCAAAGTCCCTCTCTGACTGATCATCGCCTGGAGAAGATGATCGGAACCCAAGGGCAAGTTGTGCGATTCGGCCGACTGTTGAGCGACAATCAAGACATCCCTCGCGGTCTTTCCAAACTTCGAAAATATGTGCTCAAAACTCCCGGCCATCATGTCCTCCCCTTGATCCGCCCTCTAGTCACAACCCAACTCTAGCAGAAAAACTTAAGACTTGGCAAACAATGACTTCGGGGCCGTTATCAAGGCTTTTGATCCGATCCTTGATGATCAGCCTCGACCCGACTTTCAATCCCCTCCGACTTCTGACTCATAAAAAGATTGACCGCCCCGAGAATTTTTCCCGCCATCTTAATGCCGATGCCCGGAATCGCCGTCAAATCCTCGGCCGATTTGACAGCGACATCGCCAACCGTTTTAAATCCGGCCTGTTCCATTTTTTTAATCGTCGCCTTGGTCAGCCCGAGTTTCATTAAATCGTCAGCCCTCGCTTCGGTCTTGCGGCCCTCTAACTCTTTGTTGATGTCAATCATATAACCGCTGATCTTTGAAGCTAAGCGGACATTCTGACCGGCCTTGCCGATCGCCAACGAGAGTTGATCTTCCGGCACTCGAACCATCGCCCGGAGGCTCTTTTCGTCAAGCTCGATCTCTTCGATCCGAGCCGGCGAAAGAGCGTTTTGAATAAATTGTTTGGGATCTTCGTCATAAGCGACGATATCAATTTTCTCATTGCCAATCTCCGCCAGAACGGCCTGAACCCGAGTCCCCCGCTGACCAACGAGCGAACCGACCGGATCGAGCGAGTCGTCGTTGGTCTTGACGGCGATTTTCGTCCGGGCGCCGGCCTCTCTCGTCGAACGGACAATTTCAACCTGACCGGTTTCGATTTCCGGCACCTCGTTTTTGAACAGCTCTTCAATGAAGGCCGGATCAGACCGGTTGAGAATAATCTGCGGACCTCGGGTTGATTCCTGAACCTCTTTAACCAAAACCCTCAATCGCTGGCCAATGTAGTAATGTTCGCCCCGAATTTGACCCGAGGAGGGCATAATCCCCGCGGTTCGACCAACCGAGACAAAGACATTCCCTCGATCAATCTGTTGAACCGTGCCGTTGACGATGACGCCAACTTTTGATTTAAACTCTTCATAAACCAACGAATTCTCGGCCTCGCGCAGTCGCTGAATAATCACTTGCTTGGCGGTTTGAGCCGCTATCCGACCAAATTCAGACTCCGGCTTTTGAGCGACCTCCAACTCATCGCCAAGTTCGGAATCGGCCTTGATCTCTTTCGCTTCTTCTAGGGTCTTCTCGGCGTGACGGTTTTCGACCTCTTCGACAACGGTATAGACTTCCCAAACTCTTGCCTCACCGGTTTTCGGATCAAACTCGGCCCGGATCACCTGTTCCGGGTGACCATAATCTCGACGATAAGCGGCCGCGATCGCAACATTGATGGCATCGAAGATCACCTTTTTCGAGAGCCCTCTTTCTTCGGCCAATTGCTCGAGAGCGATTTTAAACTGATCGTAATCCATCTCGTCTCCAAAATTATACTAGATCCAAACTCGGACGGCTTAAAAAACGGCCGCTTTGGCGACCTCAATCAAGGCTGACAGAGAAAGCCGAGAATGTCAATCTTTCCCAAAAATCGAGCTTTCTCCTCTGGCCCGATTGCCGGCCGGCGCGGCCGGCGTCGGCCTAAGAACTTTTATCGAGTTGGCCAAAGAGTTGGCGGGCTGGCGCTCGGTTAGATCTAGTCAGTTTATTTGGGATAGAGCCTTCTCAAGCGCAAGATGGCTTTTCGGGACTTTAATCGCCAACCGGATAATCTCTCTCAAAGACGAGACGATTTTTTTGCCCGAAGAACTATTTTTTCAGCCGATAGACCAGTTTCAAAAAACGCAAGGTGGCGGTTAGAATCCGATTAAGACGTCTGGGTTGGGTCATCAGCCGCCAGAGCCACTCGAGGTTCTCGGCCATCAGCTTGGGCGGCCTAAGAGCTTTGCCGCTCAAATAGTCAAGACTGCCACCGACCCCGATTGCCAGCCGCCAGCCTAAAAGCCGTCCGTAGCGATCGATAAAGAGCTCTTGCTTGGGCGATCCGAGCGCGACAAAAGCGATCTTCGCCCCCAAGCCGGACAGCCTTTCAAACGCCTTTCGATCAATCTCACCCGAATCTTTAACTGCCACGCCGCCCAAAGAGCGAACATCGAGATCGGGATTTTGCCTTCTTAAAAGCTTGGCCGAAGACTCGGCGACCTGTTGACTCCCGCCAAAAAGGAGAAGTCTCGCCTCTCTCTTGGCCGCGATTTTGGCGATTGGGAAAACAAGCTTTGAGCCCCTAATCGGCTCTCTAATGATCGAGAAGGATCGCGGCGAAAAGAGCAGCTTGAGCAGAAAAAAACCCAGCCTGAAAAAAGATGGCCGACCGGCTAGATATTCGGCCGCGACTTGGAGGCCGACACCGTCGGCCGTTCTCAA
Organism: uncultured Candidatus Saccharibacteria bacterium; assembly: GCA_964372245.1. GTDB lineage: Bacteria > Patescibacteriota > UBA1384 > CAYJQE01 > CAYJQE01 > CAYJQE01. The sequence goes on from CAYJQE010000003.1 coordinate 53,930, forward strand.
ATCGGCTCGATTTAAGACATTCTTAAAATCAGACAAGCGTTGAGCGGCCACGATAAACTCGGGATTAACGGTCACGACATAGTGGAAACCCGGCCTCTCCAGCAGTTGGTCAATCCTTTCAAGCGCTTGATCGAAGCCTAAACGATCAACAAAAACGCCAGCGATCTCAACCGATCTTCTCACCGACAAGCCCTTGGATTATCTTTTCCAACCCGCTCTTAAACCGACCAATCTCAAACTCCTCGGCTCTCTTGACTAGTTCGGCCTCGAGGAAGCTCTCCTCAACTTCGAGAAATCTCTTGATCGCAAGGTTAAGAGCTTCGGGCGATTGGATCTCAAAAAATAGGCCGGTTTTCCGGTTGACGGTCTCGATCGCGCCGCCTTTTTTGTAAGCGACAACCGGCGTGCCAGAGGCGAAAGCCTCAAGCGGCGTCAAGCCAAAATCCTCTTCTTGGGGATGAATGAGAGCTCGGGCTTTGGCCAAAAGCCGGTTTTTTTCCGACTCCTTTTGAAAACCCAAAAACTCGATCTTCCTTGATCTCCTTAAGCTTTCGAGTCGAGCCCTATCTCTCCCCTCGCCGACAATCAAAAGACGATAAGGCAAGCGATTGAAAACCTCGATCGCGAGATCAATCTTTTTATAAGCTGAAAGGCGGCTGACAATCAGAAAAAAATCTTCCTTCTTCTCGGTCGGATGAAAACCTAAAAGGTCAATCGGCGGATAGAGGATCAGACTTTTCCGACGGTAATATTTCTCAATTCTGGTCTTGACGTTCCGGCTATTGGCGAGATATAAAGTCGGTCTGGTCGAGGCCTCTATGTCCCAGACTCGTTGGCGGTGAAGCATCACTCTCAAAACCAATCCTCTCAATCCCCGGTCAAGACCTTCCTCCTTTAAGTACTCGTGATTGTAGTCCCAGAGATATCTGGCCGGGCTGTGACAATAAACAATATGAGTCGCCCCCCTAGCCACTCTGACACCATGGGCAAAGGAGTTCGAGTTTGAAATCACCAGATCGAACCGGCTCAAATCGAATGACTCGATCAGACGAGGAAAAGAGCCGAGCCGAGATCTTTGAGGCAAGAAAGAGGCTGGCGGAATGATAATTTCCCGACCGGCGAGAAGAGTCCGAAAAGCTTCGCGATCGTAGGTCAAGGTAAAAATCGGCGCCCCTTTAAATATTTTCGCGAGTTCAACCAAAACTCGCTCGGCGCCGCCGAAAGCCGTGAGAAAATCATGAACGAGGGCGATCTTTTTCATCAGTCTGACGATAAGCTTTAACCGATCCGACCGAGGTGGTCAATCACCCGCTTCAAAACAACCGCCGACTTTTGCCAAGAGTAGAGGCTGATTCGACTTCGACCTTTCGATATGAACGATCGTTGCATCGAAGGGGTGTTGAGGAGACGAGAAAGCGAGGCGGCTATTTCAAAAGGCTTGTTCTGATTGACATAAATGGCGGCTGAACCGGCGACCTCGCGATGAATCGGAATATCGGAGAGCAAAACCGGCGTTTTGGCCGCCATCGCCTCGAGAATCGGAAGGGAAAAACCCTCGGCTTGACTCAAAAAAACCAGCGCCTCGGCCTCTTTATAGAGGAGGCCGAGCAGACTGTCATCAACAAACCCGAGCTCGAAAATTGCCCTGCCGATGGGACCGAGAGCCGATATTTCTCGCTTTATCTCTTCATAACCAAAGCCTCTAGGGCCAACTAAAACAAGCTTTAAAACCTGTTTCGGCTCCCGCCTTAAAAGGCCGTAGGCCCGAACCAGATTAACGAGATTCTTCCGAGCTTCAAGGCGACCGACATAAAGCAAAAACTTCCCGCCAATTTTTGAGAGCGCTTCTCGATCCAAATCCGTCTCGGCCGGCCAGTCTGTTATTCCCGGCGACAGAACAAGCGGCTTTAGTTCAACTTCGAAATTTTGTCTCAAATCATTGGCCGTCGCTTTCGAAGGAACAAGAACTATGGCCGCTCGTCTGACAACCGACTCAACCGCCCGTTTTTGAATTTTCAACTCACTTTTTTGATACCATTCTTCATCTTTCAAGAAGGCAAGATCATAAACGCAGCCGATCGTTTTTTTAGGCGCGAACCTCGGGATACCGCTTGAAGGCATAAAAAGAATCTCTGGCCGATTGAGCAGCAATTCGAGCGGCAATTGGTAACGATAATAGCCCGGCTTGGCCTCGATCACTCGTTCCTCGACATTTTTAAAATCGAGAAAACTTTTCGGTAACCTTAAATGGCTATAGAGCCGAAAACGATTACCGCCATCAACCCTAAGAAGATTAAGAACGAGATTTTTGACGACCCGACTGACACCGGTTGGATTTTCGGCCACGATCGAATCGAGATCAACGCCGACTACTGATGACCGATCTAATCTAATTTGAGACACCGAATATTCAGTTCGTGGCTAGATTTCTCGTCCAGAGAACGCTCTTTCGAAAAGAATCGAGATTCTCTACCGCGACGCCGGCGCCTCTGGCAACGGCCAGAAGCGGGTCCTCCGAGACTTGGCAAGGAACGCCGGTCACCTTGGTGAGAAGAGCGTCAATCTGGCGAAGCATCGAGCCGCCACCGGTCATGACTATGCCCTGGCCCATAATGTCTGAAGCCAGTTCGGGCGGAGTTTTTTGAAGAACGACTTTGACGGTGGCTATGATATCCGAAAGCGGACCCTTAACGGCGTAAGCGATATCCGAGGTTTTAACGATCACGCTCTCTGGCAGGCCGCTGATACTGTTCGAACCGGAAACTTCCATCTGCAAATTCTTTTTCTCCTCGCCGACGCTGCCAACGGCTATTTTAACTTCCTCGGCCGTCTGTTCGCCGATGATTAAATTGTACTTCTTCCGAATGAAATCGGTGATCGCCTGGTCAAAGTGGTTACCGCCGACTCGAACCGAGGCCGAGGAGACGATATCGCCAAGCGATAAAACGGCGACATCGGTCGTCCCTCCGCCGATATCGATCACCATGTGTCCGGTCGGCGAAGAGATATCTATTCCGGCCCCGAGCGCGGCGGCGACCGGATCCTTGATGACATAGCAGTTTCTCGCTCCCGCTGAAAGACAGGCGTCAATCACGGCCCGTCGTTCGGTTGAAGTTACACCCGAGGGGATGGTCACCATCAAGTCCGGCTTCAGAAAGCGAATCGCGCCGCTGACACGATTAATCAGAATTCTAATCAAGGCTTGGGCGGTCCGATAGTTGGCGATAACGCCCTCCCTCAAGGGATAGGAAGCGATTATGCTCTCCGGTGTCTTGCCAAGCATCTTTTTCGCTTCGCCGCCGATCGCCATTATGCTTTGATCCTCGGCGCTCAAGGCGACAACCGTCGGTTCGTTGACGACAATTCCCTTATGAGAAAGAACTATCGTTGATGTCGTTCCAAGATCAATCGCTATTTTCTGATTCATTGCGGCTAATTTAATCTTCCCTCCGGCTGATTCTAGCACCAAGCGATCGAAACTTTCGATCAAGATCTTCATAACCTCGCTCAATCCGATCGATCTGGGCAATCTTAGAACGTCCTTTAGCCAAAAGAGCGGCCAGAACCAGAGCGGCGCCAGCCCGAATGTCTGGAGACTCGATGGTCGCGCCAAAAAGCTTTGTCGGGCCGGAAACCAAAGCTCGGTGAGGATCGCAAAGTGTGATGTTGGCTCCCATTTTGGTCAAATCGTCAACATAGCCAAGCCGTCGCTCATAAAGCCAATCGTGAACAAGGCTTGTCCCCTGAAGTTTGGTGGCCAAAACGGTCAAGAGCGGCAGAGTGTCGGTCGAAATTCCCGGATAAGGCCGAGCCTGAAACCGAGCCGCGTTTAAAACTCGGCTCTTTTTGACCAGAACGCCATCTTTTTCAATCTCGATTTCGGCTCCAAGCTCGATCAATTTTAGACTTGTCGCTTCGAGATCAAGCGGATTGAAACCGGAGACTCTCCCCTCTCCGCCCGTGGCCAAAAGACTGATGATAAAGGTCGCGGCCTCGATCTCGTCGCCAATGACCTCGATCGAGCGACCTATTTTGAGATTTGACCGACCATAAATTGTCAGGCTCGGACTGCCTAGACCTTCGACCAGAACCCCGGCTAAAATAAGCGCCTCGGCCAGAGACCGAACATGAGGTTCCATCGCCGAGTCGGCAATGGTGATCGGTTTTTCCGACCAGGCGCTAAAGAGAATCGCGTTTTCGGTTGCCGTAACCGAGGCTTCGTCAAGAAAAACTCGCCTGCTCGACGGTCGGGTTATCGTCAGCTTATAGACTAAATCGTCAACCTCGACTTTGGCCCCCAAGGCTTTCATCGCCATTAGGTGAGTGCCGAGCGGCCGCCGACCGATAACGCAACCGCCGGGATGACGAAGAACGGCCCGACCAAATCGAGCCAGAAGCGGACCGAGAAAAAGAATCGAGGCTCTCAATCTCGGCGTCAAAGGGTGATCAAGATTGAAACTTCGGACCGGCCGACTGTCGAGCTTCAGGCCGCCTCCTTTTTGCCAAGCCGCCCGCCCGCCAAGCGACTGAAAAAGCTCGACCATGACTAGGACGTCGGCAATTTTCGGGACTCGCTTGAGAACCAAGGGAGTTTGAAATAAGAGGCTGCTGGCTATTAAAGGCAGAACAGCATTTTTACTGCCCGAGACAGAGACATCGCCTTTGAGCGAACGGCCGCCCTCAATCTGGTAGGAATTTGCCATTGGCTTTAATAAATTATAAGCTGGGAGAGTTTTCGATTAATTTATTCTATTCGAATTTAGGGCCCAATATCAATCACTTTGCCTGATGGAGTTCAAAAATAGTCAGATCGGAAAAAACATCTGGAAGCTCGCGGGTCTTTCAACCTTTGGCCTTTTAGCCCTTGGTCTGGTTGTCCTCGCTCAAGGTTATCAGATTGACCCAGAGTCATTGACCTTAAAACAAACTGGCCTTTTGGTCCTCGATTTCCGTCCAAATAAAGCGATTTTAACAATCGAGGGACGGGAGGACCGGGAGATCGAGTCGCCTCATGCCGAGCAACTCTCGCCCGGTGTTTACGACATCGGGCTCAAAAAACCCGGCTACGCAAATTATCAGGCACGGGTTACGATTGAAGCCGGACTGGTCTCCAAGCCGGAAGCGATTTTTCTCGTTCGGGAACAGCCGCTGATTGAAAAAATCGCCGAGGGGCCAGAGTTGGAGCGATTCCGAAAGATCTTTAGCAACTTTCCGACCGATCCCGATCTTTTAATCGTTGACCAGTCGGAGCTCTGGTATAGCAATCGCTTGATCACCCGTCTTTCGGGCGGTTTGAAAGCGACCGTCTCTTTTTCCGGCGGCGAACTTTTTTTGATTCAGATCAATGACGAGTTGAGACTGATTCTAGGTAAAACCGACAGCCCGCAGACTGGTAATCGCGTTGTCAGCCAATACGATGTCCTGATCAAAAAACTTGACTCTCAAGATGAGAGAAAATTTTTCTTTCAAAAGGCCGGCCGGGAAATGATCTTAGACGATAAAGGTTCGATTGAACGGATAACCTTGCAACTAGCCGAAGAGAGCCTATCTTGGCGCCGGCAAACGTCCGATTCCGATTGGTTGGCCAAGAAAGGCCCTGTTTTGAGCCGGATCGGGGCTTATCTGATCGGCCAGAACTAGAAGCCGGTTAAGCCTGGTCCCAAGCGGGGTGCAGGTCATCAGGCTGACAACCGATTTTTCGGTCGGCGCCAAAGGGGATAAATCGCTCGGCCGAACGACCGATTTTTTGAAGACCCGATAGCGATAAACTCGACCCTGGTAGGCGATCATAAACTCATCGCCGATTTTCAACCGGTCAAGGAGAGAAAAGACGGTTTTATAACGACCTTTGTTCCAGAAATAATCGCTCGAATGCCCGGCGACAAAGACATTGCCGATCTCGCCCGGATGGGCGGTGCCAAGAAAATGAGCCACCCCGCCCTGGAGAGCGGTTAGGATTGTCTGATTTTCGGCTGGAACGTCAATCCAGAGAGGGACCTTTACGCCAATTGACGGGATTATCAGGTGGTTGTCGGGCAAATCAAGTTCGGATGGCGCGACGAAGTCGTCAGACAGCACTCTTGGCAGAAGGCCGATTGCCTCTCGGTCGACCGGCGGACCGGCGAGAAGGGCGCCGGTTTTTTTAGCAAAGGCCGGGAAGTTGATCAGAAGATAGAAAACACTCGTCAGCAAAACGAGACTCAAAAGCCTTGTCGGGTAGCTTAATCGGGCCTTGTTCACCGTGCCAGACTAGCCAATCGGCGGCCTTTAGTCCAGCCGAAAGCAAGGACAGCCGCTTTTCAGCCTTGGCAGGTGACCGCGTGAGTTGGCAGCGGATCAGAAATTTCAAGCTTGGTAATCTCAAAAGCCGACCGGGTGGTTTTGAGTTTGATCAAGGAAGCGCCGCTAACCAATAGCCGGAGAATTTGCAAAAGGTCAGGTTTGACAGAGAGTACTTGATTTAGCCAGAACCGCTTTCACCGCTAGCGGCGAGGAAGTCCCCGCCAAAATTGAGGGGCTTACTTGCGGTATTTAATGGTTTCAAATTTTTCCGATAAGTCAAGTTTAGCTCATTTCAATCAATTTTTCAATGAAATGGACTGGTTCAATACATCGAGGAGACCTTTTAAGTTGATAATGTTCTCTCATA
>CAYJQE010000004.1:0-18179 GCA_964372245.1 uncultured Candidatus Saccharibacteria bacterium
TTATAGCGAAGCTTGAAAGCCAATATGTCCGCCTATTGGCTTTATAGCGAGCCTTGACGAGCTTGAAAAAGCCCGTAGGGCTTGTTATTGAAGTTCGACGGTCGCGCCGGCTTCTTCTAGTTTTTTCTTTGCCTCCATCGCTTCGTCTTTCGGCACACTCTCTTTTATCGTTTTGGGTGGCGAGTCGGCCATATCCTTTGCTTCCTTGAGTCCAAGATCGGGCAAAATTTCGCGGATCGCCTTGATAACATTGATCTTCTTGGCGCCAGTCTCTTTCAGTAAGACCGTCTTCAAACTCGGTCCCTCGTCTTCCTCCTCTTTCTGACCGGTGGCGCTTGGGGCGGCCGACAAGGTCGGGGCGGAGGCGCTGATCCCAAATCGGTCTTCCAGAACCTTAACAAGCTCTGAAAGCTCGAGGACGGTCAGGTTCTCGATTGACTTAATCAAATCGGCAAACTTCCCGCTTAGCGCCGGTTTTTCCGCCGAGGTTGACTCCTCGCCGCCCTTATCGACCGGATGCGTCTCGACCGATTTGCCGGTTTCCTCTTGAGCTTTCTTGGACTGGTCGTTTTTTTCGTCTGACATTTTTCTCCTCTGATTATTGTTTATTATTCGCCAATTGGTTAACGATTGATGTAAAGCTCTGGATCGGACCTTCAAGAATCCGGAGCAAACCGATTTCTAAAGCCCGCAGCCGACCAAATAATCTTGCCAGCAACTCTTCTCTTGACGGCAATGAGGCTAGCTTGACAATCAGGTCTTTAGCGATAGAGCGGCCGTCAAAAAGGCCGGCTAAAACTTCGAACGAGGGATGATTCTTCTCAAAACCGATTAAGGCTTTTGAGAGTTTGATTTCATCGCTCGCGTTCGCCAAAGCCAGCGGCCGCTCGAGAAAGGAGCCGTCTATCGTCAAGCCGCTCTCGGCGAGAGCGATCTTTAAAAGTCGGGTTTTGACGACTCGAAAGCCAATTTCTTGTTTAAAAAGATCGGCCCTTAACTCATCGAGATCGGCCACTTTTAGACCTTGGTAATCCACAAAACCAAGGCTCTCTCCGCTTTGTAGCAGAGATATCAGTCGTTTAAATTCGGTCTCTTTTTCGACTCTTGTTTTTGCCATCTAAAAAAATAATCCGGCCAAGACCGGAGAACCACGGCATCAACGCCGAACTAAAGTTCCTAGACAGGGTTTCCGTTTTAATCCCCTTTTCGGTCGGGACCCTGTGGTCTTGGGAACAGATCAAGCATCCTCGAGAATCAAAGAGTTGTCAAGACTCTTTGATCAAAAATTCCAAGCTTGGACCGTGAGTCGGCGCTAGAAATCCCCTCTTGATCTGGGATTTCGGCAACACCGATATGAGATAGTCAAGGTTCTCGGCCAATTTTTCTTCCGGCCATGAGAGTCGGCCGATCGCGATATGGATATTATGATCTTTGTCCGCTCGAAGATCGGTTTGGCCGGCCTCTATCTCCCGCTTTTTTTCCTCTGGCCGATCGCCGACCGTCCCGGCCTTGGGTGAAGGCATTAGACCTTTTGGCCCCAAAACTTTAGCCGCTTTAGCCAACTTTGACATATCAGCCGGTCGAGCCAGCAGGACATCAAAGTCAAGCCGGCCGCTGATAATTTGACCCAAATCCTTCTCGTCAAAAATCAGAACTTTCGGTTTTTTGGCCGGGCCGTGAGGGAGATTGATAATCTGGCGGAAAGCTTCATCGCCGCCTTTCTTTTTCGACCCGAGGGCGACGTGAAGCTCGATCGAACCGTCAAAACCGGAATATGAAAGCTTTTTGACTTCAGAAACCGCCGATTTGAGCTCAACTTGATCGAGCGGACGGTTTCGCCAAGCCGCCTGATATTTGCGAGACCTGCTCCGAATCTCGATCGGAAGACTCTTTCGGTCGAAAATCTTTTGCCGAGGGGCTTTATCCCGCCCGACGGTTTTTTCTTGCTTGGCCGTCATCTAGCTCTCATTCAAGAGGTAGTCTATCACCAATGTCGCGGCCCGGTCAACGACCTGATCGAGTTTTCGCCGTTCCTCAAGAGTAAAATCGGATAAGACATAATTTTCAGCCGAAATGTTCGCCGGCGGTCGAGAGATCCCGATTCGAAGACGATAAAAAGCTTTTGAGCCAAGTTCAGAAATGACCGATTCGACCCCGCGATGGCCAGCCGAAGTCCGGTTTTTTTCCAATCTCGTCTCGCCGAACGGGAGATCAAGTTCGTCATGAATAATCAAAACATCATCAAACTTAATCCGGTAAAATCTGACATATTTTTTCACCGCCCGACCGGAAAAATTCATCGAGGTCATCGGCTTAATCAACCAATTCTTTTCCCGCTGAAAACTAGGATGCTCTGCCGGCTGTTGACCGGGCGGTTGCTCGATCTCTCGAAAAGCGATTGACAAAAACCGTTCGATCGGGCTTAAGAGTCCAATCCGCTCCGCCAGCCGATCGAGGACCATAAAGCCGAGATTATGACGATTGAGACGAAAACGATCGCCGAGATTGCCAAGACCAACAACCAGTTTCATAAAGAAAGCTTAAAATTTTTTGCCTTCATCCGCCAGTTGAACGATCAAAATAGGAAGAGGCGGCGGGGCTGAAGCCAAGTCGGAAAAAACTGTAAAGCCCGATTCGCGCCGTCATTCGGTCCGGCGGTCGGAGGAAAGAAGGGGCCATCCTCCTCTTTAGAGTCCGGGGATATTCAAGCCGCCCATCAGCTCTTTGGCCTTTTCGGCCGCTACCGCCTGGGCTTTGGAAAGACCCTCGGCGATAACTTTGACCAATTCCTTCTCTAAAACATCTCGGTTATCGGCCGTTAGATAGGCCGTCTCGATTGAGACCGATTTCAGCTTCATATCGGCCGAGATTACGGCCGTGATCAGGCCGTCGCGACTTTTAGCCTCAACCTCGGTCTCTTTCAACTCCTTTTGAAGAGCGCGGGCCTTGGCCGCCAGTTTTAATTTGTCGAGCATCATCTCTCCTTCTTTCCAGTCTGAACGTTGCTATTTCTTATCGCTTCAATGACCGGCGTTAAATCGCCGTCCAAAACCTCGATAACTTTGCTTGTCTCGTAATTGGTTCGGTGGTCTTTCAGTCTTGGCGTCGGATGAAGCGTGTAAGAACGGATCTGATTGCCCCACTCGGCCGACTGTTTTTCGCCCCGGATCTTTTGAGTCTCCTCTTCTCTCTCCCTCTCTTTGAGAAGATGAAGCTTGGTTCGCAAAATCTTCATCGCCAGGTCTTTATTTTGACGCTGGGAGCGTTCCGTTTGAACCGAGACGGCGGTCCCGGTCGGGAGATGAGTCAGTCTGACCGCCGATTCGGTCTTGTTGACATTTTGACCGCCGGCGCCAGAAGACCGAAAGACATCAAGCCTCAACTCTTCCTCTTTAATTTCGACATCGTCAACATCTTCTATTTCCGGGATAACATCAACCAGCGCGAAGCTCGTCTGACGAAGATGATCGGAGTTAAAGGGCGAGAGTCGAACCAAGCGATGAACTCCGGCCTCGGATTTCAGAAGACCAAAGCTGCCCGGAGTCAAAATCCGCAGGCTGACGCTTTTGATTCCGGCCTCACCGCCTTCCGAACGATCAATCAGCTCGATTTTCAAATTCTGACGCTCGCCAAATCGGAGATACATCCTAAGCAGCATTTCGGCCCAATCTTGGGCGTCGGTTCCGCCGGCGCCGGCGTAAATCGAAAGAATAGCCGGTAGGTTGTCGTAGGGCGAAGCTTCCTCCTCCGCCTTGATCAGACTCGAAATATCTTCGGCTGTCTCGGCCTGATCGAAGGCTTTGACCAGAGCTTCGAGCCGAGCGAACTCTCGACTCTTCTCTCTAGCCTCGGCCTGATTTCTCCAAAACTCGGGTTTGGAAAAAAGCCGGTTAAGCTCCGAAAGCCTTTTGCGTTTCTCGTCTATCGCCAACCTCGCCCCAAGCTCTTTTTTTGGGAAGGTCATTGCCATAAGCCTAACAGCTAAAAAATCCCGAGGCCAGTTGGCTAGAGACTAAAACTGACCAAACCGATCAAGCAAGCAAGCTAAATTTGATTTTCGCTCGCCTGTAATAAAGATAGCTGTCGGTCAACAAAGCCAGACCGAAACTTAAGAACAAGGCTCCGGCCGGACCGGTTGGCGGTAACGATTTCGGCGTTACCGGCAAAGAGGCGGCGGCCGTGGCAGCGGCCAAAGCTTCTGGGACTGGCGGATTGGCGGCCAACTTTGCCCGAATGACGGTAACCGCCGTATCCTCGGCTTTCGCGCCGGACTCTGAACTGAAAACGGCCAGATTAACAAGGCTTGAGTTGATTGGGACCCCGCCTTCAATCTTGACCCGGAAAGACAGGGTCGCGTTTTCGCCGGGCGCAAAATTCGGTACGGCAAGACCGCCGGAGACAAGGCCGTCTGGCAGACTGATAGTCGTTCCACCCTTTGAAAGTCGAGCCGAGCCGGTCTGATAAATAAGGCCGGCCGGCAAAGAGTCGGAAACAACCAGATTGGCGACCGACTGGCGACCTCGGTTTTGAAGGAGCAAACGATATTCCAGGAGATCGCCGGCGAAAGCCCAGCCGGTGTCAATAAACTCAATCTGACCGTTGGAAAGGTCGCGAGCATCTTTAACGACAAAGAGAAAAGCCGAGTCGGTCGGGCCGGGCGTGGCCGGTTTGGCTGGCGACGCGAGGGGAGGACAAAGCCCTTCCGAGCTGGCGGTTGATTGACCGACCGCGCCATTGGCCGAAGCGCTGGCTTGGGCCGAGGACGGCGGACAAGAGCTTCCGGGTTTGGGGCAAGCTGAAGCGGCAGCCGAGCCGCCACCCGAAGAAGAGGCAGCGGCGGCTCCGCTTTTCGTCTCAAGGGCGGTTTTGGCGGAACTATCGGCGGCGACCCGAACACAGCGAGAATCCCCCGCCGGCGTCGGATCAGAGGGAGTTAAAGGTAAAGTTGTCGCCGCGGCAGCGGCCGCGGCGGCGGCGGCCGAGAAAGAGGAGCCTCCCGATCCGGCCGAGCCCGAGCCGGCGGCCGAACCAGAGGCGGCGGCCGAACCATGGCCAGAGGCGCTGGCGGCGGAGGCGGCGGCGGCGGCGGCTGATGAGTTATCACCGTCTGCGCCGCTTGTGGAAGCGGAGCTGGCCGAAGCCGAACCGGCGGCCGAAGTCGAACCAGACGGTCCGCTTGCCACGCCAGCCGCCGATCCAACTCCGGTTGATGAAACAACGGTTGAATTTTTATCAACGCCCCGTGAGGCGGCAGCCGAAGAACCAGAAGCGCCGCCCGAGGCTAAAGCCGAGCCGTCATTGGCAGAAACAGCGCTTGAATTGGTCGAGGAGACCGAGGCCACGCCCGATTGACTCCCCTGATTATTAAAAACACTTGAACTAGAAGCCGAACTCGATCCGCTTGAAGAGGCTGAGCTGGCGGCTGACACAAAGGCTGGCGGGATCGAAAGAGCGACGATCAAACCAAGAATCACGAGACCGGTCAAAGGTTTGAGGCGGTTGGTCAAAAAAGAGCTAGGTCCGATCACGCTAAAAAATCTCCTTCTGGTAGTGAATGATACACTTTACCTTGCTAACAATAGCCGAATCAGGTGTCAACAATTTTTTAAAAAAAGAAGGCCGGGAGATTGCTCTCCCGACCTTCTGACCTTATCCCGCCGGCGGGTTGGTCACGGTGCCGGCGGTCGCCGTCGCGCCGGCATTGGCATCGGCGTCGGCGTTGGCGTTGGCATTGCCGCCACTGGCGGCGGCGTTGCTTCTGGACACAAGTTTTGCCCGAAAAGCTATTTCTATAGCATAGCTTTCGGACGAAGCTTGAAAGCCAGCGCTGCCTCCGGCGAGCCGGATCTCGTCTCGACCTCCAGCCAGCCGCGGCGGCGAAAAACGAGTCGCCGGCTTGATGAACGGCCTCTCAACCGGCGCGACCTCGACATATTCTTTTACAACCTTCTCGACCGGCACCTCGACTTTCTTCTCAACCATTCGAGTTACCGTCACAGTCCTGAAGACCGGACCCCCGATCTCGACGACCAGGACCAGGGTGATTGGAACCGCTTTGTCCCGATAAATCACCCTTTGCTCGATCAAGGCCGCCTTTTTGACGATGATCTTGATCTCGCCCCGGCAGGGATTTTCACAGTCCGGCCTCATCAACTTGAGAACGCGGACATAGTGAAACTCCTTGTCCGACCGCTCGACCCGACCGACGAATACCTCGCCGGCCTCCATTATGAAGGGATACCAGCCGGCGGTCTGGCCAAGACCAGTCTTTTTGGCCGACTCGGCCGAGAAATACATCGAGACAAGCGTATTTCTCGGACTAACGAAGGCCGCTTCTCCCTTCTGCCAGTTAATCTGGACGGGCTTTAAGCCCGATCCAAAAAGCTGGCTGCCGGTCTTGATCGGCGATCCGTTTGCCTGACTGATCGCCGACAAAAAAAATATAAAACCAATCGTCATCATCATCATCATCCTCATCGTCCATCGCCTCCAATCAAGAAGTGCCGGCGCTCTATCTTGTCGGATCTTTCGATGCAGATCTCGACAACATAGCCCGGCCTTGGTTTTTCGATCGAAAAGATGGTCGAAAGCCCCCTGGGCTCGACGCTCCTTTCGACCAGAGCTTGACTCCCTGGCCGATAGTACTTTAGGGTGATCTTTTTGTAAGCGACAAACGGCTTAATCTCGACCTTTTTGAGGAGTCGAGTCTGGCCGTTTATTGTCGCTTCTATCTCGATCACCTCGCTCGTCGGGTGGACAACTTCGAAGATCGCCCATTCGCGATTGATCTTCGGGCTCTGAAGGCCGATCAATCTTGGACGATCAATCTCAATCGTCGTCCTCCGGTCGCCGGGTTCGACCGGAATCGCCAAAGGCAAAGCGGCTCCCAGCGGATAGACCCGATAGCCTAAGGCCGAAAGACCTTCGATGGTCTCGATCGTGATCCGTCTCGGGTTTCTCGGATCATAGGAGACCAGCTCGACCGCCCGTGTTGAAAAGTCTGGGCGATCAAGAATAAATCGAGCCTGCCTCAAAACCGGCTGAACGAGCGGGCTCAATTCCGGCTCCATTTCGATCGAGCCCTTTTCGAGGTAATCAATTAAGTCTTTAGGCTCGGTCGCCCTCGGCTCCGGCAACCGGTTGGGAACGATCGGGGCCGGAACCGGCATCGGCGGCAAGGCTGGGCCTGGGCCTGGGCCCAAGTCTTTTTCCGACTTTGGTTGAGCCTCGACGAGAAGGCTATTGACCCTCTCGCGCAGGCTCTCTTTGAGTTGATCAACGCCGGCGTAAACCGGCAGGCCGCCGTTGAAGTAAACTCGCTTGGCCTCATGGCCGGAAAGCGAAAAGTCCCGCCCGATCTCATCCCAGTCAAGGCCCTCCGAGAACCTTGGCTCAAGCTGAAGATTGACTCTGACCAGGCCTTTGGCCAAGACTTCCTCCCGCTTTTTAACCTTGATCAGATTTAGAACGGGAATCGGGATCAAGGCCTGATAGCGATAGCTGTCCCCTTGCGGCACTCCGGCGTGAACGACCCGGAGCCCGCCGGCAAGCGGGGCCATCGCGAGTCTGATCTCCGCGTCTCCGGTCGTTTGCCCAATCGGCCTCTCTATATTCAAGGCCCGGACATAGCCGCCGGAGCGCAATTTCTTGGCCTGAGTGGAGAAGACAACTTCCAAATAGGCCTGTTCGCAGCAACAAAAGGCGTTTGCCGCGAGATCGCCGACCGAGACGGTGGCGTCGCCCTGCGGCCCGTCTGGGCAGCGAGCGATAACCGTGATCAAAGTCTCGCCGAGCTGCCACTTCTGACCCTCGGTTTGACCGATCGAGAGACCACCGCCTAGCGGACCGGTTCGTCCGCCGCTCGCCGTCAAACTCAAAAAAACGGCGGCGATAAATAATACCCTTGTCGACACTTTCACCATCACCACTCCTTATTTCAAGATTCATCTCGCCCTCGATTGCCCGAGCTTGAGATAGAGCGACCTTGGTCGCTCGAAGAGCCGGGGGAAGGGTGGAGAAGGGGTATGTTCCGACCCGAAGGCAAGAACAAGCTCCGATCCGCATTCCCCAGCTCTTCAAAAAACCAAAGAGACGAGCCTAGGCCCGCCCTTTCTTGATCTCTTCCTAAAGAAGAGACTGACTTAAATAGGCCTTATTGTCAAGGCCCGATAAAACAAACCCCCGCATTTCGCCCTTGACGCTCCGGCTCGCTTTTCTTTGAAGGACAATCCTTTTAGGGCTTTTGTTTCTTTAGCCTTTGGCCGCGACCTTTCTGGCTCCGTCGAAAAAGCAAACGAGGGAAGATCCGCACGACAATTCTCGTCGTTCGACGAAAAACCCGATAGAGCAGCTCTCTTTTTTTGATCGGAACATGGGCGCGGTCAACCAGACGACGTCTTAAAAATCGGTAAAGCCGTTTAAGCTCCCGATCTTTTCGCCGCCGGTCCGAGATCGCCGTCCTTCTGGCCAGCCGGTAAAGCTCTCGTGGTTTTGCCTCAAGCCAACGACCGTTAAGATAGAGAAAAACCAGCAACGAAGTGACGGCCATTCGCTTGTTGCCATTTTGAAAAGGGTGATTTTTGATCAGAGCGTAAAAGAGAACGCTCGCCTTTTGAATCAGGCTCGGATAAAGCTCTCGACCGTCATAGGTTTGACGGGGAAGGTTGAGCGCCGAATCGAGCAGCCGGGGATCGTGATCGGCAAAAGCCGGCAACGGTTCGTTTTTATCGTAAAAAAAAGAGACGACCAACTCGTGAGCGATCTCGCGAATGTGCTGGCTGTTCAGGTACACAAGCGGCTGTTGCTTCACTCTCGACCGAGGGCTTTAAGGTCGTCTCCATATTCGAGGATCACCTTTTCGGTCGCTTTCTTAATCTCACGCTTAATGCTCCGCCCGCTCTCCTTGACCGCTGAATCGGCCGAACGCGCGGCCGATGGCTTCTTGAGCCTTGTCCCCTTTTTCTTGGCGAGCTCTTTTTTCATTGCCTAGATTTTAATATCTCAGCGAGTATATCACAGTTTCTAAATTGTCAAGAGAGCCAAACAATCTCGACCCAAAGAAAGACGCCTCTTTAAGCGAGCAAAATCCGACGACTTTTCTTTCCTTTTTCTCTCTTTTTTCTTTCTTTCCGCCGGCCGGTTTTAGGATTGTTTGACAGGCGCCTTTTAGCTTGAGATCACTCTCGGCCCATGCTCGGTGTCCTCAACCGAAAAGCCTTTTTTCTCAATCTTCGACCTTAGCCGGTCGGCTTTTTCAAAATCGCCTTCCTTCCGAGCGTTTTCCCGTTCAGCGACCACAATTTGGACCGCCTCCGGAATCTTCGACGGAGCCCCTAGCTTTAGACCAAGAATCCGATCAAATTCAAGCCAGAGAGCCCGATTCCCGGCCCGATGAAGGAGTTCGAGAGCCTTTGGAATATCAAGATCAGATCGGAAAGCCTCGAGAATCTCTTGCCGCTTGGCTCTTAAGTCGCCAAGCGGAACCCCCGGTCTTTGGACCAAGCGCCGAATCGAATCGAGAGTCTTTTCGGCCCGCGAAAGACCCGCAAAGGTGAAATTGACGATTGAGCGATAATGATGCTCGAGCATGTAGTGGCGAAAAGCCATTGGGTCTACTCCCCTATCTTCAATCTCTTTCAATCGAATCAAGTTGCCTTCCGATTTTCCCATCCGCTCCTCCTTGATTTTCAGAAACTGGCCATGCAACCAGAACCGGACAAATTTTTTGCCGGTCGCCGTCTCTGATTGAGCGATCTCGTTCGTATGATGAACTGAAATGTGATCAACCCCGCCGGCGTGAATATCGATCGTCTCGCCCAGATATTTCATGCTCATCGCCGAACACTCGATATGCCAACCGGGAAAACCTCTGCCCCAAGGCGAATCCCACTCTTGGAGCCGGCGGTCCTCGGGCTTTGAAAATTTCCAGAGAGCAAAGTCGGCCGGCTGTCTTTTGCCGAGCTTCGCCTCAATTCGCGCCCTTTGCTTCTGACCGGCCGGATCCAATCGCCCAAGTTGGCCGTAATTCTTGAATTTCGTCGTGTCGAAATAAAGTCCGTCGTTGGTTTTGTAGCTGACGCCTTTTCGCTCGAGTTTCAATATCAGTTTAATCTGGTCTTCGATGTGTTCCGAAGCCCTGACGATTCTTTTAGGTAAAATGACATTGACCGTCTCAAGATCCTGAAAAAAAGCGGCTTCGTAAAAACGGGTGATCGCCTCGGCCGACTGGCCGGCTTTTTTCGCCGCCAACTCAACCTTGTCCTCGCCCTCGTCGCCGTCGGAAGTCAGATGACCGACATCGGTCACGTTCATAACATGATTGACGCCGAAACCCTCAAACTCGAGCAGTCGCCGAAGGGTATCTTCGATAATGTAAGCTCGAAGATTGCCAATGTGGGCGTAATCGTAGACTGTCGGCCCGCAGGCGTAGAACGAGACTTCTTGGTTGGCGATCGATAGACTCTCGATCCGGCGAGTCAAAGTGTTGAAAAGCCAAATCATTGAGGCGTTCCGCCATCCAAACCGCGCCCTAAGGTTGGAGAGAGGGCGAAACCCCAAAACCGGCTAGGATCGAGACTGATCACGCCCCCAGAGTAGCAGAGCCGGCAGGAGAAAACGAGATTCGGATCGAAAATTTCCGGTGTCGGAAAATCAATAATCGTCGAGATCTTGGTTTTCCTCGGCCGCTTGAAGAGTCTCGTTTGAATAGGACTCCTCGGACGAAAACTCGTCCTCATCAACCGGATTAACCATAATCTCACCGCACATCGGGCAGGTTCCCGGCGTTCCGGAACTATAACCGCACTCTTGGCAAACATATTCGTCTGGCACTGTCCTCCACTTTCCAGCCGACCGAAAAAGGCCCGCCCAACAACTCTCGAGATTCTATGACAGGGCCCGATCTTGTTTTTCGAGTCGGATTAATTGCACCGCATATCTGATATCCCAAAAAAGACCATTTCTTGTCAAGAGGATAAATCGAAAGCTTGGAATCTAGAGCCAAAACGGGCCGGCCGATTTTTCCGTCTAAAGATCCGATTGAGGAGAACCGAGCCTCTTGGCCTCGGCAAAAAAATTGACCTATAACTCCCTTCGGCCCTCGATTGCCCGACCGAGGGTCACTTCGTCGGCGTACTCGACCTCACTCCCAACCGGCAAACCTCGAGCGATCCGGGTCACCTTAATCTGATCGAGTCCCAACTCTTCGATCCGTTGGCGAATATAGATCGCCGTCGCCTCGCCTTCGAGAGAAGGATTGGTCGCCAAAATCAGCTCTTTTGGTTGTCTCTCGCCCGCTCGGCATCGCTCGAGCAGTTCCTTGATCTTCAGATTCTCGGGCCCGATTCCGTCAATCGGCGAGATCGCTCCGCCCAAGACATGATAGCGACCGGTATATTGACCGGTCCGCTCAACGGCCACGACATCAAGCGGCTCTTCGACAACGCAGATCTCATCATTGCTTCTTTCTGGATTCTGGCAGAGATCACAAAGTTTTTTTTCACTCGAGATCGTAAAATTGTTGCAAAGCCGACATCGAACAATATCGGCCTTTAAGGCCAAGAGCGCCGAGCTGAATTCCGAGATATCTTGATCGGAACGATTGAGCAGATAAAAGGTTAGGCGAGCGGCCGATTTCGGACCAATGCCGGGCAGGCGACCTAAGGCCTCGATGACCCGCTCGATTGACTTAGGCAAAATGCTCGCCATTTTTCGGGTTTAGAATCAAGAACCGATCGGCGGCCGACGACCACCCTTTGGCCAAGGACAGTAAAACCGTTTGAGCGTCAGGCTTGCCCGATCAGAACCGGCTTTAAAAACCATCAGTTTCAGGGAGAGGCTGGGCAAGCTCTTGGCTTTAGCGATCATTTTTCCCTTGACTCTTCACGGCCGGGTTAGTCCAGTTGATGTAATGACATTTTGGATAGCGGGAACAGCCAAAAAACCGGCGGCCTTTTTTGGTTCTTCTCTCGATCACATCACCCGAGCGACAATCGGGGCATTTAAGTCCGACCTTTTTCTGAACCGAGACCGTCGTTTTGCAGTTCGGATAATCCGAGCAGCCGAGAAAGGCGCCGAATCGGCCATGCTTTAAAACCATATCACGGCCGCATTTTTTACATCTCGGCTGATTTTTCAGGAGTTCGGTCAACTCGGAATCAATTTTAGACTGTATTCCCGATCGGCCACCCGCCTGATCTCCGTCATTGATCGCTCCGGTATAATCGCAATCGGGAAAACCGCTGCAGGCATAGAACCGACCAAATCGGCCGAGCCGATCGAGCAGCGGTTTGCCGCACTTTGGACATTTAAGATCGGTCGTCTTTTCAACCGCTTCGTCCTTTTTAACGAACTCAAGTTTCTCCTCAAGCCGTTTTTCAAACGGTTTGTAAAATCCCTTAATAACCTTTTTCCACTCGGTTTTGCCATCGGCGACATCGTCAAGCTCGGCCTCCATGTGGGCCGTGAACTTTGGCTCGACAATTTGGGGAAAATTCTTGACCAGCAGATTATTGACAATCTGGCCAAGCTCGGTTGGCTTGAGCTTTCGATCCTCAATCTCGACATAACCTCGATCGGCTATGGCCGATAAAATCGGGGCATAGGTTGACGGCCGCCCGATTCCTTCCCGCTCGAGGGCCTTAATCAGCGAGGCCTCGGTGTAGCGCGCCGGCGGCTGGGTAAACTTCTGATCGGACTTAAGCTCAATCAGCTTCAAGGCCTGATCGGACTTAAGCTCGGGCAAGATCTGATCGTCTCGGCGATCGTTTGATTCTTGGCCGATTTTAAAATCGCCGTAAACCCTCAAAAAACCGTCAAAAATCAGACTTCGGCCCCGCGCCTCAAAAACCGACTGATTGGCCTTGATTCTGGCTAAAACCTGATGATACCGGGCCGGCTTCATTTGAGAGGCGATCAACCGCTTAAAAATCAGGTCATAAAGTCGGGTCTGATCGGACTCGAGCCCGGAAATTTGACCACTTGACCTCCCTGGATCGGTTGGCCTGATCGCCTCGTGAGCTTCCTGGGCGTTTCGCGATCGTGTCCGGTAGAGATTCGGCTTGTCCGGCAGGTATTCCGAACCAAAGCTTTTGACAATAAAACGACGAGCCTCCTTGACGGCCGAATCGGCCAGGGTCGGCGAATCGGTTCTCATATAGGTGATGTGGCCCCGCTCATAAAGTCGTTGAGCGAGCGTCATCGTCCTCTTGGCCGAAAATCGAAGCCGCGAGCCGGCCTCTTGCTGAAGGCTGGCGGTGATAAACGGCGGCAAAGGTTGCCGAGCCGCCTCTTTTTCCTCGACATCGGCGACAATCCAATCGGCCCCGGCGAGACTTTCTACGATCGCCTTAGCCTGTTTCTCATCGCCGATTGAAAGCTTCTCGATTTTCTCGCCCTTCTGCTCGGCGATAAAAGCCTCAAATTTTTTACCGGCCGTCTCAAGAACCGCTCCGATCAGCCAATACTCTTTAGCTCTAAAAGTCTCGATCTCTCGCTCGCGATCAACCACAAACCGGAGGGCAACCGACTGAACCCGACCGGCCGAAAGACCGCGAGCCACCTTTTGCCACAAAAAGGGTGAGAGTTTATAGCCGACCAAACGATCAAGAACTCGCCGAGCCTGCTGGGCGTCAACGAGATTCATATCTATCTTTCTTGGTTCTTCGAGAGCCGCCATAATGGCCGATTGAGTAATCTCGTGAAAAGTTATCCGTTTGAGATTTTTTTTCGAGCGCGGCCGGTTGAGGTCTAGAGCCTCGGCCAAATGCCAAGCGATCGCCTCGCCTTCCCGATCATAATCGGTAGCGAGATAAATGTCTCCCGCCTTTTGAGCCTTTTCCTTCAACTCTTTGACAATCGGTTTGGCCTTCTTGGGAATGAGATATTTTGGCTCGTAGTCGTTTTCGAGATCAACGCCGAGCGCTGTCCTCGGCAGGTCTCGAACATGACCGACCGAGGAAACAGTCATAAAGTTTTGACCCAAAAAACCGCCGATCGTCTTGGCTTTGGTCGGCGATTCAACGATCACCAAATTTTTTTTCGCCATGCTTTTTTGAGTTCTATCAGATATCTCAATAATTACACAAGCCGGAGTTATTCGAAAGCCAAGCCTAAAGGCTTTGGTTCGGCGGCGGTTTTCGGTCGCGATTAGGCCTCTAAAGCAAGGCCGGCCTAGGCTCAATATTTTCAATTGAGCGTCAATGATAAACTCGACTGGCCGAACTTCTAAGAGCGATCGGCTCTCAAGCTGTCAGGCCAAGGCAATCAGGCCGTCTTCTCGCCGTTCGATAATTGATTGAAGCTCCAAGAAGGTGATCGTTTGGCTAAGCTGATCGGGCGGCAATTTTAACTTCGCCGCCAAGTCGTCGCTCGAAAGCGGTCCCAGCTCGAGCTGATTGACAACGGTCTGAAACTCCGGATCGAGATTGACCTTTTGCTTCTTTGCCGGCTCGATCCCAAGGACTGTCAGAACGTCCGATGACTCCTGAACGAGATGAGCTCCAATTTTTAGCAGCCGATTTGGGCCAAGACCGGTTGCGCGGCTAAGATCATGCGGCACCGCGAAGAGTTCCCGATTTGACTCAAGAGAGAGTCGGGCTGTGATCAGCGCGCCCGATCGCTCACCGGCTTCAATAACTATCGTCCCAAGGCAAAGTCCAGCGATTATCCGGTTCCGCATCGGAAAATGGTGCTTGAGAGCCGGGGTCTCAAACGGAAACTCGGAAATTAGCGCCCCCCGTTCCAGGAGTTTCCGAGCAATGTCGAAATTATTGGCCGGGTAGATCTGATCGAGACCAGTGCCAAGGACTGCCCAGGATCGTCCCGACTCGATAGCCCCGAGATGAGCCGCTCTATCTATGCCGAGCGCCAGACCGGAAACAACCACCAAACCAGCCTCCGACAGCTCTCGAGCAAGCTTTTGAGCGACCGACCGACCATATAACGACGCTTTCCGACTACCTACGATCGCGATTGCCGTCTGCTCGATCAGCTGGCCTTTGAAATAAAGTATGGCTGGCGGATCGGCAATCTCCTTTAAGAGAGATGGGTAGTCCTCATCGTCGTAGAAAACCGGTCTTACGCCCTCGCGACGATATCGTTCAAGCCACCAATCGGGCTTTTCTCGCTCGATAGCCTTTTTTACCAAGCTCGCCTTTTCGTAACTCCCCAAAATCTGGCTTAAAGTCCTGACCGAGGCCGTGATGGCTTTCCGATAACTGCCAAACTCGTTTCTGATCGCCAAAAGAGCGGCCGAGCCGACCCGCGCGTCGGAGCCTATCGCCAAACCGGCGGCTTTCTCTTCTTCCGTCATACCATCAGCTTATCTTCTTTACCGATCCAAAACATTCAGCGGACGGGTCGAAACCGAGTCGATCGGTACGAGTTCGAATGGCTGTCTCTTCCAATCAACCGTTAAGAGATCGTTTCGGAAGCGATCGTTCCCCTTTTTTCTTAATGACTTCGACCGATTTTTTCAAAAGTTTTGAATACAGAGAGAGGCCGATCTGCTCCATCTGACCGTGTTGTTCTCGACCCAAAATGTTGCCGCCGCCCCGGATCTCCAGATCGCGAGTAGCGACTCGAACGCCTTGACCAAGCTCGGTTAAATCGCTGATCGCCCGGAGCCGTTCTTTCGCTTTCTCGGTCAGAACCGGCCCCTCGACCTTTGGCTTAACCAAGCGGCCGTCCGGCTGAACTTCGAGCTTTCTCGGCTTGAACTCTCGATCGCCTATCAAAAGAAGAGCAAAAGCCTGTCGGCCGCTTCGACCAACTCGGCCGCGGAGTTGATAAAGTTCGGAAAGTCCAAAACGTTCAACGCCATCAATGATAATCGTGTTGACACTTGGCAGATCAATGCCCGAAGCGATAATCGTCGTGGCAAGCAAAACTTCGGTCTTCGAGGCGGCAAATTCCGACATCGCTTTAGCCAGCCGATCGGGAGGCATCTGACCATGCGCCAGTCCAAGCTTGAGATCGGGCAGCTCGTTCAGCAAAAGACGACCGATTCGACCGATGGTCGCCACACGATTATGAACGAAATAAACCTGACCGTCGCGATTGAGTTCGTACCGAATGACTTCGATCGCTTTCCTCAAACTGAAATCGGCAATCTCGGTCTCAATCGCCAACCGGCCGATCGGCGGTCGACTGATCAGACTCAAGTCCCTGATTCCCGAAAGAGCCATGAAAAGAGTCCGAGGGATGGGGGTGGCCGTGATTGAAATTAGATCAAGATCGTTTTTTAACTTTTTCAGGAGCTCTTTCTGGCGAACGCCAAATCGTTGTTCTTCGTCAATAATCAAGAGCGAGAGGTTCTCGGCTTTGATATCGGTTGAAAGCGCCTTCTGACTGCCGATCAAAAGATCAACCCGACCTTGATTAAAGTCCTGAAAAATCCTTTTGGCCTCGGCCTGATTAAGCCGAGAGACCTTCTCGACTCGGATCGGGAGCTCCCTCAATCTCTTTGAAAGGGTGGCGAAATGTTGTTCGACAAGAATTGTCGTTGGCGCCATCATTAAGACCTGCCGACTTGATGAGACGGCGGCAACGACGCTCGAAATCGCGACCTCGGTTTTGCCAACACCAACATCGCCGCAAACCAATCGGTCGGCTGGTCGAAGCCTTGAAAAATCGGAAAATATATCAGTGATCGCTTTAGCCTGATCGACCGTCAACTTAAAGGGCCGACTCTTCTCAATCGCTTTTAACCAAAGCTCGTCTGGCTGATAGGCCGGCCGGCCGGCGATTTTCCGCTTGGCGGCAACCAGCAAGAGATCGTTGGCCAAAGAGAAGATTCCGGCCTCGATCTTTTTCTTTTGATTGAAAAATCGTCTGCTCCCCAGTCGGGAAAGGGCCGGCCGTTTTCTTGAAACGGCCTGATAGCGGGAGAGTTGATCAAGCTTGGAAATCGGCAGATAAAGTCTTTCGGTTTTGGCGAATTCGAGAACGACATAGCTCAAATCTCTACCTCGGTCGCGTTTGGTGGCGAGGCCTCGGAAGAGAGCCAGACCGAAGGAGAGGTGGACCAAAATATCTCCCACCTTAATCAGTTCGTCGTCAAGCCGGAGAAAGTTCGGCTTAATCAAGAGAATTTTAAGCTGGCCTAAACTTCTCAAACTCTGGCGATCAAATGATTTGATTGATTCTAAAAACCGATCATAAAATCCAATTCTGACCGGTTGACTGGAGTTAACCGGGAAAATATCAATTATCTCGCCGCGAATTGAAAAATCACCCGATTCTTCAATCTTTGGTAACCGCCGGTAACCGTTTTCGGCCAAACTCAACACCAACTCTTGGCGAGATACCGGCCGGAAAAGACTTAATTGAAAACCCGAGCGACTATCAACCGCCTTTTTCCCAAAGTTTTTTACTTTAAGCGCAGGTTCGACCATAGTTTTAATATCGCTTTCTAGCTTAACAAAAAACTTTAAGCCTAGTTTCTGGATCGAAAAAACCAAGCTCCGAAGGAATTTGACTTTTAGAGATGACCCTTGCTCCGGACAGCTGGGGTTAATTGCCTTCCGCGTCAACGATCATAACGATCATTAAGAATAGTATATACTATTGTTTGTCAAGACACCCGGCCTATATCGTCTAGACTGAAATAGTATATACTACCGCTTCCTCAATTCGTAACATAGTATATACCATTACATCCTAGCTGAAAAATAGTATATACTGTCTCTAGCTCAAGAAAAAAATAGTATATACTATCCTTGGTCCAATCTTAATATAGTATATACTAACCCTTGTTTAATTTTAATATAGTATATACTACATTATCTGGCCCTTGCGGCCGGCTCTTTAAAACAAACGTCTCTGGTGATAGAGCCAAGACTCTTTAAAAATGATGATTCGAATTAAAAAGATCGTCCAAAACGCCAGTTGTTTTGAGCTAAGATCGCTAGCGAGACGAGTAGACCGAGTTTAGTCTGGCGGATTGATTGAGACTAATTTTTTTAAAGCTCGGGCTTTAGATTTTTTTAAAATCTAAAATAAGATTTATTGTCATCCTGATTGAAAACCACAGCTCATACCGATTATCTTGCCCTTACACTTAATACTGAAACGAGCCCGGACTCTTTAAACTCCCTTTCTCTAAAACCTAGAGACTGGACAAGCATTTTTATAGAGAGAAACAAGAGTCGGCGCTCGAAGGAGGCTAAGATTGTTCGGGT
>CAYJQE010000004.1:18279-52269 GCA_964372245.1 uncultured Candidatus Saccharibacteria bacterium
TTTTTATAGAGAGAAACAAGAGTCGGCGCTCGAAGGAGGCTAAGATTGTTCGGGTCCGGGTCAGGGTCCGGGTTTGAGTTTAGGTTTAGGTTTAGGTTTAGGTTTCGATCTCGATGCCCATACTCCGAGCCGTGCCGGCAATTATCTTTTCGGCTTGGACAAGATCTCTGGCCGAAAGGTCAACCATTTTTTGCTCGGCGATTGCTCTAAGATCGGCCCTTTTTATCTTGCCAACCTTCTCCTTCTTCGAGCTTCCGCTTCCTTTTTCCAAACCGGCCGCCTTTTTAAGCAAAAAGGCGGCTGGCGGCGTTTTAATCTTAAAACTAAACGACCGATCTTCAAATATCGTTATTTCAACCGGCAAAACTGTTCCGTTTTTCTCCGTCGTTTCTTGATTAAACTTTTGAGTGAATTCACCAATATTTATGCCGTGAGGCCCTAAAGCCGTGCCGACGGGCGGCGCCGGCGTCGCTTGTCCGCCGGGAATTTGGAGCTTGACAATTGTTGAAATCTTTTTAGCCACCACTCGTCTTTTAGCTCTCGCTTTTGGATTTAGATCAACTAAATCTTCTGGACCTGAAGAAAATCAAGATTGACCGGCGTCTCTCGACCAAACATCGAAACTCGGACCTTGAGGCGACCTTTTCGCTCATCTACTTCCTCGACTTTGGCCTCAAAGCCCTTGAGAGCGCCGTCGGTAATTCGAACAAGATCGCCAATCGAGACCTCAATATTGTAGGTCGGCTCCTTTACCCCCATTCGCTTATAGATCCGATCAACCTCTTTTTGGGCCAAGGGTGTTGGTTTGATGCCAAAACCGATAAAGCCGGTGACATTCGGAGTATTCCGAACGATATACCAGGAACGCTCACTCATTATCATCTCGACCATGACATAGCCGGGAAAGATTTTTCGATCAACAACCCTTCTTTTGCCATTTTTGATCTCGATCTGCTTCTCTACCGGAACAATGACCTGAAAAATCTGGTCGCTCAAGCCAAGGCTCTCGACTCGCTGCCTGAGTTGATCAGCGACCTGATCTTCATAGCCAGAATAGGTGTTGATAATATACCATTCTTTGTTAACCGAGGCGCCCGGATCGATATCGGAAAGAACCTCGTCTTGAGCCGCTTTGGTCTTGACCGAAGACTCAAGTCTTTCGCCAGCTCGAACCCGGTCATCGCCGCCAAGCAAAGTTTTAACGGATTCTCCGCCCTTTGACTCCAACTCTGACGCGCCAACCGACCGACCGTCATCGCGGCTGGCCTTATCTTTTTTAACCTTACTGTCCATCTCATCCATGGCCTAAAACCAATTATTTCCTCCCCTAGCCAGTTCGATTGACCAAAAACTCAAGGAGTCGGGCCAGGCCAAAATCAATTACGCCTACAATGATTGTAGCAATTCCGACCGAGACTGCAACAATCAGAGTGTGGCGGACGACTTCCGGCCTTGATGGCCAATCAACTTTCCTAAGCTCTAAAATTGAATCTCGAAAATAATTAACAACGGCTTTCATAAAGACTAACGCCTCACTTTCTCCCCCCGGAAGTCACGCCGCTTTGATCTTTCCGATCTTTGGCGGTTGGACTTCCAGAGGTTGAAACTTCAGCTTTTGAATCCTTGGCGACTATCTCTAAAATTTTGATCTTGAGACGAATATTCCGGTGACCAAGAAAACGAAGGTAGCCTTTTCTCCGCTTCATTTTGACCGTTTTCCTACGTTCGCTTTTGACTTCCGACACGATCTTCGCCTTGACAGCCACCCCTTCCAGTCGCGGTCGGCCAATCTCGACCTGATCGCCCGAGGCTAGAAACAGCACATTTTCGAAAAGCAGTTCTGATTTTTCCGACTTAAAACGATCAACCGTCAAAGTCTCCCCCGGCCGAGCGCGATAGAGTTTACCGCCAGCTTTAAATATCGCCAATTGGCTTTCAGTCATTTTTTTCTATTAAAAAGCACTCTTTCCGAGTACTCGAGAGCATGATAGCAGAGGGAGGAAAAACGGTCAAGTCCCTGTAGAAGTCCACAACATATTGGACTGCGAGGGTTGAATAAAAGCATCTACAAAATAAGGCAAGGCTGGCAATTTGCCAAGCTCCTAGTAAGGTTTTTGGGTGTTGTCTAATAGCAGCCGACCGACAAGCCAATGTTGAGAAAGTTGCTGGATCAGCCAGCGACTGCCTGTGCCAAAGTCAGCTTGGGTGGCTTGATGACCGGCGGCGCTAAAAAACTCGATGATTCTTCACCCGCCGCTCAATCTCCCACCTCTTTGGATGACTCAAAAGGGCAACTGTTTTCATGAGCCGAACATGCCCTCTAAGAGACTTCAGAGTAGAGACTGTCTGCATATTGAACTCCTAACCTTTAGAGTCCAAAATGTTTCTGAACTTTTGCAAAGAGCGAGTTGAGATTCCGGCCTTTAACTGACCGGCCAGTCGCGCCATCGAAGCCAAAAACAGATCGACCGCCGACCAGAGATAACACCACGCGCGATAAATCGGTTCGCTCAACTTTCAAAAACCTCGACTTTTCAGTCCTTAACAAAACCGAAAGCCAAAACCAAAAGGCCGGCTGATTTTAACTCAATCGAAATTAATTTTCTTCCTCCGAAGGTATATTGATTGCAAGATGCCGATTAAAGCGAAGCTGACAATCGTTTGAGTGCCGCCGTAGGAAATAAACGGCAGCGGGATACCGGTTACCGGCATCAGGCCAAGATTCATTCCGATGTTAATTAGGACTTCAAACAGCAAAAGGACGGCGATGGCGCTGCCGACCAGATAACCGTAATCGTCCCTTGCCTGCGAGGCGGTGTGGATCGCTCGAAAAACAACAACGAAGAAGAGAATCAAGCTGATAGAGGCGCCAACGAAACCGAAGGCTTCGGCCAAACCGGCGAAGGCAAAATCAGTCTCGGCCGAAGGCAGAAAATTGAGCCGCGATTGAGAGGCGTTGTCCAATCCTCGACCAAAAAGGCCACCCGAACCGACCGCGATGATCGATTGAGAAACATTATATCCGCCGCCATAGGGGTCCTGATCGGGCTGAAAAAAGGTTACGATTCGCTCACGTTGATAATCGCGCAAGAGATAGTTGAAGGGCCTAATTTGGAAAACGGCTAAACTGATAACCAGAACGATAGTTACAACCAGTCCGGCCATCAGCCAAAGCAGAAAACGGCTTGGCCGAGCGAGGGAGATAATTAAAAGAGCGATTAAAAAAACGATGCCGGCCGTTCCGAAATCGGGTTGAACCAAAATAAAACCAATCGGTAAAAAAATCAAAGTTAAAATCTGAACCAACCGGCCAAAGGTTAGGCGACCGAAGCCGCCGGCCAACCGGTCGGCCAAGTATAAAATGGTTGTCGCTTTCAGGATCTCCGAGGGTTGAAGCTGAAAAAATCCGAGGTCGAGCCAACGGGTGGCGCCGCCAACCGTCCGTCCAAAAAAGACGACAGCCAAGAGCAAAGCGACGGTCAAAAAAAAGAGGATGCCGGAGAGACCTCGGAGCAAGCGGTAATCAAGAAGACTGAAGCCGATCATGGCAAAAAAACCGATGACAACAAAGACTAACTGCGAGATAAAAACTCCGCCTCTCTCGGTCGTGAGCGAATAGAGCAGGGCCAAGCCGGCGGACGACAAAGCCGTCGGGACGAGAAAAAGCGGAAGGTCGAAGGCGCTAAAGATCTTCTGCCACATGACCGAGCGAGATACGAATTACCTGGTCGCCGATTAAAACTTCGCTCGAAGCCGGGTCGTCGATTTCTTCGGCCAGTTCGACGTTGGTCTCATTTAACAACCGCTCGGTCAAGAGTATTCGAGGATCGGTTTTTAGACCCTCGAGTTTGAGAAGAGCCTTATCCGAAAGCTTAAGACCAACCTTCTTTCTTAAAGCCTGAATCGCTCTTTTGAGCTCTCTCTGCCAGCCGAGCGCCAAAAGCTCATCGGTGAGTTCCGTTTGAAGATCAAGGCGGGAGTTGACCTCAATCGCCAGAACGTTGACCTCGTCTTCCAGCAAAGAGACCAGCTCTTGCGGGAGATCGTCAGGAATGTAGGCTTTCTCGAGGGGCTGCCTAAGCTTGATCCCCGCTTCGTCTCGTTTGAGATGAAGCGCCGAAGCAAGCGCCCTAACCTTCGCCATCTCTTTAATCAATTTGTCATCAACCCGACCGGCCTTTGGCCAATCGCCAAGGTGGACCGAGATCGAATCTTCCCCTCTCTTAATCGCCTGATAGAGCCTTTCGGACAGATGAGGCACGAAGGGCGAGAGCAAAATCAGGCTGGTTTTCAGCGCCCGATAAAGAGTCTCTTGAAAACTTTTGTCGGTTCGCTTCCGGCTCCGGCGAAGATACCACTGTGAGAGATCAAAAATCAGAAATCGCTCAAGCGAAAGAGCGGCCGATCGCGCCTCAAAGTTGGTCAGGCTTTTCTCGACTAGCAAGAGCTCTTGATTCAATCTCGAAACAATAAACCGATCAAGAACGGCCGCCTCCTTTTCAGTCGGGTCTGAAAAGTTCCGAGACCTGATCTGAAGGTAAAAGCGAACGGAGTTCCAAAGAATCAGAAAAAATCGTCGTTCAATCTTTTCAAGGCGGTCGAAATCAAAATTGAGATTTTCTTCCGGTCGAGATTGGGCAAAGAACCACCTAGCGGCGTCAATTCCAACTCGATCCTCGATCTCTTCGAGAGAGACGGCGTTTGAAGCGCTTTTGTGCATCTCCCGACCTTTAGCGTCTCTGACCAAACCATGGCCGAGCAGGGTCTTAAAGGGCGAACGACCTTCAAGGACGACCGACATCGTCAAAAGAGAATAGAACCAGTTCTTGAACTGGCCGGGCAGGGCTTCGACCACGAAATCAGCCGGCCGCCAGTCTTCAGGCAGGGTCGAGATGCCGACAATCCCGGCGTCAAGCCAAGGATTGCCGACATCGGCGATCCTCGAGACCGGCCGGCCGCACCCGTCGCATCTGATCTCGACCTTGTCAATATAAGGCCGATGGGGCGTCCGGCCTTTAAGTTCCGACCAACCGGCGACGGCTTTTTCCTTAAGTTCTTTTAGAGAACCGACAACCGTTATTCGACCACAAGAGCATTCATAGATCGGCAGAGCCAGACCCCAATAACGTTTTTTGGAAATCAACCAATCGTCCATATTTTTCAGCCAGTCTAGTTCTCGTTTCAAGCCCCAGTCCGGCAGCCATTTGGCCGTTTTGGCGGCGGCCGAAAGATCGGCTCTAAGGGGTGCCATTTTGATATACCACTCGTCAACGAGCCGGAAAACCAGCTCTCGCCCGCATCGCCAGCAGGTTGGATAGCGATGACTGAAGGACTCCTTCAAAACAATATCGTTCGAGAGAAGCCCCAAGATCCTCTCTGAAGCCTGATCGTGCGAAAGACCGGAGAGCCCCTCAAAGCCGGGGGTAAATCGACCGGCCTCGTCGAGCGGCGACAAAACCGAGAGACCGTTCGATTTCCCGATTTGATAATCTTCTCTGCCGGCGCCGGGGGCGATATGAACCAGACCGGTCCCCTCTTTTTCACTCACCAGATCTCGCGCCGCCAGAACCCGGTGGTCCTTCCCGGTCAAGACCGCTTTGACGGCCGGGAGATGATCGAAATGACCTCGATACTTAAGACCGACCAGTTCTGCTCGCGGCAAACTCTCGACTATTCTAGCTTTAGGTAAAACCGACCCGACTCGAGCTTTAAGAAGATAGTATATACTGCCGCCATCTCGAACCTTGACATACTCGAGATTTGGATCAACAGCGATCGCCGAATTGGCCGGCAGGGTCCAGGGCGTCGTTGTCCAGATGAGAAGGTACTCGCCTTTTCGACCGACGATAGGATAACGAACATAAGCGGCGGTATGAACGACCTGCCGATATTCTTCGGTTAAAATTTCATGTTGCGAGATGGCCGTTCCGCACCGAACGCACCAAGGGACAACGTCGGCGCCTTTGTAAATCAAGCCTCTTTCGTGACAGACTTTGAGAAAATGCCAGATTGCCTGATTGTTCTTGGGATCGAATGTGTAATAAGAACCAGCGCCGGAAAAATCGTCTTTTTTTAATCGTTGAAACCGCGCTTCGTCGTCAAAGGCCATCCATTGACCCAACCTCAACGATTGCTCGGTTTGAATCTTGGCGTATTTAATGACCCGATCTTTGCAAAACTGAACAAATTTGGCGATCGAGGCTTCAACGTCGCCGGCGACTAGATTCTCAATCTCCTTCTTGCTTTTTAAGCCCAGCTCCTTCTCAACCTCAACTTCGACCCAAAGGCCCTGACAGTCAAATCCGTTTTGGTATCGTTGTTTGAAACCGCGAAGAGTGAAGAACCGCTGAAAAAGGTCCTTTAGGGTTCGGCCCCAACCGTGATGGATAGCCATCGGATTGTTGGCCGTGATCGGGCCGTCAAGGAAAGAAAATCGTTTCCCCGCCGAGCGATTCTTCAGTAGATAGGTTTCTCGGATCTTCTTCTCACGCCAGAACCGACCGATTTGACGCTCAAGCTCGGAAAAATCCGGGTTGGCCTCGAGCTCCAAAAGGTCGTCTTTTTTCGCCGCCAGTCGAGTCATTTCTTGACCAGTCTAGCAGATTTTAGCAAACTGCGTCCGAGATCTCGAAACCGAAATGGACAATTTGTAAAAACTATCTTTGGTCGAGCTCGCGGTTGACCAGCCAATCAGCTCTCCGGTTTTTTGATCTAGGAAGATGAAAAACCGCTAGATTTTTCAGATCTTTGATCAGCGATTGAACCTCTCGGTAGAGGGCTTTTAGCTCTTGGTTTTTAACTCGATATTCGCCTTTGAGCTGACGGATAACGAGTTCCGAGTCGAGAAAAAGACCAACGGGCAGGCCTTTGTCCTTGAGATTGACGGTCAGCCATTCGAGGGCGAGCAAAACAGCCCGATACTCGGCTTGATTGTTTGTCAGCCGGCCAAGATATTTTGAAAGCTCGATCGGCTCTTTCGAGAAGCCTTCAATCACCACTCCGGCCGCGGCCGGGCCTGGATTGCCTCTAGCGCCGCCGTCACAATAAATCTTTATCATCCAAAATCCCTTTCAGTCAAAAACCTTTTTTTGACCGGCTTAGCGATTAAGAGGATCGAAACCAAAAACACAGTCTTTAGAACTTCAGGCGAGGGTTTCAGAATCAGCCCTTTTAGTTTGCCGTCTCGTTTTTCAATCTCAACTTACCGCTTGAAACCGGTTTCAGCCAGTAATCCAATAATTGTAAGTTGAACCACGACAATGGCCGTCGGTTACAGTCACCGAGGAACTTGAACTTGCCTTAAGACCGGGGCTGATGTCAAAATCGGTTTTCCGTTTTTTGGCCTCCGGATCGTCTTCGTTTTCCAATCTGGACAAGATGACATATTGCGGCTTTCGGTTAAGGTTGACGCCGTAAAGGTAACCCGGACAGTTCGGATCGGAAAAACTGTCCCGAGCTTTTTGACCGGGCCGCCGATCGTCAATCGGATCGCTCATGACTTGAACCGAGAGGCCACCTAGACCCTTCAGACTGCCAACCCGAGACCAGCCGCCTTGGCAGCTTGAAGGATCGGAAAAGCAGGGCAATTTTCTATTGGTCTGGAAGTAAAGCTCGACCGCCGCTTTGATGGCCGAGAGATCGGCTTTTCGTTCGCTGTCTCGACCTTTGACCCGAAAACGGTTGACTGAAACCAGTGAAAGACCGGCGATCAAAGAGATGACCGAGACAACTATGACCAGTTCAATCAGGGTAAAGCCGGTCTTTTTCATGATCAAGCCTCGAAGTTAATTGAATTGATAGTCCCTTGACGACAGCGTTGTTTTTAGCTCAAGCGTGACCTGCTTGTCCGGTTTGAAATTGACAAAATCTCGGTTGGCAAGCTTCAATTTAATAATAACATACGGCTGTTGCGCCGAACCGGCCGTCGGTTGATAACCGATGACACAAAATTCATCCGGCGTTCCGTCAAGATCAACCATTCCAGTTCGGGGGTCGAGAAGATCGAATGATTCTGTTTTTTTCAAATTGGCCAGTGTTCGATCGGCAAAGGTCTCGGTTTTCATCATCAGACGATTGGCTCTCTCTTTAGAGCTGTCAACTTGGGTTTCGATAGTCCGACGGAAAAAAATGTCGCCATTTTGGTCAAAAAGAACAAGCTTATTGCCGACCGGCCCCCTTAGATGGCTCTCGGGCTGGCAGTTCGGTCCGGTCAAGCCGGAGATCTCAAAGGGCGGTTTGAGCTTCCGGCCGAAAGAATCTTTGATCCCGCCAACACTTCGAAACTCGCGCTCGATCTTTTCGAGGGCGAACCGGGCGCTTTGGGCGACGGTCCGCTCGAGACCAGCCCGGGCCTGACTCCGAACCGAGAGCACTAAAAAGCCGGTCGCGGCCGTCAAGAGACCGGAGAAGATCGCGGTCGAGATTAAGATCTCGATCAGTGTAAATCCGCCCTCTGACGACTTGATTTTTCGCTTCATAACTTCTCGCTTTAGAATCGCCAGTTGGTCAAATAGGTCGAGAGACTCCGAGAAATTTTCTTCGTTCGAACGGTAAACTCGGTCGTCGAGGTAACTTTCAAACAGTCGGCCACTGGCGGCCCGGCCGGACAGGAGTCTTTACCCAGACCTTCGGCCGGCAATTCCTCAACCGTCAGAAAGGATCTCATCGGAATGCCATTGGCCTCAAAATTGAACTCGCCCGGAACGAGCTTGCGAACGGTTTCATTCGGGTCGCATTTTTGCGCCCCCCCATCGTCCGAGCAGGGATAATAGTGTTTGGTCGGATCGGAACGATCAACAGTTAAGTAGCTATCGTAGCTATTGACCTTTCGATCAATCAAACTCGTATCCCGAAGATTCCTGACGACCTCAAGATTCGAGCCATTTTGTTTCATAGCCGTCAGTTCGGCGGCAACGAATGAGCCTGAAAGACCAATTCGGGTCAATAAAAGGACGTTGGCGCCGACAACGACAGCCAAGATGGCGGCCGAGATCAGGACCTCAATCAGTCCAAAGCCCTCTTGTTTACCGAATCTCGACATTGCCTTGTTCGAAAATCAAAATTTTCTTTTCCTCGCCAAAGCCGGAAAGACTAAACTCCGTCCCGCCAATCGGACGAAGCAGTCGGCCGCCGCCATCGGCGCTAAATTCGATCTCAAGCCGATTCGGAGAACTAACGCCAATCGAGATTCCTTCGGGAAAACTCCCCTGTTCCAGTCGATTTTCAACCGGATTTGAGCTCAACTCGACCAGCTCGATAATCTCAAAACCATTCGGCTTCTGAAAAACGGCTTTATAGCTGATCGGAGAAAGACCGGGCAGACCTCGGGGCGAGAGAGCGTAAGTCCGGGCCTCGAGGATCGCCGCCTTGGCCGTCTCGGCCGATTGAAAGAGAAGCGTTCGTTGGTTGTAAGGCTTGAGACCGGGAACGACAACCGAAGCCATTAAAGCCAAGATCGAAAGCGTGACCAATAACTCGACCAAAGTGTAGCCAACTAACTTTTTAACCTTTAAAACTATCATCAAGCTTAGCTAAGAAAGAACAGACCTTTGAGCGACTGACCAAAAAAGACCATAAGCCAGAACCCGATCACCAGAAAGGGGCCGAAAGCGAGCCGGTCTTTCATTTGCCGCTTCTTTAAGACTAGCAAGAAAGCGCCGACCGCTCCACCGACGATAAAGGCCAGAAGGAGC
Source organism: uncultured Candidatus Saccharibacteria bacterium (assembly GCA_964372245.1). Classification (GTDB taxonomy): domain Bacteria; phylum Patescibacteriota; class UBA1384; order CAYJQE01; family CAYJQE01; genus CAYJQE01. The sequence continues at coordinate 27,972 of CAYJQE010000004.1, forward strand.
ATTAAGATCGAGCCCTCGAAACCAAGGAGAAAACCAAAAATCGCCGCTAGGTAGCCGTCGCCCGAACCCATAGCCCGACCTTTGGAGAAAAAAGTGATCAAGCCAAGCGTTAGCCCGCCGATGGCGAGACCGAAAAAAAGATCGCTTCGCGATCGAGCGAAGTTAAAATCGAGGCCCCAAAGACTTTGATCGAAGAGAGCAAGAAGACCGACCGAAAAAGCCAGGAGCCAGAGAGCGAGGGTCGGCATCTCGAGATACTTAAGATCGAACCAAAAGATAAAATGGGTGAAAAAGAGGACAACCAAGAGGAGAAAGAGGGAGAGCCAATCGAGAGCCGTTCCTGGCTGATAGACCAACAAACTGGCAAGATATACAAGCCCAAGCGAGAGCTCGATCGCGGGATAGCTGATATCAAGACCTTTTCGGCAATAGCGACACCGTCCTCGCAACCAAAAAAAGCTAATAATCGGGATCAGATCGCTAAAAGAAAGGCTATGACGACAATGTTGACACCGCGAACGACCGGAAACCAGGCCCTCTAGTTTCGGCCAACGATAAACCAGGACGCTCATAAAGGAACCCAGAACAAGGCCGAGGCCAAAAGCCCCGAGACCGAAAAGCCAAACCAGAGCCTCCTTCAGCGCCAAAGGGCCGAGGAGATAAACTTAGTTCGAGCCGACGAGATAGAGCTGTGTCTGATGGCCAGAAGGTCCGCAAAGACTGCCGCCGGTGACAGTAATGTACTTCGCGAGGCCACAACGCTCTTTGTCGTCGGGATTTTCCAGTCGGGCGACGATCATATATTTACCGCCCGTCGCGTCGCTCTGATAGGTGTAGCGATAGGTGTCCGCAGAGCTCATAACAGTGCCTGTGCCGACTTCTTTCGGATCGCTTGGCACGACTTTCAGATATTTCGGCGCGAGTCCGGAGATCCAGTTCGGATTGCTCCGATCGCTGGTCAACGAGCCAGAAGCCTTAGGATAAAAACCGTTGTCGTCATTAAAAGCCTCAAGGGCGGTTTGGAGCTGATTGAGGTCGGTCTTTCGCCGAGCGTCCCTCGCTTTGCCCCGAACCGGACCGAGCGCCAGAAGAATGGCCCCGGCTAAAAGAGCGATGATCGCTATGACAGCCAAAAGCTCAATCAAAGTGAAGCCCCTCAACCTCTTGGTCATTTTCTTTCCTCCTTATTTGAGAAATTATATTAATCATCCTAAGTTCATAGTCGCAGATCAAAATAAGTTGTCAAGAGCGGGCGATCAAGACGGTTTCTTTCTTAAATCCCGGAACGAAAAACCTAAAAAGCCCGTCTTAAACCAGCCGTTTGGGCTAGTCCGCGGCAAGGTCTTAATCAAAAGCGATCGTCACTGAAACTGGGCGATGCTGTAGAGGGGAATAATGACCGAGAAGACGATCAATCCGACTCCCAAACCCAGAAGAACGATGATCGCCGGCTCGACCACGGACGTCAGACCCTTGATTCTCTCCGAAACCTCGGTTTCATAGTACTTCGCCAAATTCGCCATCATCTCTGAAAGATAGCCGGTCTGCTCGCCGACCGCCGCCAGTTGAGAGACCATAATCGGAAAATAGACGCTCTTGCTGATAGCGACCGATAGCGGGATGCCTCGCTCGACTTCCGAAGCGGCGGTCATAATATCGTTCACGTAGAGATCGTTGACCATCGTTTCGGAAACGATATGCAGGGTTTCAATAATCGGCACCCCGGCCTCTAAAAGCATACTGAAAACTCGAGAGAAACGTGCCATGTAAACATTGATCATCAACCCTCTTAAACCGGGGATTCTAAGTTGAGCCCGCCAGAGCAGTCGCCGACCAAAATCGGAATGAAAAAACAGACCGCCGCCTAAAAACAAACCGAGAAATCCAACGATCACAAGATACCAATACTCGACCGTGAAATCAGAAACGGCGATCAAAATTTGAGTGACGAGGGGGAGCGAGGCGCCGGCTTCTTTGAAAATCTCGGCCAGTTGGGGAATGACATTGGTCATCACGATATAACCGACGGCAAACATCGCGACGACGATGAAAAATGGATAGTAGAGCGCGCCTTTCAGTTTTGAGAGAAACTCCTGTTCGGCCTCGATCTGCTCGGCCAATTCCGCCAAAACCTCGGCCAGTTTGCCGGTCGCTTCTCCGCTTCTCGCGATATTGACGTAGACCGGATCGAAAACCGCCGAGTATTTACCGATCGCCTTTGAAAATGGCTGACCCGACTCGACATCGGCCACGACATTGGCGACAACTTGAACCATAATCCGATGCTTGGTCTGGGCAAGAATCAAATTTAGCGACTGGACCAGGGGCAAACCGGCCGAAAGCATGGTGGCTAGCGAACGGGTGAAGATAGAGACTTTCTTCGCCGGAACCCGACCGAACAAGAAAAAACCATGACCAAGCTCGATCCTTTCCTCAAGCGAGATTGGAACAAGCCGATGGGCGACAATCGCCTCCTCGGCCGTTCTCGAATCCTCGGCTTCGACCTGACCGACAACAATTTCACCAAGTTGATTCTTGGCTTTGTAAGCGAAAAGGCTCATCTCGTCAGATCAGATCCAGGCTCTAACGTCTCCGAGCCTGAAAAATAACGATCCAATCGCCTCCCCCTCCCGCTCCGACCGACCGTCCAAAGACCGTTCTTGACATGAGGCAACATCTTTTGAGCCTGCTAATAGATCATCGTCTTGAGGTTCTTTTGATCTTGAGCCCAAAGAAGAGCGCTTTCAATCGTGATTTCGCCGCGGCTGACCAGCTCGGCCAGAACTTTATCGATCGCGATCATGCCCTCGGCCGCCGATGTCTGAATAATATTCGACAACTGATGGGTCTTGCCCTCTCGGATCGTGTTTTTAACCGCGAAGTTGGCAATCATCACTTCGGCGGCGGCGGCCCGACCGCCCTGAATTTTCGGAATCAGTCGTTGAGAAACGACGCCCGACAGAACATTGCCCAATTGTTGTCGGACCTGACGTTGTTGAACGGCCGGAAAGGAATCAATGATTCGATCGACCGTTTGAGCCGCCGAGTTGGTGTGAAGAGTCGAAAGGACAAGATGGCCGGTCTCGGCAATGGTCAAAGCCGCCTCGATCGTCTCGAGATCCCTCATCTCGCCAATCAAAACGACATCCGGGTCCTCTCTCAAAGCCGAGCGAAGGGCCCGAGCGAAAGAGTTGGTGTCCGAACCAAGTCCCCGTTGGCTGGTAACGCTCTTTTTTGAATCAAAGATATATTCGATCGGATCTTCAATCGTGATGATCCGGGCGTTTCTCTCGGTATTGATAATCTCGACTATCGCGGCCAAGGTCGTTGATTTGCCGTGACCGGTCGGACCGGTGATTAAAACCAAACCTTGACCGGCTCGGGCGAAAGATTCGATGATCGTCGGCAGCCCAAGCTCGCGAAGATTCCTAATCTCCCTCGGCACGTGTCGAAAGGCTCCGGCCAGAGCGCCTTGAGATCGAAAGACATTGACCCGAAAACGGGCCTCGCCGACCGGAATTGAGAGATCGAGTTCCTTCTTTTCTGGCAAAAGCCCCCTCTGCTGTTCGGAAAGAATCGAAGTCAACATCAATTCCGCCTCCTCGACCGTGACCACCGGCTGATCCTCAACCGCCCGAAGACTGCCGTCAATTCGGATCATCGGCTTGACGCCCGGGACGACGTGAAGATCGGAGCCGCCAAGCTTGACCACCTGTTCCAAGAGGTGGGCCAAGGCCGGTGTCGAATTCAGCATCTCTTTTTCCCTCCTTCCACTCTCTTCAGCTTACAAAAGTCGGGGAGAGGATACAAGACAGCGGCCGAAGATCAACCGGCCTCCTTGAGAGCGACCGATTTCGGCTCAAGCTCGGTCTCGCCCGCTTCTTTGACAACCTCCTCGATTGTCGTCAAGCCATGTGTCGCCTTAATAAAACCGTCCGCTAAGAGACTGATCATCCCCTGTCTCCGAGCCGCCTCGTTCAACTCGGAGGCCGGTCTCTTCGAAAGCGCCAATCTCTCGATCTCTTCCGACATCTCCATCACCTCATAGATGCCAAGCCGACCTTTGAAGCCCTGATTGCACTCCCGACAGCCTTTGGCCCGATAAAAGGTCAGGGGTTCTTTGACCCGCGCCCGATCGTCCCGGTTCGATTCGGGAATGGCTTTTAGTTCGGTCTCGACCATCGCTCTCGTCTCCTCGGCCGGCTCGAAAGGCTCTTTACACTTTTGACAGATCCGTCGAACCAATCTTTGGGCGATAACCAGATTGATTGAAGAGGTGATTAAGAAAGGCTCGACTCCCATATTGATCAACCGCGGCAGGGCGCCGGCGGCGTCGTTGGTGTGAAGGGTCGAAAGAACGAGGTGGCCGGTCAGGGCGGCGTGGGTGGCTAAAACAGCCGTTTCTTGATCTCTGATCTCGCCGACCAGAACAACATTCGGATCCTGCCGAAGGACCGACCGGAGACCCTCGGCGAAGGTAAAGCCGATCTTCGGCTTGACCTGAACCTGATTGACGCCCCTAAGCTCGTACTCAACCGGATCCTCCAGAGTGACGACATTGACATCTTCGGTCGAGATCTTGTTCAAAATGGCGTAGAGGGTCGTTGATTTTCCACTGCCAGTCGGGCCGGTGGCCAGAATAATGCCGTAGGGTTGAGTGACGCCCGAGAGAATGAGTTTCAAGGCCAGGCCCTCAACCCCGAGCCCGTCAAGAGTCTTCACTCCGCCGGTCTTATCGAGGACCCGCATAACAATCTTTTCGCCGTGAACCGTCGGCAGGGAAGAGACTCTAAGATCAATCTCCCGACCTTCGAAAAGAATCTCAAATCGGCCGTCTTGAGGCACCCGGGTTTCGTCAATCTTCAAGTTCGAAAGAATCTTGACTCGGCTGACGATCGGGGCGTGAAGCGGAAGCGGCAGGCTTATGATATCGTGGAGCAGACCGTCAATTCGATACCGAACTCGAAAGTCGTCTTTGTAGACTTCGAGGTGAATATCCGAGGCCGCCCGATCGAGAGCGTAGGAGAGCAGACCAGCCACGATTTTTGGGATAATCGCCTCGCTCACGATCGCCTCTAGCTGCTTTAAGTCAGTGATCGGCTTGGAAAGCATCGAGCCAAGATCGTTTTCGGTCTTCGGTTTTGAGTCCTTTGAAACCTCGGTTTTTTCCTTGGCCAAACTCTCGATCTTTGGTTTGATCGGCCAGGACGATCTCGCTTTCGTCTCTTCCGAAAAGTCTGAATCGGCTTTTTGAACCTTTAACGCCCGACCGCCGGCCGGAGGACTCACAGCCACCGCGTCAAGCGATTGATTCCTAACCGCGAGGGGCGGCTCGCCCTGATGCAAGACCCGATCAATCGTCAGAGTGGCTTTTCCCGATTGGCCAAATGGAGCCAGCTTTTCCAAGGCTTGATCTTCAGCCTGACGATCGGCGCCAAAGAGTCGGGCAAAGAAGCCGACCCGCTCGGCCTTTTTACGATCGGAGATCGGCTCGATCTTTTTGGGAGGCGGCGACTCTGATTCATGGCCCGTCAGCAGACGGTCAATCTCGGCCGTGTCAGCCGAAAAGAGCTCGATCTTTTTCCCAAGTCGGTTAGCAATCGAGCCCAAAACCGACTCAAGCTCGGGATTAAGAAGATAATCGGTCGCCAATTTGAGAACACCGTCCCCAACCTCAAAGACCGCCAGCCGATGTTTCAAAGCGACCTCGTCGCTGATCAAATTTTTTGTCTCGGGCGAAATTTTTTTCGTTGAGAGATCGGCTCTTTTAAGACTAAGCCTCGCTAAAACATAATCAATCGCGTCGTCGCTCGTGACGGCCAATTCGATCTCGATATTTTTCTCTTTTTCAATCCTGGTCAGTATGCCCCGCGCGCCGGCCTTCAGCCTTGAAGGCCGCGCCACGGCGACTTTGAGACTCTGATGATCAATCGCGAAAGGCATAATTCGAAGCCGCTCGATCAGCTCGACCGGAAAGGCTTTGACGATCGTTGGCTCGATCGGTTGGCGATGAAGATCAACGAAGGGCAACTTCAAAAGGCCGCCGTAGGCCTCGTCAATTTCCCGCCGAGTGACCTTGCCTCGGTCGAGAAGGATTTTTTCGTATTCCCGATTCGAGAGACGATCGGCCTTGAGCCGCGAAAAATCAACATTGGCCAAGCGCCCTTGGCGATGAAGGACCTCAAGGATTGTTTCTTCCGCCATCAGCTTTAACCCCCGGCCGCTCGGCGGGCTGTCCTAGATGGCCGAGAACGGATTCGCTCGGCCAAAGTTATTCTTGTCGGCCGTCAACGGAATCGAACCGATAACCTGGCGACCGTTCAAAAGATCAACCGTTTGGCCCTCGAAACTGACGCTTGGCAGCGCCGTTATTCGGCTTTCCACCCCCTCGATCGCCGAGTCGGGAACTCTGACCCTGGACCAAAAGATCAGGCCGAAAACGACGACCGAGCCAACTATCAAAACAATCGCTCCAATCAAGCTGCCGGGATTTTTGGTCATTAAAGCTCCTCCGTCTGATCGGCGGCGGCTGCCGTTTCAACCTGAAGGGCGGCTTTGGCGACCTTGATCTGAAGCTGGGCGTCAACCACCGTCTCCAAAGGCGCAAGCGATATCAGATTGACGTCGAGCGGCCGGAGATTTTTCTCAAGACCGGTCAAAAAGAGCTTGAGTTGAGGATAGGTCGAGACTGTCGAGAGACCGAGTGAAAGGCCGGTCTGATCGGCGATTTGCGGCGCGACTGACTTGATTAAGACACCGCTCTGGTTGGCGATCGCCTCGATCGCCGCTAAAAGATTGGCGCTGTCGTCGTTGTCCGGCGCGGCGAGATAAAACCTCTCCAAAAGCGACCGGTTTTGCTCAATTTTTTGCTTCGACTCCTCGAGCAGCAAAACCTTCTCCTCCGCTCTGACAATATCAAAATCGAGCGTCTTTTTTTTCAGCCAAGCTTTCGAGACGAAGCCGGAAAGACCAAACCAACTGACCGACCAAGAAACCAAAACCACGATAACCGCTCCGACTGGCAGATTGATCAGCTTCGGGCGCGCTCTCGGTTTCATCTTGTTGGCTGCTCGCTCGCCGCCGGCAGAGACCGGGCCGGTTTTGACTCTTGATCCTCAAAGCCCGGGGAAGGGCCAAAAGACTGATTTTTAGGAGCCGATAAAATCTGCCCGGTCTCATCCGACTGACCGGCTCCGGCGGCCAGTTCTCTCTGGAATTGAGCCTCGTAGGCGGCAAGATCAACCTCGGCCGTGAGACTGAAATTGACCGACTTCTCGGACAATTGATCGGAGGCGGCCGAAACTAAAACGACATCGGAAAAATGCTCCCGATCTTCTAGCTGAACGACAAAGGTGGCAAGGGCGGTGTAATTGCTGGCCTTGCCTTCCAAACTTAGGCGGCCGGTCTCGTCAAGCGAGAACGAGCCAAGCCGATTGCCGGGCGCCAAGGTCTTTTCAAAATCGGAAAGAAGAGAGCTTGTTATCAGCGATTGTTCGGCCGCTTGGAGAAAGGCCTTCTGGGCGGTCGAAAGCTTCGAGACCTCGTCTTCGGTCTCTTTCAGGCTCTCGATCCGAGAGACCAAAAGATCAAGTTTTGGCTGCGACCGCTTAACGACAAAACGAGCGAAAACTAAAGAACCGGCGAGCGAAAGAAGACCGAGCACGCTCAAAACGGCGGCCGCGACAAACAAGCGGTCGGCCAGATCCTTGCCGGAAAAAGCGCTCGGACTGGGCAGGTCGATCACCGGAGCCTGTTCGGCCAAATTCCCTCCTCAATTACTGGCTTAAGTTTCAGTATAGCCGCTAACCCGAAAGATCGTCAACCGAAAAACTTTCCTCGTTGTTATTATAGAGTCGGCTTGAAGAAAGATCAAAGACCGAGCGAAAAACCGCGCCCTCCCCTAACTTCCAGCCTCTTCCGGTTTTTGGCCGGGCGATTTTTGATCGGCTCCCCTCTCATCCGGACTAGGGCGCCCGTTCCCGAAAACCGGGGGCGACAAACTCGGCGAAACCGGGCGGCGGCGATTTGAGCAGCGATTCTGAATGTTCAACGCGAATCCGAAAGGCCGGAGGGGGCGGCGGCTGGGCTTGAACCGGCAGGATCATCGAGACCAAGCTGGCATGAGGAGGAAAGAGGCGGGTTTTAGACCTGGCCTCGACCATCAAAGCGTAGGTCTGACCGGCGGCTTGGTTGTTGGTCGGGACGGAATAGTCGGCTTTCGAAACCGAGCGGCCGTCGAGCAAAAGCTCGGCCGGTTCGATCTTCGCAACGCCCAAGCCGGCAGTTCCCGGCGAGACAGCCTTTTGCGTAAGCGAAACTCTTCGGTCAAAACCGTTAATCGGCCGAAGCGAAAGGCTGAATCGGCCGGTCTGGCCGGCGGCGATAGTCGGGTGGCGCTCGGGTTCGACCGAGAGCGAAAAACTGATAACTTGAGCGACGGTTGTCGCTTGAGCTTGGACGGTCGAACTCTTTTCGGCCTCCCCCCGGACGGTCAGAGAATAATCTTTAGCCTCGGCCGAACTTCCCGCCCAGAGTTGAAGATTGAGAGTCTTTCGCTCGCCGGGCTTAATCTCAACCGACTGATCGCCGCTAAGGCAGAGCGAGACCGAAAAACCGGCCGAGGAGGAGGGACAGTCGGCGGTCGGCAAAAAAAGCTTGACCTTGCCATCGAAATCTTTCGAGCTTACGGTTAACGGGATATCCCCTCCCTCGGCCGGCTCGAGTTTCAGCCGAGCGGGCAGCTCGAGCGAAAACTCGTCGCCGGCGCACTTGACGGCGATTGATTTCAGACCCGAGGCCGCTCCGGCTTGATCTTGGCCGGTTTCGACCAGACTAGACAGTTCTGCGGTGATTTTTTCCCTCGTCTCCCGACAGGGATCAAACTTGAAACTAAGCCGGCCGCCGCCAGGGCAGAGCTTGAGCTGGCCGGGATAAAGCCAGGTCAAAACATCTCCCTTTAGGCCCTTGTAAACCACCGGCTCCGATTGGCTCGCGGTCGGACCCTCCCCGACATTTTGACCGCATTTAAGGGTCGCCGAACCGGCCTGATAACCGACGAAAAACGGCAACTCGACTACAAGTTTGGCCTCTTTGAGCTCGCCGATCAAAGTCAGGTTATAGTCGAGAGTCAATCGGCCCGGCGCGGCCTCAAGCTTTAACTTCGCCTCGGCGAAGGGATTTTCGGTCTGGGCCCGGGCCGGTGAGAAAAGCAGGACCAAAACCAAGAGGCCGAGAATCGAAAAACCCAAAATCTTACCAGCCGACCGGCCAATTTTTCTCCTCATCCAATCCCAGTATGGCACGCTCAAAAAACTTGACAAGCCAAGAGGAGTTGAACGATAATCTAACTGATCGAGAAAACCTTGAAAAGGAGTGGTGTGTATGAGAATGATTGCCTTAGTTCTCTGTTGTTTTTGCCTGATGATCGCCGGTTGCGGCGGCATGACCGGCCGAAAAAAACTCTCGAGCCGGACCGAGAGTTTTGAGAGAAAAAACAGGCCGGACGGCCAATCCGGCCGAAAGAAAAAGCGACCGGCCAAAAAGACCGGTCGGAAGAAAAAAGGGGGCAAGAAAAAGCCGCCCGAGCCGGAGCCCGACTGTCCGATTGAACAACAAGCCGGCCTCCGGCCCTTTGATACGTTTCCAGGGACCGGAGAAGTGGTAGACGGGGGGAGAATTGGCTGGATTGCCGTCTACTACAGAGCGCCGCTCGACCAGCGCGCGCTCGAGATCGAGCTTAAGGAGACCTTGACCGGCCTGGCGGTCGAGACGAACGGCACCCGCTGGGAGAACTTGACGGACGATCCCGACAACCCGCTCGTTACGTTCAGAACCACAATATGGTCGATGAACCCGAACACCGAGTACACGGCGATCGTCCGGCCAAAGACCGCCGGCCTGGCCTGCCACAGCTGGTCCTTTAGGACGGGACCGGCTCTCGCGCAGCCCTGACATTGACCAAATTCGCGCGACCCCAAAGACCCCCCGCCAGAAAAAGGCGCGGGGTCTTCGCTTTGCAAAGTCAAAAGAACGTTTTTTGGCTTTTTTGGCTTTAGCTCTTCAGCTTGTTCACGACACACACCTGGTCACGGACACACGACTTCAAGACTCGCCTCGGCGATCTCCGGCTCGGAACGGGAGGTTGAGCCTCCGGTCACGGCCTCGGCCGAGATCTCAACCTGATGCGAGGGTCGCTGATTGCAGGCTTTAGCTGAAACGATTATTGGCAGACTGATAATATTTATCTCGTTGTTGTCGCAGAGCTCGCCCTTTTCAAGCTCAAAGGTCAGAATCTGCCGGTCGTCGTCCTTCGATTGGGCGATTGAGGGCAGAGAATCCTTAAGCTGGCAGCCTATTTCGCCGCCGCCGGCCGGCGCCTGCAGAATCGAGTTTCGAAGGCTGCCAAAGGGAAAATCGAAGCCCGCGGGCAGAGTGTATTTAAGGAGAGCCGACTTTCGATCTTGGCCGACAAGCTTTAGCCGATAAGCCAGTCGAGCCTCGATCTCTTTGGTCGAGCCTTGGGCTAATTCTATTTTTTCAATCCTCTCTTCCGTCCCCCCAAATAAATCAATTTCGATCTTGGCCAGGGCTTCAGAGCTCTCACGAGCCCCGCCGAGAAAGAGGTTTCCGTAGAAAAACCGATCTTTCAAATCATTCGAGGCAAGATAGATCGAGGGATCGGAGGGGTCGTAGATTGTGGCCGTAATGTTGCCGGTCGGCTGGCCGGCGACCGCTCGAACGAAAAAGCTGCCGGCGGTCTTGATCTGATTATTCGTGTGAGACCGGATGAACTCGCGAAAATCCAGAACCTGACTATGATCAACAAACCGCTCGGCCGGCCGTTCCCGATAATTACAGTCAATCTTGCCAAGCTCTCTCTCCCGAGCGCCGTACTGGGTGTAGCTGTCGTTGAAGGGCTTGGCGGTCATTGATTGAGCTTCGCAGTTATAGTCCCATTCCGCGCCCGGAAAGAGCTCGGGCGAGAAGATCTTGTTGGCCGCTCCCAAAGCCGAGAAAAAGACGAGGTGACGACGAGTCTGTTCGCTCAACTCTCTGAAGACCGCCCGCTCTTTTTCACTCAAAACATAAGGGAGGGCGTTATCGTCGTCAATAAAAACCAGAAAGTCGTAATCTTTTAGCTTATTGGCGGTGATTGGAGGACGCCCTTTTTCCCCCGGAGGACAGAGCGGGTGACCGGGTATTTTCCGACAAAATTCCGTCCGGTCGCTCGGCCCTGCGAGAGAGAGATCAAAGAAGGTATAGGGAATCGCCATATCCTCCAAAGCGAAAACTTCTCCTTCTCGATCGCTGAAGACGGCGATCCGGCTTGGTCGGTCAATTTTCCAGATTCGATCGTTGGGAACAACGGCCGGCGAGACGAGTTTGGTAACGGTCAGATTTTTGAAAAACTTCTCGCCGTTTAGAGACTGATTCCTAATCGCTTCAATGGCCGGCCCATATTTGGCCTCGACAATCAAGGGCCCGCCGAAATAGATCTCGCCCTTTTTCGCCTGACTGGTCGAAAGGGTGAACTCGGCCGGCGACTTGCCGTCGTCGTCGAGCAATCGGGTCAAAGGAACGCCGGCTCGGGTCAAGGCGTGAGCCAGTCCAAAACTCTTTTGCATCTTCCAGGTGCTCTTGCCGGCCGGGCAATAAAACTCTTTGCCCTTGTTGTTGGAGCAGAGTCCCCGCTGATGCTGGTTGTCAAGCGGAATGACCAAACTTTCCGCCGGAAAGCAGACCGAGCCAGAAGGAATCGCGCCGCACCCCGATTGGGCCAAGACCCGAAGACCGGGCAAACCAGAAGCTCGGGAGAGATAGGGCGGATCAACCTCGATCCCCGATTCAAGAAAGCTGTCGTCCGGAACCTCCCGATTCCTAAGGGCCGAGACTAGTTCGGCCGGAACCAGCCCGACCGCCAAATCGGCAACGACCGTCTCGTTGGTTGTCGGCCGCTCGAGAGAATAAACCGCCAGCCGAGCGCCAACTTCGAGTCGGCTTTGGACCTTGGTTCCCGGCTCAAAACCAAGATCAATCTTTCTCGACTCGCCCGAAAGATCGGTCTTGACCGAAACGATATCGCCCTCGACCGACTCGATCAGGCCTTCGGTGATATGGGGACCTAAAACGACCGTTCGAGCCCGAACCGGAATGTCCGCCGAAACTTCGAGCTGGGGGTTGACGATCACCGAAAGACCGGGTTCGAGCGCCGTTCGATCGGCGGCTGATAGATCGGTCAACTCGTTCCTCGCGGCCTCGGCGCTCGTCTGAAAGAGAAAAACGGTCTTGTTATCAAATCTGACCAACTGGGACTGACCAGTCCTCTGGTAAGCGTAAAACTCCGGTCGTCTGGAAACGGCCCGCTCGATCGTAAACTGGTTATCCTCGACCTCGGCGATGTAGCCAAAAATCCCCCCCGCCTCCCACCGGCCGGAAAATGATTCCGCCGGCTCGACCGCCTTTTTCCCTTGAAGGAAGAGCCAACCGAGCCCGACGATCAAGAGAAGTAAAACTACGACAAGAACTTTTTTCATCCTCACCTCCATTTTGATGGAATCAAATTATTAAGGCAAATTTTGTCGAAAGACGCGGGCCGATCAGAGAGACCGATCATCGCCGGCCGGAAAAATCAAACGACGCGCCGACCAGACTGCCGACGATTTTGACGGCCGGAGTCTTTTCCGGCGGCGGGATCGAAAGACCCTTTTTGTTAAACCGGATTTCGCCGGTCGAGAAATAACCGCCGGCGAAATGTTGTTCAAAGATCAAAGAGCTTGAGAGCTCGAGCGGCAAAAACTCGATATCGCCGAGGACGATAAACCCGATATTCGGCCGAAGATTGAGGCCGCTCGAGAGTCGGAGATAATCGCCGACCAGAGTGAGATCGCCGTTAACGATAAAGGTCGCCCGACCGTCTGAAACTTCGAGATCTTTAACCCGAAGATCGCCCCCGATCGAGAAAACCGTCCCTTCCGGCTCGATTCGGCCGGGCTGACAAGTCGGCAGGGCGCTTCGATTCTTGAAATTGATCCGGCCGGTCAAAAAGTCAATTTTACACTCGACCGCCCTCTCGTTAAGCAGCCGGTTGATCGAGTCATCGACCGCCCGACTTTTGGTCGGATCGTCCTTGTCCCAGGCAAGAAGAGTGTTTTGATCAATCTGATAACCTTCGATCTTCTGGCCGGAGAGAATGCCCAAAGAGAGCGGTCGCCTAATCAGAGCGTTGAGCTGTTCGCCGGCCGAGATCTTTCCGCCCGACGAGGCGATGCCCGAATCCCACGGCTCAAGTTTGAGATTCGGATTATTGATCTCGCCGCTTGAGAAGATGTCGCCCGAGACCTCGATATCCCGACACTTGATCAGCGCCTTGGCCTCGGCCTCGAGCGGCAGACTTTCAGGCGCCTTGTATTGAGGAGCGAAGATCGAATTCCTCAAAAGCCGAGCTCGATTTTCAGCCAGAGTGTTGCAAGACAGGTCAGCCGGAATGGTCGCTTTAAAGGTCAGCGCGAGACTCTCCCGACCAAGGCACTCCTCGGGCAGACTAAAGCTCAAAACCGTCTCGATCTTCTCTCCGCCGCTCTGAAGATCGGTCTTTTTCGGCTCTGAAACTCCTGTGCCGCCACAGTCCAAAACGCTCGTCCCGTCTAGGTAGCTCAATTCGGCCGGCAAAAAATCTTGAAGCTCCCAAACCGGTTTTTTCTCGGTGAGCGAGGAGATTTTCAGGATCGGCAACTTGACCGAACCGGCGGTCGGCGATTGGAAGGTCAGTTTTGAATCTTGAAGATTAACGGCCTGATCGGGGGCCGCCACATTCGTCCTGACCAGAAAACCGAGCCTTAGGCTCTGATCGTTGCTCATCGCCGGCAGATTGCTGACGATCAAAGTTTTGCCTTGCAAATCATAATTTTTCCGACCCTCGACCTCGGCCTCGACCGGCAGGCCGTTCAAAAAAAGTCCGGCCTTAAAATCGAAGGCCGCTTCAAGCTTAATCTCGGCCTGAAGATTGGCGGCCGAAGATTTCGAGCCGAGCTCGATCAAGCGATCGGCCTCGGCTTGAAAAAGACCGGGCAGGCCCTTGGGATTGGAGAGATGATGGATCAAGCCCCGTCCGGCCGGTCCTCGATGAGCCGCGATCCGCCCGAAAAGTTTGAGATCGAGTTCGGAAAGACCGCCGAGCGAAAAAACATCAACCGTGACAGACGAGCTTAAAGCCGAGAGATAACAGGTCGGCGAGAGCGGCTTTCCGCAATTTTTCGGCTCGGCCGGTTGTTGAGCGCCGTCGGCGATGAGCAAAAGATATTTGATCGCCTCCGGCCGATCCTTCGAAAGCAGACCGTTGCCCGAAAGCAGACCGCTAGCGATATCGGAATCGCCGGAAAACTCAATCCGCTCTCGCGCGTCGAGGATCGAGCGATAGTCGGTCGTCAGTTCGGTCAAGATTTTGGCTTTGTCGCCAAAGGTCAAAAATCCGATCCGGTCTTTAGAGCTCGAACCGGTCGGTTGATTGGCGGAAATTGTCTCGACCAGAGAGGCGATCGCCTCTTTAGCTCGGTCAATCTTTTCCTTCGCCCTCATTGATTCCGAGCTGTCCAAAACGAGAAGAATGTCGAGCGGCTTTCGAGTCTGATTCTGGCCGACAAAGTCAAGATTGACTTCGACCAAAAAGGGCTCGTTGACCTTGACCTCGCCAACCGGGGAGGAGAAACCGACAATCAGACCGCCTGCCGACTGGGCCTTCGCCAATCCCAAAAATAAGATCAAAGCGATTGAAAAGAGCCCGAGAAAGATTGACCCGGTTTTGCTCAAGATTGTCACTCGCCTCCGATCTTGCCCGGCGTTGGGAGACTAAAGATTATCCTGACCTCAACCGGTCGTAAAATCGCCCCCTCTTCGGCGGCAACAACGCTCGGGCTGATCGACTGGGTCAGTTCGGGATCGCCTTCCTCCCGCTCTTCCGGCGGCTTGAGTTGGCAGTTTCGGGAGAAAACAAGGCACAGGACCGACTGGCCGGGCGGGACTTGAGCGGCCGCTCTCAAACTCAAAAAGACCACCAAAAAAAGACCGCATACCGCCGCCAAGAACCGCCAGAAGGTTCGAGATCGGTCTCTGGTCATCGGTCAATCAGTTCAGCTCGGTTTCGGACAGCTCGGATCATCAATTTTTGCGACCGGCGTTGTTCCGACCAAGCCGCAAACCTGCCAGAGTTTTGGAATCGAGTAAAAATATTTGATCGGCAAACCGCCGTCTGAAAGCTTGACGGCAAAATACTGCCCCTGAACGCCAAGATCGCCGGCTGACGGGATGCGAAAAGAGTCGCAGTTGCTTGTCGTGAAAGTCGCTTCCGCCCCAAATTCAAAGAACTCCTTTGCCTGCCAGAGTTCGCGGTAGGAAATGGAGTTTGTCCCGTCGTTAACCAGTCCCTTAACCTCATAGGAGAGCGGGCCGACATCAACCGACCGTCCGGAAGGCCCATCGGTAACCCGGCGACAACTTTTGACCTGCCAAGTCTGACCCCAAGAAGAGGCGGTCGCTTGAGCCGAAGCGACATCTTTCTCAAAAGAAACCTGGTTTTTGGCGCCCTCGGGATAGCGAAAAAAGACAGCCAGGGCCGATCCGATCATCAAGAAGCCGAAGACGAGCGCCAAAAAGCCGAGCCGCCAATTCATAGTCTTCCCTCCATTACCACTCAAGACTAACAGGCCGGAAACCGCCGATCAATTTTCTTGACTGAAAGGGGCGGGCGGGCGGGCGGTTTGAAAATAATAATCCCCTCTTTCGCTTTCAACCGCCGCTCTTATCGCTTCCTCCCTAAGGGACGAGGGGGAGCCGGACGGACCAACCGCCGTTTTTGAACGGAGAGAAAGGAGCGCGAACGCGAGAACGATCAACCCAAAGACAAAAACCGCCAAGCCCAAAGAACCAAAACAATCCTTAAACTTCAAAGAGGACTTCATCTTTGGCCTTTCTCAACCGTCCAAGCAGTCGGAGAGTCGGATCAGTAAGAGTAAACGCCGGCCGGACTTGAAGCCTCGTCGGACGCGCCCGATTTTCGGTTGGCCAAGAAATAGTAGATCAGGCCATAGACAACCAGACCGATCAGAACATAGACGACCAGGTAATAACCGATCCCTTTCTTGCCGTAGCCAGCCTTTGACTCGCCTTGAGACTCGCCACCGTCTTCGTCTTCCATCTCCCTCCTTTCTTTTTTATTGTCTCACCTAATCGCTTAAATGTCTTGACTGAAAAAAGCCGCCGCCTCTCCAAAAAACGGCCGACCGGCCTTTCAGGCTTAGAGGCCAAGGGTGGTTCGCAAACTGTAGCCAGTCATTTCCGGCGGCTTCTTAAGGCCAAGAAAATCAAGAATCGTCGGACCGACGTCGGCCAAAACGCCAACCGGCTGAATCGAGGACAAGCTAAGCTTCAGATCGGCTGAAAGAGCCTGACCGTCTTTCAGAGAGTTTGGCGGGACAGCGATCAAGGGGACCGGATTGACGGTGTGCTCTTTGTCAATCTCTCGCGTTTCCGGATTTATCATCTGCTCGCAGTTGCCGTGATCAGCCGTGATCAAAGTCGTGTAGCCGCCCTCGCTTGCCGCCTTAACCACCACCGCCAAAGCCCCGTCCACCGCCTCAAGACCGAGAGCCGCTTTCTCCAAAACTCCGGTATGGCCAACCATATCGGGATTAGCGAAATTAGCCAGCAAAAAACCGTACCGGCCGGCCTTAAGAGCGGCGGTCAATTTCCGGCTGACGCCTAAAGCCGACATCTCCGGCTTGAGATCGTAAGTCTTGACATTGGGAGAACGAATCAACTCTCGGTCCTCAAGGGGAAACTGCTTCTCCTCGCCGCCGTTAAAGAAATAGGTGACATGAGCGTATTTTTCCGTCTCGGCGACATGATATTGAGCGATCCGATGCTGGGAGAGAACTCGGGCGAGCGGCGGCTCGATCTTTTTGGGCGGAAAAACAATGTTGACCTTGACCTTCCAGTCCGATTCGTAAGGAGTCATCGTCGCGAAGAAGATCTTGTCCGAAAGATCGTCTTGACGATTAAAATCGTTAAAATCTTTGGCCAGAAAAGCGCGGGTCAACTGTCTCGCCCGATCGGCTCGATAGTTGAAAAAAACCACCGAGTCGGACTTGGCAATCGGCCGAAAATTCGGCTTTATGAGAGTCGGCTTGAGAAATTCATCGCTCTCGCCTCGCCGATAAGCCAGATCAAGCGCCCCGCTTGCCGAGTCGGCCCGCTCGCCCCGACCGGCCGTCAGCGCGAGATAGACGACGGCGATGCGATCCCAGTGATTGTCTCGATCCATGGCGTAGAAACGACCGCTTAAAGTCGCGATCTTGCCGAGGGCCAGACTTTCGGTTTTTTGCTCGATCTTCTCGACAAATTGATGGCCGTCTTTCGGGCCGGTGTCTCGACCGTCGGTAATGCCGTGAATCAAAACCTCTTTCACCCCCTGCTTTTTGGCAAATTCGAGAAGGGCCAAAAGGTGATCAATGTGAGCGTGAACGCCGCCGTTTGAGATCAGTCCGATCAGATGCAGAGCCGATCCTTTTCGGGCCGCGTTCCGGGCGGCCGAGAGCAAAACCGGGTTCTTCTTGAACTCACCGCTTTCGATCGCCTGATTGATCGTTGGCAAGTCCTGCCAAACAACTTGACCGAGACCGAGATTGAAATGACCGACCTCGGAGTTGCCGACCTCGCCCCAAGAGAGGCCGACTTCAGTCGAGGCGGCGTGCAGAGCGGTTGAGGGCGAACTAGCGATCAGGCCCTCAAAAAAGGGGGTTTTGGCCTGAAAAAAGGCGTTTCCCTCCTCAAGGGCCAAAAGACCAAAACCGTCGAGAACAATCAAGAGGACTTTGGCTTTTTCTTGAGTCATGTCCTTAAGTTTTTTTAGCCCTAAAGTCCGAATCGAAAGGCCTGCCAATCGAGATTAATCAAGATTTAAAACCGCCATTCAGCGAACAAGAAAGATGACGATCAAAATGATAACGATCAAGATCGAGAGGCCGGAAATAATGGCGATCGCCAGCCTTGGGCTGCCGCCAGTTTCCTCTTCGGCCCGATCCGGAGATCCAGTCTGATTGTCGTTCAAGGCTGGCGGAACAACCGGCTGACTGGCAGCGCGGACCGGCTGGGACGGAGACGATTCGTGGCTCGACGCGGCCGGCCGAGATTCGGGAGGCAAACCGGGAGCAGTCTCGGCTGGTTGGCCGATCGGAGACTCGGCCGACAAGCCGAAGCCGGACAGGCCAACCGGCGAAACCGCCGCCGATCGGTCGGAACTTGGAGAATTATCGGCTCTTGGAGCGGACGGAGAAAAAGCGCCAGAGGCGCTCGGCGGCGGCGATATCGGAAGTGATTGACCGTCCGCCGTCGGCGCCGGCTTTGAGGCCGGATCATTCACATCCAAGTCTTGAAGCGGCGAGGCCGCTGGCCCGTCTCCCGCCATTGAATCGGCAGGCAAGCTCCGGTCGTTAGGCCCAGTCGGAGCTGGGGCCTGTCGGTCAGCCGGACTCGAACCGGCTGGCCGGCCGGGCAAGGAGTCGTCCGCTTGACCGGCGACTCCGTTTTGATCTTCGCCTATCATAAAAACCCTCCTTAAATAATCAAAGCTCGGGGTCTAAAACCCAAGATTTTACTCCAGGTTGACGGTTCGATTATACCAAAAAAATTCAGTCAACGATTCCCAACTTAAACTTCGCCTCCTCCGACATTCTTTTCGTCGTCCAGAGCGGCTTAAAAGTCAGTTTAATTTTACAGTCGTTAATTCCCTCAAGGGCCATTATCGCTTTTCGTGTCCTCTCTATCAATTCCGAGGCGTAGGGACAGGCCGGAGTCGTCATCGTCATCTCTACTCCAACCTGATCACCCTTTTTCTCAAGACCGTAGATCAAGCCGAGATCAATAATATTCACCCCCAGCTCGGGGTCGTTAACCTCTTTGAGAACCTCTTCAAACCGCTGTTCCATCTTCAGTCCGGCGCTTCGGGCATAATCAGCCAGGCAAAAATATAGAGCAAAGTAAGCGCCCCGAAGGAGACGATAAAAAGGCCGACGGTAATCAGTCGGACGATTGTCGGATCAACATTGAGATACTCGGCGATTCCTCCGGCCACGCCGGCAATCATGCGATTCTTCCTCGAGCGATAAACCCGCCTCACCTTTACCATCACATATAATGATAAGGAGAAATCGCGAAAATCGCAAGCCGGGAAAAACCTAGGGCTAGAGCCGATCCTTTGAATTCATCGAGCAAGCGAAAATCGCTCGAGCGGCGGCTGGCTGGCCAACAATCCGGAGCCATCGCCAAAAGCCCTGTCTCTTCTTCCTTCTTTTGCTAAAGTGATGACATTAGGGCTTAATTCCGATATAGTTTGACCGGACGCCGCCCTAGCTCAGCGGTAGAGCAACTGTTTTGTAAACAGTAGGTCGTCGGTTCAAGTCCGACGGGCGGCTCCAGAGTAAGGCTCTGGGCTTAAGAACCGATACTCGCGGCAAGCAAAGCGTGAAGCGCGAGACGAGTTTTTCTCCGAAACCGCTCGTCCTCGTGGGCTGGCGGCAAGACGCGACGGCTTCCTTTGACCAGGGTTCTTTGACAAAATGACCTCTGGCGGAGAAGTAAAAAACGCCCCGGATTGCGATGGGCTTGGGTTTTTTGCTCGAATGGATTAAGCTTTTTTAGAGCCCCAAACATGCCGGTTTCCCCGATTAACGATCAACCAAAGTCTTCCGCTCTAGCCGGAGGGTGGGATATGCAAGCGGCTCAAAGCGGCGAGTCTGTAAAACTCGTGGCGTAAGCCTTCGGGGGTTCGAATCCCTCTCCCACCACCAAGTCGGATCAAGGTTTTGGTTTCCGTTCGGCTCGACGAGAAAACCCGATTGAGGCCATCACCCGCTCCTCCTTTTAAAACGCTCTGTTTTGGCTAAGCTAAATCGAAAGTCAAAGCTCTTTATGCGGTCGGCCTAGATAGCTCAGTGGCAGAGCGCTTCCATGGTAAGGAAGAGGCCGCGGGTTCAATCCCCGCTCTAGGCTCCAATACAACAAAGCTCGAACTTTGTTGTATAAATACTCCACATCAGAAATTGGGTTTTGAGCCGATCAAGCTCAAAACCCAAGTCAAGTTTCATCCGGAGCTCATCTCAATCCTCGCTCTTAAACCAACTAATCGGGAAATCATATGGCGAAAAAAGGCAATCGCATTCTAATCAGCCTCGAATGCTCGAGTTGCAAAGAGAGAAATTATCAAACCGAACGAAACAGAATTAACCGACCCGAGCCGCTCGAACTCAAAAAATACTGCTCGCGAGAGCGAAAGGTTACCCTCCATAAAGAAATCAAGTAGATTGAGACTATCCGGTCTTTGACCGGCTGTTTAGCGATTAGGGCCGTAGGCTAGTGGTAAACCGGCGGTCTCCAAAACCGCATTCCGAGGTTCAATTCCTCGCGGCCCTGCCAAATTTTAGCGGCAGTCGGTCTTTTTAAGCGGCTCTCCGGTTTTGCCAAAAAAACAGATCGCCTTTTTCCGATCTTTGAGCTCGTTTCCCGATCTTAAACCAGATTTCTAAACGACAAGGTCTTAAGCGGAGATTTTGAAACGATTAGCAAAAAAGACCGAGGGATCAAACTGAAAGTCGGGTGGGCGAATGAACTGACAGATCCTGGGTTTAAGGCGGCAGAGGGCTTTCTATCGCCGAGAAGAAAAAGAGCTCGCGGAAAAAATTGTGGGGTTTGAAAGCCAGCCCCAAAAAAAATGCTCTCTTCATCCCGAGCGCCAAACAGCTTTGCCGGCAGGGCAAGATGGCAAAATAAGCGGCGGTCAAAATGAGTCTTCTGATCAAAGGGGCGACCGAAAAAAGCTCCGTGAGCTTGGTTTCACCCCCGAAAGTCGAGTATTATCTTCCGCCGGTTGACAGGCAACTCGCGAACCAAGGCCTCTCGACCACCGTCAAGCCCGCCCAGGCTGGGAAGATGAAAATCCCGAAGGATCTGACGACCGCTCCGACAGAGAGAAGATCTGACCATCAAAGGACCCAGAGTGTGCCGATGGTCGTCGGAAACCGTCCTTAGGGCCGGGCGGGGCTGGAGGTCGAACCAATTTCCGGTCAGGGATTTCGAATCCGGCGCGGTCAAGCCGACCAAATAGGTCTTAACGACGGCGAGAGCCAAGCGCGTGCTCGGCCCGTTTTGCTTTTGCTTCTTCTAAAAGCTTTTTGTGATCGTGGTTTTCTGGCTCGAGATTCAGGGCTCTCCGAAAATTCTGCTCGGCCTTGTTGTATTGACGAAGCGCCATGTAGGTCAAGCCGAGGCTGACATAGCGCGCGGCAACGCCGCGATCGTTCCTCTGGGCAAGGCTATAATATTTCAAGGCTTCGTTGTACTTGCTTTGAGTAAAGTAGATCAGACCAAGATTTGAAAGAACGGCGGGATTTTTCTCATCGAGTTTCATGGCCTCCTCGAGCGATTCCTTCGCATCCTCGAAATTGCTCTGCTTGATGTAGATCGAGCCTAGTCGGCTGTAAACAAGGGCGATTTTCGGATTTAAGGCCGCGATCTTGATATAGCTCTCCTCCGCTCGCCGGTAATCGCCTCTTGAATAAAAATGGTCGGCTTCTTGAAGGGCGGACTTAATTTCCGGCAAGAGATCCTCGGCCAGCTCTTCGGTCTCACCTTTTTCGAACCGCTTCTCGACTGTTTCCGGCAGGCTGGCTGGCGGCTCAATAACCTTTCCTCCTTGAGCGGTTTTTTTGACCGGCTGAAGTGAGAGCGCGAGTCGGGCTTCCGGCAATCGTCGAAGGACAAGATAGACCACCAAAGCCAGGAGGACAATCGCTAGTGTTTCAGCCACCTTCCCCTCCTTCGAATGAGCGAAAAAGCGTGAAGACAAAAAACCTCTCGTTTAAGTTGAGGTCGGCGAGCCCGTTCAGCCGTCTAACTTTCGAGAGGAGATTCAATCGAACTTGATCCGGCGAGAGGCGGAGATCTTCCTCAAGCTCTTTCAGCCAATTCTTGGATAAATCCCGAGCCTCGGCCTTACTCGTTTTCTCGGCCATCAAGAGCCTGTCAAGCCGACTCATGGAGAGCATCTTTTTCAGGCTAAGCCCTCCACCCCAAGCGCCATCGCTTTTCAAAGCCAGCCGCTTGACTAAACAGCGCGATTGAATCGTCGGCAAGACCTGATCGGTTTTCGCCTGAAGAAGAAAATTGAGATTTTTTGGCGGCTCTTCCAAGAGCTTGAGCAAAACGCTCGCCGCCTCTTGAGACATCTGATCGGCCAAATCAATGAGAATTAGAGTCGGCTTGAAGGGCGGCCGGGCAAGGTAGCGCCGCCGGAGCTCTTTTACGACCTCGATACCAAGCTCCGCGCCTGAAAATCGCTCGATGATCACATCCTCATCCAGAGCAAAATAACGCCTGACCTCTTGAGACTCTTCGAGAGATCGACCAAGAAGCAAGAAGGCGTGGTGATCCGGGCCCCCAAAAGGACTCTTCATCGAGCTTAAGGTTAGCAAAATAGAGATCTTTTGGCTAGCCTTTTTGCCGGAACGGTAAGGGGACTTGATTTATTTTTACACTTGTGCTACACTGGTCTAAGTATCATAAAACCGGGAGAAGTTAAAAACCCATGGAGTTCCAGGATAAGAACCTGACCTGCCAGGATTGTGGAAATGAGTTCGTTTTCACTGCAGGAGAGCAGAAGTTTTACGCCGAGAAAGGTTTCGAAAACGAGCCCAAACGGTGCAAGGACTGCCGAATGAGTCATAAGGACAAGCGACGAAGAAGCGATGTCAGGTATGAAATAACCTGCGCGAAGTGCGGCAACAAAGGTGAAGTGAACTTTGAGCCGAGAGACCCGACTAAGGTTCTCTGCGAAAGCTGCTTTAAGGAAAAACTGGCGGCTGAAAGATCGGCCGCGCCTGGCTCGAGCCAGTCAGAGTAAGCCAAAAACGAAAAAAGCCCGCGAGTCCGCTCGGGGCTTTTTTCGTGTGAAGAGATTAGACGCCAGTCTTAAGCCTTAACTCTCCCCTTCTTCGGCCGAGGATTTCGAAGCCTCTTTAGACACTTGGCGCAAATCTTGATCCGACCGGATTCGGTCCGGATTAAAAAAAGGTTCGACTGTTTCGGCCGGCGGGTTTTTCTTTGCGAATGTGAGACAAGATTGGCTCTCATCGCCCGCTTGCCGCATTTTGAACAGATCCTCATCGGTGATCTCTTTTCTCTGCTATGATATTTTTGGTCGGATTTAAAGATCATCATAACAGCGAAACTAGAGAACTTCAATTGATGGAAGCGCTTTGTTCGATTTTAAGGTCATTCCCGCTGCTTGGGTCGGCCTGTCTCGACCCAAGGATATTCGTGGTTTTTATTGCCGCCCTGGCCTTGGCTATCACCGTTCACGAGTTCGCCCACGCTTACTCGGCCAAGTTTTTCGGCGACACGACAGCTCAAGAACTCGGCCGAGTTTCCTTAAACCCCCTAGTCCACCTCGACCCCTGGGGTCTGGTTTTCCTCCTGCTCGTCGGTTTCGGCTGGGGCAAGCCGGTGCCGGTGGACCCACTGCGTTTGGGCAAAAAAACTCAAGAGCTTTATGTCGCCCTAGCCGGGCCAATGGCCAACTTCTTGACCGCCTTCCTGCTCGGTCTGCCCTATCGCTTCGCCGCGATTCAGAATCCGGCTCTCCTGCAGACTTTCGGTTATCAGGCGCTCAATGTTTTTATCGGCTTCAACTTGATTCTTCTAGCCTTCAACCTCCTGCCCATCCCGCCTCTCGACGGAAGTAAAATCATCGCCGTATTCCTACCTTGGGAAAGTCGCCTGGCTTTTGAACAACTCGGGATTCCGATCCTCTTTGGCCTTCTCGTGCTCTCATCTTTCTCCGGCTACTCAATCTTTGCCTCGCTGATGGACCCCCTGCTGCAGCTTTTCGGCTGGCTGACCCGAGGCACAAACGTCTTCAGCATTTTCAGCGGTTAGTTGAAGGATTTTTGACAGATGAGATGACAGCCGGGGATTGGCGCAGCGGCAGCGCGCGCGGCTGGGGGCCGCGAGGTCACCGGTTCGAATCCGGTATCCCCGACCATACGAAACTTAACGGATTTTGCGGGCAGTTTGCCTGCTCGCTCGCCCCGCCTACGGCGGGGCTTCGCTCGCATTTTTCCGTATATTTCGGCACAAAATCAAACGGACGGACAAAATCAAAAATCAGTTTTCTATTCAGCAGGCGGCGGTTCGTTCCAATTTTTTCCACAAACGATTTGATTTCATCAAATTCGTTTGACGAAGCCAGTTTTTC
>CAYJQE010000005.1:0-35291 GCA_964372245.1 uncultured Candidatus Saccharibacteria bacterium
ACTCCTTTTTTAAAGCGACTTTCCCTCCCGCCATTTTGAGGATGGAGTCTCCACGAGGTGTCTGAACCTAGGCTGACAGGCCGGTCGTTCGAAACACAAGCGGCTTTTTGGGACGATTTCGAGACAGTCTAAAAAAGCGGCCGAGGGGCGGCGGTTTACGACTGATCTAAGGCGGTTTTCCGGTCTTTCCCCAATCGCCGGTCATTCGACTAAGCCAGGGCTAAATCTCGCGACCAAAAAGCTCTCATTTTGACCCGCGATCAGATTTTGGCCTCAAGCGTTCGATCTCGCGAGAGCGCGACGTTTGGCCGGAATCGAGCGGGCTTTTTCCTTTGTTCCCAAGTTTTTCCGAGTCCAATATGTCTCTCTTTTTTTGAAGATAAACCATCCCGCGGGAAATTTTCTTGTCCGAGATTTCGGCCCAGACCTAAAGCAGTTGGCGCTAAAGCCAGTCAAGCGGACTCTCCTCATCAAGGAAAAGGGTTAAACATCACCTCGGACGGAGTCTCGGAAGCTCGAACCTCTCAAAATGAGGGAACGGGTTAGCTTTTTTGAGTCTTTTTTCCGATCTTTTTGGGTAAAATAATCCCGTCAAGAATGCCATAGTCTTTCGCCTCTTGAGCCGACATATAGAAGTCCCGTTCCGTGTCCTTTTCGATCTTCTCGGTTTTTTGGCCAGTCTGAAAGGCCAGAACGCTGTTGACCTGTCTTTTGACGCGCAGCATCTCCCGGGTTTGAATCTCAACATCGGTCGCCTGACCTTCAACTCCTCCCATGACTTGATGGATCAAGATTCGGCTGTTCGGAAGAGCGAACCGTTTGCCTTTGGCGCCGGCCGACAGAAGAACGGCGGCGGCCGAAGCGGCTTGGCCGATACAGATCGTCGAGATATCGGGCTTGATATGTTGCATCGTGTCGTAGATGGCCAAGCCAGCCGTCACCACTCCGCCCGGACTGTTGATATAGAGGGAGATATCTTTTTCCGGATCTTCGGCCTCGAGAAAAAGGAGTTGAGCCATCACCAGGTTCGAAACCTCATCGCCGATCGGGCCGCCAATAAAGACAATTCTCTCCTTCAAGAGACGCGAAAAAATGTCGTAAGCCCGCTCGCCAAAGGCGGTCTTATCAAGGACCATCGGGACGAGCTGCTGACTAGTCAGTTTGATCATCTCTTTTCTCAAGTTTCAATTTATCAGATTTTTCGTTCCGAGTAATCCGATCAACCATGTCCGAGAGAGCCTCGGCGAAAATCGTTTGACTGTCGTCTTTAGTGATCCGACCGTCTTTGCCGGTCTCTTTCAGAAACCGGCTGACGATCAGACTTAGCTTGAGATTCCCTCTGGCCACCGGTTCCAATTCCGACCGAAATGTCGAGAGGTCTTTTTGCCGATTTTCGAGGTAAGAGAGAAGACTGCCTGAGGTCGCCTCAATTTCCGACTTAGCTCGACCAACCAGACGGTCAATCTCCCGCTTGATAAGAGTTGTCGGCAAAGGAAAATCAATCTTTTTGAGAATCGCCTCGATCGCTTCGGCTTCGGTCTTCTGACGAGCTATGATTCGCTGTTCGTTTTCCAAGTTTTCCTTGAACTTTCGACGCATTGCCAGAAGCGATTGAAAACCGAGTTTTTCAGCCAGACGATCGTCAACCTCCGGCAGATTCCGGCTTTCTATTTTTAAAAGACTGACCAAAAACTTTGCTTTCTTGCCGGCCAACCGCGTCCGATGGAAATCCGCCGGGTAGGAGACCTTAATCTCCTTTTTCTCACCGACCTTCATGCCGAGAAGACCCAGTTTGAGATCGTTAATAAGCGGCGTCTCGCCAAGAATGATAGGGTGGTTGTCACTCGTCAGATCTTGAGCCGGCTGGCCGTCAACTTCGCCGGTGAAAGAAATTTCAAGCCGATCGCCCTCGATCGCGACCGAACCGGAATCTTTATCTAAAAATGTCGCCGAGCGTTTTTGGACAACGGCGACAAGATTGTCGACCGCTTGATCGGTAACCGGCTCGGGCGAACTCTCTTTAATCGAAAGCTCTTCCAGCGGCTTAAGATCAACTTCCGGCAAAACTTCAACTTCGAGCCGAAGAGCAATCTTGGTCGGCTTAACTTCGGAAAGGTCAACGTTCGGTTCCGAGACGGGGATGATGGCTCTTTCTCGAACCAAAAAAGAGAGGCTCTGGCCGGCTAACGTCTCGACCGCCTTCGAGATCAACTCTCCCTCGCTAATCTCCTTCCGGGCGATTGATTCAGGAATCTTGCCCTTTCGAAAACCGGGAAGAGAGAGACTCTTTGAGAAATCGCGGAAAATCCTGGCCTTGACTGTCTCAAGCTCTTCTCCCTCGACCGTCATCATCGCCGAAAGGCGCGAATCCGGCAGCTCCTCGATCTCGGAAAAAATTGGCATTGCCCGCCAGTCTAGCTCTTTTTTCAAAAAAAACAAACCCTGAACCGGCAACTTATGTTCCGGCTCAGGGTTGTTGGCATCTAAGTGGACTCGAATCGTTCAACGATCAGACCGCGTTGGTCGATCTCACAATCAAGGATCCGTGGCCAACTGTCTCCAGTTTCCCGGGTCCGTTGATCAGTCAACCAGGTATCAAGAAGAGATCGCAACCGCTCGGCCTGACCCTCCTCAGTCAAGACACCAACGCTCCCGCCGCCACCGGCGCCGTTAGCCAGAAAAGCCTGGGCACCACGGCTTCTGGCAAACTCTTCTAAAGAATCAATGAGAGGAGTTGAGACTTTCGGCGAGAGGTCACAGCTCGCCCGCCACGTTCGATTGATACAATCTGCGTATTTATCGATCTCGCCTCTAGAAAAAGCTACACCCGCTTCAAGTCCCACCTGGCGAAGAAGCCCAATTGCCCTCCAGGCCTTTTCATCTCCCTGGCCGAGACGGGCTATCACATCCCGATGGATGTCATAGCTTTGGCGAGGTCCAACGAAGATGATGATCAGTCGACGAGCGATCATTTTGATCATCTCCTGGCTTATTGGCTGATTGGCAATGAAAATTGTTCCACTCCTCGCGTGGATCAGGTTAGCGCCACCAAATGCCGCGGCAATCTGATCCTGCCAACCACAAGGCTCTTTGAGCTCCTCGGTCTCAGCTTCTCTGGCAAGTTGAGCAATCTCCTTCGGGTGGAGCTGACGCTGCTCCATAGCCGATATTGCACCAACAATCGCGACTGAAAGAGCGGCTGATCCACCCAAACCACAACCACGGGGCGCGTCAGAGTGAACTGAGAGTTTGAACGATCTAGTCGGCCGCATCCGATTAACAGCTGCTTCGATCAGCCGGATCGGTGTTTTGTAGCTAGTATCTCCAAATTCAAACTTGCCTTCATAAGGGAGATCGGGCGCAGAAACCTCGATGAGCGGCACTTTGCGACTCAGCTTTCCGCTTGGACCAGAATTACCATCGTTAAATTGAGGTTCTAAAGTGGCGCGAGCCCTGAGCGAAAAAGCAATGTTGTGAAGAAAGGAATCGGGACTTTCCGGCGACTCACCCAGGCCATCGCCCCAGCGGCCACAATCAAATGCTCTGGTTGGCGCAGAAGCCTTAAAACTAACTGCCATTTATCCTTCACCTCCGTTTGGTAAGAATCCTCGATCAGCGGCTGCCAGTTTTGGATCAGAGGGCGTAATCCAGAGAAAGCTCCAGACCGCTCCGCCCCGATTTTCAAAAGACAGCCGTTGACTGAGAAAGAAACGCCCCGAATCACTCGAGGTACGACACTGATCATAAACCTATCCTAGACTAGGAGGAAGATCAATTGGCAAGAGACCAAACTAGGTTTGACCAAGTGAGAGGTTTTGACTGTTCCAGCTTTCTATTGCCTCTTGATAGACCTCGAGCGTGTCAACGGCAAACCATTGATCCGAGAAAAAGTAGCCTCGAAGCTGATTCTCCCGCGCCAAGACCGGGAAAATCTCTCGCTCCATCGAGGTCGCTCCGGCCTTTACATACTTGGTCACTTCGGGGCTGAAGACCCAGATGCCGGCGTTGATCAGGTTGCTTCTTTCCTTTCCGGCCACCGGTTTTTCGACAAAGTCAACGATCCGATCTCGACTCATAACGACCACGCCGAATCGGGCCGTATCTTTCACGCTCCGAACCGCGATCGTTCCGATCGAACCGTGATTGAGATGAAATCGAGCCAGATCGGAAAAGTTTATATCGGCCAGAACGTCGCCAGCCAACATAAAGAAGGCTTGATCGAGTTTAGTCCTCAATGGTCGGAGCGAGCCAGCCGTGCCAAGGGGCTTTCTCTCTTCGAAATACTCAATCTTGATCCCAAACCGCGAGCCATTGCCCAGAACGGCTTTGACTCTTTCACCAAGGTGGCTGACGGCAACGATAAACTCCTCCACTCCCGAACGGCGAAGGGCCTCAATTTGATGCTCGATTATCGGCTTGCCCTGAATCGGCATCAAGGGTTTCGGCAACTCTAAAGTCATCGGCCGGAGCCGCCTTCCTTGACCGCCGGCCAAGATTAAAGCCTTCTTTACTTGATTCAAGCCAAGACCGACCTCGATTGCCCGCTCAAAAGCCTGTGAGCGATTTCGGATAGTCCGACCATCTATCTGCCGATCGAGTTCGAAAAGCAGATCCGGCCGGACCGAAATCGAAACTTTGGCTCTGGTTCTCTTGTCTGACCTCATAATTTGACAAAAAAGTAGGAAAAAGTAGGATAAAGACATCCTTCAGTCAGCTTTCCGTCTCTAAACCAGATCAACCTGACTTAAGGCTAGATGATATTTTGAAATTTAGCGAGGTGATTTCGGTGTCGAAGGTCTCGAAAAATAACAATGGCTTAACGATTCAAGGCGTTTTGCTCTTAACGCCGAAGGTCGTGGAAGACCAACGAGGCAAGCTGACTCAGTTTCTCGGTCCGGCTGACGGCAATTTTCCGGCCGATTACGAGGTCGAGTTCGTATTGCCCCTTGTTGTCCGGGGCAATCATCTCCACCCCGAAGAAACCAAGGTTGAGATAATGAGAGCATCTTACGGCCGGGTGGCCGTTGTGCTTCTCGATCAACGGAAAAAATCGCCGACCTTTGGCCAGTCGGCTGTGGTTGTCATTTCAGCGAGCGACCGGATGATCAGGGTTCCGACCGGCGTTGCCCATGCCCTCTTCAATCTGACACAGAGAGCCAGTGTCCATGTCAGAGCGACCGAGCACCATGTTAGCGGCCACGACATAGCTTTTCCGGTCGTTCCGACTAAGGGCTACTTCCTTGACAAGAAGCAGTATGTGGAAAAATATGGCCCTCTGCCGAAATGAAAGCCGGAAAATGACGGTTCAACCGGCCTCCGATCTTGGGGGCCGGTAGGCTATTTTACCGGCTCCGATCGGATCGAAAAATGATGACGGTTTTCCGACCGCCGCTCAATCTCCTTTCGAGTCAAGAGGCCGTCTATCGGGCCGATCTCTTGAATGACCGAGGCCGAGTTGATCGAGCCCCAGGTAATCGCCTCCTTAATCACGACATCGGAAAATCGCTGATGATCGAGATTGAGATAA
Source organism: uncultured Candidatus Saccharibacteria bacterium (assembly GCA_964372245.1). Lineage (GTDB taxonomy): Bacteria > Patescibacteriota > UBA1384 > CAYJQE01 > CAYJQE01 > CAYJQE01. Next base: position 5,528 of record CAYJQE010000005.1, read on the forward strand.
TCAATCAAAAACCGGCCTAAAAATCCGGCCGCAAAGCTGTCACCGGCGCCGGTCGGCTCAATCCGCTCGCCGGGATAGACCGAGGCTTCAAAAAAATGATCGCCGTCAAAAGCCTTTGAGCCTTCTTGGCCTTCGGTCACAACCACGACTCGCGGCCCGAATCTGGCCAGTTCGGTCATCAAATCCAAAGTCTTCGTCATCATGGGCAACTCGGTTAATTCGATCGCTTCCTCCCGATTAACAAAGAGCACGTCGGTCAGCGAAAGAATGTCTTTTAAGCCGGCGGCTTTGACTTTCAGTTGAGGAATGCCGGGATTAAGGGCGAGATGGACATCTTGCTCGGCGGCGTTGGCGATCACCTTCCGATAGACCGACTGCCAGTCGCCGGCGACCGAGGAGAGATATATCCAACGAGCGATTGGTTTTTTTGGCAGCTTTTTGGCCTGCTTATCAAAATCGACGCTCCCATGATAAGAGATAATCGTCCGTTCTTGGTCATAGACCAGTAAGACCGAGAAGGCGCTTTCGGCCCTTTTATCAAAATAGACATAGTTTGTAAAAACCCCTTCCTCTTTCAAGGTTTTGAGAATATCCCGACCGACCTGATCGCCGCCCAGAAAAACCGAGGTTCCCGTTTTAAAACCAAGTCGGGAAAGGGCGATCGCGACATTGGCCGCATTGCCTCCAACTTTTTTGACCGCTTTGCTGGCCGAGAGCTTCGTCCCGTGAACAAAACAGAGCTCGGGAAAAGGGTGAGTCGAATTGGGAGCCAGGACTTCGGCTTCATCGGGAAAAAGAAAGATATCCTCGGTCGCGTTGCCAATCGAGATCGCCTCCAAATCAATCATTTCGCCTTCCCGGCCGAGCCAAAAAGTTTCATCTTTCCCGCCACGACCGCGGCTACCGCCTCTTTGGCCTCGCCAAGATAGACCCTTGGGTCATAGATGGTCGAATCGGCCAGCCTTTCTCGGACGGCTTTGGTGAAAGCCTGTCGAAGCTCGGTGTCAATGTTGACTTTGGCAATGCCGAGCTTGATGGCCAGCTTGATATCGTCATCCGAGATGTTTGAGGCGCCGTGAAGGACAAGGGGAACTTTGACCACCTGGCCGATCTGGTAAAGCAGTCGAAAATCGATCGCCTCGTTTTTGACCGGCAAGCCGTGGGCCGTGCCAAGCGCCGGCGCGAGCGAATCAACCTCGGTCTCCTCGACAAACATCCTGGCCTCTTCAACGGTCGCGAGTCTGACCTTACCGGAAACAAAATCCTCCCGGCCGCCAATCCGGCCAATCTCGGCCTCGACGCTAACCGAACTCTTTTTGGCAAAGTTGACGACTTTTCGGGTCCCGGCAATGTTTTCCTTTAAACTTAAGCTCGATCCGTCGTACATGACCGAGGTAAAGCCAGCCTTGATCGCTTCCAAGCAAAGTCCAACTTCAGTCGAGTGATCAAGATGTAAAACAACTGGCACCCGAACTCGATTGGCGATTGTCTCGACGATCTTCGAAATCTCGGCCAACCCGCCATACTCAATCGCCTTTTCACTCACCGAAACGATGACCGACGACCAATTTGCTTCGGCCGTCTCGATGATCGCCAAACTGACCTCGAGATCCGAGGTGTTAAAGGCGCCCAAGGCGAAGCCTTCTCTTGAGGCCTCGGCTAAAATTTCCTTCGAGTTGACAAGCAAAAAACCTCCGATGATCTAAAAAATGATTGTTGATCGCTCGCTTAATTCTGCCACATCCAAGAACTTTTCGCTTCCGCTTTCAAGCCCCGCCAATTTCCGGCCAAAGACAACCGCCAAGTTCTTGATTTCAAAATCGCCGATTGATAGCTGGTTTTTCTTGGTCGGTATTTTCCAGTCGGCTAAAGTTCGAGTCGAGAGCCGGCCAGCTAGAGATTGCGAGATTTCTATTCTTTGTTATCCTCGACCAAAAAGACCGACTTTTATTGACCGTCGGCTCGAAAAAGACTCTCGTCGTTCACTCACCTTCATTTGAACAGCCTTTCGTTTTCCTCGAGAGCCAAGAGGCCTGGCAGAGCTTGGCCGGCCAGAAATTCAAGGGTTGCCCCGCCGCCGGTTGAGACAAAACTCATCTTCTCAAGCAAACCGAACTGATCAAGGGCGGTAATCGTGTCGCCGCCGCCAATTACCGAAAAGCTCCCGGAATTAACGACCGCCTCGGCGATTTTTTGAGTCCCCAAGCGATAACGAGGATTCTCATAAACTCCAAGCGGCCCGCTCCAAAATACCGTCTCGGCGTTTTTGATGATCTCCTCAAAGCGGCTAAGCGCGCGACCGCCAATATCGAGCGGCCGACCGGTCTGGCCAGGCCCGTCTCTAGCGATGATGACCTTTCTGTCATTCAGAAAAAGCGAGCGCTTGATGACCTCATTGGCGGCCGCCCCGCCAATCAGTATTCGGTCGGCCATCTCCTCGAGCGACTCGATCACCGGCACCTTGTCGGCAACCTTCGCTCCGCCGATAATAACGATAAACGGCCGCTTTGGCCGGTTAAGCAACTTGGTCAGCATCTCCGACTCTTTCAAGAAAAGATAACCGGCGGCGGCCGGCATCAGCTCCGGCAGTCGAACGATCGAGGCAACCGTTCGATGGGACTGGGCAAAAGCGTCGGTCACGAAAAAATCGCCTAGTTCGGCAAGTTTTTTTGCCAGCTCAATATCATTTCGATCCTCGCCCGGCCAAAAACGACTGTTCTCGAGGAGAACAATCTGATCGTCGAGATGATAGCTTGAAGGCAAGGGATCGTTTTTGACTACCAGTTCCGACTCGATTGAGAGCAGCTCTTTGAGCTTGGCGGCAACCGGCTTCAAGCGGAGAGCCTCGACAACCTGGCCAGCTGGCCGGCCAAGATAACTGATAATGAAAATTTTTTTGGCTCTCCGCCTCAAGACCTCGAGAGTCGGCAAAATAGCCCTGATTCGATAGGATTCGAGAACAACCAGCTCGCCCTCGCGTTCGGCCAAGCCGACATCGAGAGCGGCTCGATAGACGACCGAAGTCTGATCGAGCGGCAATTCCTCGAAACTTCTCACAAGCCGATAATAACAGTCCGACTAGCGGCTGACCATTAAATCGCCGATCCGGACGACTATTTCAGACCGAGCGATCGAATATAGCGCCGGTCGACTTTACGCCTCAACCAAGCAATAAAACCGGAGGCTAAAACCGACCGACCGAAAACGCCGATTCCAAAATTTCGGCCAAGGGGAATGAGTTGCACTTCAAGGCCGGGACGATAAGCGACTCGGCCGCCTAGGTCGAAAATATCTCGATAAATATTTTCGGCCGCGACCTCGGCCTGCTTAAGCGCCGCTTGAGCCGAAAAACCGCCCCGAACCGATGCGGCGTCGCCGATAATATAGATGTTCGAGCAACCCTCGGCCGCCAGAGTTCGAGCGACCTCGATTCGACCTTTCCCGTCAAAAAGACAGGTCTCCGGCCTAATTTTTGGCCCGGTGACCGAGACGCCGCCGGTCCAAATTATCGTCTCGGAATAGATCGTCTTATTCCTTTGCGTCTGAAGACGATCAATGTGCTTCTTCTTGACCAAAGTCGAAACCATAATTTTGACGCCCAGCTCTCGCAGTCTCCTTTCGGCAACTATCGAGGCTTTTTTTGGCATTTGAGGCAAAAGCCGATCGGCCGCTTCAATCAAAATCACCTGACCTTGACTTGAAAGACCAAATCGTGGGAGATGATCCTCGATCAACTCTTTCATCACGGCGGCCAGCTCGACGCCGCTTGGACCGCCACCAATGACAATCACTCGAAGACGATTTTTCAAGTTCTTAATCTGGGATTTGGCCGCCTCCACCATCTGACTTTCAAGGTGCTCTCTCAAAAGAATGGCGTCTTGAAAAGTTTTGAAGGCGAAGGCGTGATCTCTCATGCCAGGGATTGAAAAGAAGTCGGTTCTCGAACCAAAAGCCAGGACGGCAAAATCGAAACTCATCCGACCGGTTTTGCCACCTTGGCTTTCGGCTAACCGAAAAGTGAGCTCTTTTTGGCGAGGATTGATTGAACCAACGACGGCATGAATAAATCGAAAATCGATCGCCTTGGCAATTTCCGGCAGGGAGAAACTGACATTGGTCTCATCGTGCTCAAGAATAGAATAGAGCCGCGGCGTGTAAAGGTGATAGCCTTGGTTGTCAAAGAGAACGATCTCGAGATCGGGCAGTCTTTTTCGAAGTATTTTAGCGACCCTAAGACCACCGAATCCGCCACCCACGATTACCAATCTCATGGCTAAAAAAAGAGATCGATTTGGAAAAACCGGGCACTGACCGGGAGGATCGTCTCGGCCAAAACGACCGACTGAAAGACTAAAGCTGGCGCAAGATCGGCTAAGACCGACACGGATTCGAAAGACCGATTTTTTGACTCGACTTTCATGGCTTCGCGAGCTGACAGATTCGCAAGAACTCTTTCGAGCGAAGACTCTCCCTTCCAACCAGAAAACCTTGAAGCGAAGACTCTTTGGCAAAGACTTTGGCTGCTTCGGCCGTGAGCGAGCCGCCGTAAAGAATCGGGACCTTTCCGCTCGCACCTCGATGGTGCTTTTCGATCTCGGTTCTGATTTTATCGGCGATTTGAGCGGCGTATTTTGGGTTGACCGGTCGCTCTTTGCCAATCGCCCAGACCGGCTCATAGGCAACGACCACCTTTTCCACCTGATCGGGAGTCAGATGCCTGAAATAAAAATCAATTTGTCCTTGAATCTCCGGCCAGGAGTAATGCCCGGGATCGGTCCCCCTCTCGGCCGGCTTTTGGAACTCGCCAAGAGCGATAATCGGTCGAATCGAAAAACGGAGCGCCGATAAAATCTTTTTCCGGACGACCTCCGACGTCTCGCCAAAATGCCGCCGCCTCTCCGAATGACCGCAAATCGCGAACTGGATAATACCCTGGAGTTGCATAAACGAGACCTGGCCGGTATAGGCTCCCTCGTCTTCATAAAAGAGATCTTGAGCTCCAAGTTCGAGTCCGGGCGGACGCCGTTCAAGCAATAATGCCAGAGGAACCAGCCAAGAGACCGGCGGGCAGAGAACAACAGTAAGGCCGCCGATCCCCTCAAGGCCGTTGGCGACAGACTCCGCCAAAATCTCGGCGTCGGCCAGCCGAGTATTCATCTTCCAATTACCAACCACAAATCGTTCCACACCCCCTCCGAACTTAGAGCCGCGATCGCGGAATCTAGTATCAATGATATCGGAAGAAAACCTTTAAGGCCATTTCCGGTCAATGTCTCAATCAACCGGCCGAGCGACCCGGCTGATTCAATCAGCGCGCCCAAAACCAAAAAGACTTCGCAAACTTTATTGATCTTGCGACTTAAGATGAAGTTTACGGTAATAACTCACGGCGAAGCGGTGGGCTTCGTCTCTAGCGTGACACAAAAGATTGTCCGAGAGAAAAGACTCTTCCCCTCGCCAGCGACGATCGAGTCTTTTTCGGCTTCGACCCTTGGCAATCGCCAAAATTGGCCGATTGATTTTTCGGTCCTCGATAACCCGCCCGACGGCCAAGAGTTGACCAAGCCCGCCGTCAATCAGGAAAAGATCCGGCAACGGCCATTCGGGATGACCAAGTCGCCGAGCGACAACCTCCGCCAGGGCGGCCGTATCGTTTGCTCCGCTCACCGTTTTGATCCGAAACCGGCGGTAATCGGATTTTTTCGGAATGCCCTGCTCGAAAACGACCATCGAACCAACCGAAAACTGGCCCTGGATATTTGAGATATCATAGGCTTCAATCCGGCGCGGTCCCTCCTTAACCTCGTCGCGTATCCGGTTCAGGTCCTCTCGCCTCAAGCCGGCGACCTGATGGATATGTCTTAGGCCGTAGAGCTGATCTCTAACGATGACCGCCTTCTCAAAGTTCTTTTTTGCCGCCTCGTTTTTCATCAGCAATTCGAGATCTTTGACCAGTCGCTTTTTTTCGCCCCTGATGAAACGGATGAGTTGACCAAGAACCGTCCGGTAATCCTTTTGATCGATCGCCGGAACGCAGGGCGCCGGACAGAGATTGAGCGAATGATAGAGACAGCCCCGGCCGAGTCTTTGATAGCGGTCAAACTTTGACGGCGCGCAATCCCGAAAAGGAAAGATTTTTCGGAGCTGCCTCATCGCCCGCTTGAGCGAATAGCTCGAGGGGTAAGGGCCGAAATAAAGGTTGCCCTTGGTCTTTTTGGTCTTCTTTTTTTTCCGGTAATCATTGAGTCGGATCAGATGAATTCTTGGATAGAGTTGATGGCCGACCGGTTGCCGTGAAACCCGAGATACGCTCTTTTCGATCCGGTAGTTCTCGATCTCGATCATCAGAAAACTCTTGTCGTCCCGTTGCCGAATGTTAAACCGAGGCCGAAATTTCTTGATCAGATCAGGCTCGAGCAGAACCGCTTCGATCTCCGAATCGGTCGTAACGGTCTCAATTTCGAAAATCTCTTTGACGAGCGGTCGAATATTTGGTCGGTCGGTCGGTCCGGAAAAATAACTCCGAACTCGATCTCTCAAAGAGAGGGCTTTGCCAACATATAAAACCTCGCCCGCCCGATTTTTAAAGAGATAACAACCCGGTAAACGAGGGAGCTTTTCGATTATCTTTTTGGCTTTTCTCTTCTCCATAACTTTTTCCCGACTAACCATTTTAAAATTTGCTCGATTCGAAATTTCGGTCAGTTTCCCCATTTTACCACCGGGGCCCTGACTTATTGACGATTCCTTTTTAAGCCGGGCCTACTACTCTTGAAAAAGCAGGAGTTGAAGAAAATGCCATTCTTGTTGGAACGCAAGCCGATTGAGCTGGCAAAGGCCAGACCGGGCGATGAACTGATCCTCCACGAAGGAGATTGGTTCCGAGCCTGGCCCCACCCGAATGGCCTGCTGGTCAGAACCGAGGATGGACTGTGCCTCAATCAATCGCTCATATTTAAGAGCCCGATTGACAGAGACTACTCGAAGCAGGCAGAGGACTGCCTAATGGACCCCGAGACCGGTGAGGTCTGTTTTCGCTTCAAGGACTCGCTGGTCAGCCTCGAAACCGGCGAGGAAGTCGGCGAAGGTCCGCGGGTCGATCTCGACGACTTGGTAATAAGAAGAAGGGGGAATCTCGGTTATATTAGCACCTACTGCCGCGAAACCCGGGTGGCTTACCGTTATGAGTGGTTGAGATACGAACCCGGGGAGAATTGGGTGAGGACCTTTAAACCAGAGATCAAGGCGTCGGCGGAGGTCATCTTTCATGAAAGAGGGGTAATTTATTGCCAATACGACTTCCGCTGGCTCATTCTAGTTGTCAATCTATCCGCACCCGACTAAAAAGCCGGGGATAGAGAGGAAGCCAAGAGGCAAGACCAAGCAGCGGCCAAGTTTACTTGGCCGCTTTGACTTTAGAGAGAGATTTTCTCTTTCAGCGCTGAAAGGTCAAGGAGTTCGGCCCTTTGAGCCGTCCGGCTTTTCAACTCGATTCTTTGACCGGTTTTTTGACTGATGACCGCCCGCCAAGGCAAGCCGAGAAGGTCGGCCTCGGCCAGTTTCTCGCCCGGGGAGACCGCTTCCCGATCGTCAAAGAGAGGCTCAAGCCCGGATTCGAAAAGAGTTTGATAGACCTTTTCCGCCCGCTCATTCTCGCCGAGTGAGATGAGATGAAGGGCAAAGGGCGCGACCGATTCCGGCCACGAAAGACCATTTTCGTCGCTTCTGACCTCGGCGATCGTGGCCAAAAGCCGGCCGATTCCGATACCATAAGATCCCATCCAGAGAGGCTTTTTCTGACCATCGCGATCGTCAACCAGAAGTTTGGCCGCTTCGGAAAAGCGGGTCCCAAGACGGAAGATATTGCCAACCTCGATCGCCGTCTCCGACTCGAGAGGCGTTTGGTGATTCGGGCACGCTCTAAGATCAAAGATCACCTCTCTGTTTCTGGCAAAATCGGCCTCTCGGCAGAGATAAACCGTGTCTTCGCCGCCCTCGGCGAGAACCTGGTACTCGTGAGAAAAATCTTTTGAAAAAGCGCCGCCTGAAGCCTCGGTTCTGATCGCCTGAAGGCCGACCCGTTTGAAAATCTTTTCGTAAGTCCGACCGACCTTTTCATAGTAAGAGTCAAGATCCTCCTCGGTTAGATGAAAACTGTAGAGATCATTCATCACAAATTCCCGACCTCGAAGCAGGCCGGAACGGGCCCTCGGTTCATCCCGAAACTTGGTTTGAATCTGATAAACGGCCTTGGGCAAGTCTTTATAGGAAGAGATATGATCCCTGGCGATCGTCGCGATCACCTCTTCGTGGGTTAGGCCCAGACCGATCTCGAGCCCTCGATGATCCTCGAACTGATACATCACCTCTTTGAGCTCCCGCCAACGTCCGGAGGCCTGCCAGACAGTTTTGTCCTGCAAAACATTCAAAAATAGTTCCTGAGCGGAGATCGCCTCTATCTCTTGTCTGATAATGGTTTCAATCTTTTTCGCCACCCGAAGACCGAGTGGCAAAAGGCTATAGACGCCAGCCATGTTCTTGTGGACAAAGCCGGCCCGAACCAGAAGCTTGGCACTCCTGCCAAACTCGTCGCTTGGATCGGTCCTCCGAGTCTTTCCAAAAAGTTGACTAACTCTCATACACAAAACAGCCTAGCAGACCGAGACAATCTCCGCGATTGCTCCTGGCCTTCGACCGGGTGAGGATCGGACGGTTTAACGAACCCGGGAAACCGGCCGCCGTCTCAAAACCGAAAAAAGCAAAAGCGGGCCAAAAAGACCGAAAAAAGAGAGCCGGGACGACCACCGATGATCGGCCGGGGGCGTGCCGGTCTCCGGCAAGACCTGCGGCCCAGACAGACTTAAGCCAAGTTCGCCCAAAGTCTTTTCAACCGTTTGACCGATAACCGTTGTCGGTATGGCCGACACCTGATCGGTGTTGAGCGACTCATTGCCCGAGACATCAACGGCTTTGACGGTGTAGAAATAGGTCGTGCCGTCAACTCCCCTGTCATCATGGGTCCCTTCCTTGAGGCCGGTCGCGATCGAGCTGCCAATCTGACCTTTTACGGTAGAGCGATAGATCTTTATTGAAGCGAAGTCATTATCCAGGGGCTTGGTAAAGGTCAATCGAACCAGACCGCCAACCTTGAGGTCTCGGGCCTTAATGTTGGTCGGGGCAGCCGGCGGAGTCGTGTCGGCCGCGGCGATCAAGGCGAACTTGGTAAAGTGGTCGGTCGAACAGGTAACGACATTCTCATCGCTGTCAACGGCGCAATTTTCAAGCTCTCTCCAGGTGCTGTTGGCCGTGTCATACCACCCGATAATGACCTCCTTTTCATCGAGAATATTACTCTCTAAAAGATCTTCGGCGGTGTATTCGGCGACGATCGTCACTTCGCCGTTCAGATCGCTCACGGTCGCGTTGTTCTCATCGGACACAGTGATTTCCTGGCCATAGCCCTTTACCGGCTTGGCGTCCGGTTCTTCGTTGAGCGTCGAAGTCGGATCAATATTCACGGTCACCGTGCCTGTCGTGGCGATGCTGTTGGCCGGCGCCAGCATCGTAAAACCGTCGTCGAGTTTAATCGAGTTCTGGACAGTCGGATCAAAGGTCTTGCTGACCGAATCGGGCAGGGTGTAGGACTGTTTCTTCAATTCAAGCTCGACGGAGCCGAAACTGCCGTTGTTCGGATCGGTCAAATCAACCACTCGCTCGCTCGATTTGTGGACCGTTTTGCCATTCTCACTGACCGCCTTGATATGCCACTTCGTCCCGCTGGTCACCGAAAGTTCGGTTTCGCCATTGTTCAGGTCGGCGGAGCCCTCGGCCGCCGCGCCATCTTCGCCCCAGGCGCTGACAAAAGCCGAGCTTGGGGCGCCGTCTTTTTTGACCGTCACCTTGATCTTGGCGTCGGCCTCCCGATAGACAAGATCAACCGAAGCCGAGTTGTCTTTGTCAATTGTGACCTTTTTAGCCGCCGGGCGGATCAAGCCGGAGCCGTTCCAGCTATAGCCCTGAACCCAGTAGGTGCCAGACGGCAGTTTCGCCTCGTAGTAACCGCGCTGATCGCTTGAGACGCCGGAACCGTAATAGTAGGTTTTGGCCTCTTTTTTAGTATTGGGGTCCCTGGTCGAAAGTTCAATCCACTGCCAAGGCTGGGCCGTCTTGCCGTCGGCTTTATAAGTCTGTCCGGAGATTTTTGAGTCGTTTTCTCGAAGCTCGATATTATAGCTGACATCCTGATTTTCCGAGACCTCAAGATCAACGTCTTGGCCGACACCCGAAGAATAACCAAAAGTCCCCTGGGTCGGGGCCGACCAGGAAAGCCGCCAAGTCCCCTTCGAGACCTTAATCTTGTATCTGCCCTTGCCGTCAAGCTCGGCCGTCTTCCAAGAGCCATGGCGACCTCTGGTCGCGAAAACACTTAGCCAGGGCGTAACCAGTTTGCCTTTTTCATCCTTGATCTCGCCGCTTATGGATGACTTATTCGCCAAAGCTTTGATGGTTACCGTCTTCTTCTCGTCCTTCTTGACCGTCTCGACAATCGGATCAGGGGTGTCAAAATCCGAGCCCCAGATATAGACCACGATCTTCCAAGTTTGGGGCGGAACTTTGGCGGTAAATCGACCGTTTTGAACCGAAGCTCCGATATTCGACCACTCCGAGCTTTCATCGGTGAAGCCGACCCAAGAATTAAGCGTGGTAATAACCTTGCCATCGGGATCAACGATCGTGCCCGAGATTTCGGCCGAATTTTTCTGGTAGGTGAAAGAGACCGTGGCCGCGACGCCCGACTTAACCTCAATATCCTGATAACCGCCGGTGTAAGAATAGTCCTGGCCGCCGGTTGACGAGTTCCAGGGCGGCCAGCTGCTGACCTTGAACTTTTGCGGCGTCACTTTCATCGAGCAGGTTCCGTCCGAACCGGTCGTGCAACTCGCCCATTCATAACTGGTCGAGTTTGGCACCCAAGCGTTGACATACGCCCCCGAGATAAGAGTACCCTCGTTATCCTTAACGGTCGCCTTGATGCTGTCTTTCTTCTCGGCCAATTTAACAACGCCGATGTTAAGCGATTCGTTGTCGCCGACGGTGACATTTTTCATCTTGGGACAGGCATAATCGTTATTGGAAACCCAACAACTAAATGAGTAGGTCCCGGCTCCGACTTTCATCTCAAAGCCGCCCGTCTGATCAAACTGACCGCCATAGTAAAAACCCTCGGCGTCGGACGCCGAGAGGCTAACCTCGTATTGAGAGATCGCCGTCCCGTCCGGCCGCTGAAACGAACCGGTCAGTTTTGAGGTCAGGGCCGCGACCTCGACATTATGAGTCTTTTCTTCCGATGAGGCGTCATTGACGAAGGTAATCGTTTGATTGTTTGGAATTCGCCAGCCAGCCGGCCAGGAACTGGGCGAGAGGTAAAGCGACCAAGTCCCGCCCGGCAGTTCAAAGGCGAAACTGCCGTCGTCTCTAAGGGCCTGACTGGCATAGCCGCCAGAGGTCCCGGAATTACTCGAGACCGAAACGGTGGCGTCTTTGACTGGCGTCCCCTTCGGCGAACTCAAAGTCACTAGGCCTTTAAGCTTTTTAGGTGTCGGCTTGAAACTGGCGTTGGCCGTTGTCGCGCCCGAAATGTTGATCGTTTTCTCGTCGGGCGAGAAATAAACTTTGCCGGTTGAGTAACCCGACCATTTGTTAACCGAGAAGATCCAGTCGCCATTCTTAATGTCGGCAAATCCGTACTTCCCGTCCTTGTCGGTCGTGGTATAGCTACTTTTCGAATAACTCGAATCCCTCAAATTGACATTGGCGTAGGGAACGGCCGTCGTCCCGTCGTTTTCGGTGATCGTCCCGGTCACTAACGTGTTCGTCCCAATCTCGAAGAAACCACTCTGATAATCGCCTTCCCAATCGGGGTTGCCATCGAGCGCCGAGTTGTAATTGGTCGTGTTGACCTTGCCGGAACAGTATCCGCCGGTTGAGGGCATTTTGACACTACTCAACTTGATGCTGACCGCCGTATTGGCCGAAACTTTCGCGGTCGTGCTCAAGACGATATAATTTCCCCCCCGACTGTAGATCGAGAAACTGCTCGGCGAGGTGTCGGTATGGATCGCCGCGTTGTCGAAATTGAGATATTGATTCGAGTCGTAACTCGCCGAATTATCATAACTCGTCGGACAGCGAAACCGAAGATAGACTCGGCCGCCGCTCGCCGGAATCTCGGTCGTGATCGTAAACGCCGCCGTTAAGGTCGTTTGAGCCGACTTTGTCTTATCGCCGACTGAAACGGCAAAGCCGGTGATCTGACCGTAGGCCGCCGCCTTGGCCGGCAAAGAACCGGAGAGGAAAAAAAGAAGGGCCGCCGCCAGCGAGACAAGCGCCAAAAAAACCCCATAAAACCAAAAGACGCCCCGATTAAGTCCCTCCAAAGCTCCTCCTTATTACTTCCTTAATTAAAAACCGAAGCCAAAATTTCGTCAATGGGGATAACTGAACGACGATAACACGATCTCAAGTTCCATGCCGGGCCTTTCAAGCTCGAGCTTTTCCAGTCAATTAAAAATCGCCGAGCCTGAAACTTAAAAGCTAAGTCTGACAATATCTTTATAAGTAACGATTAGGATCAGGAGGAGCAGAAGGAAAAAACCGATATTGTGAATCAGGGCCTCAATTTGAACCCGGACAATCTTTCGACCTAAAAGTCTTTCAAGGCTGATAAACAGAGCTCGCCCACCGTCAAGGGCGGGAATCGGCAGAAGATTGATGATGCCCAGGTTAACCGAGAGAAGCGCGACAAAGGGCAAAAGACTTTTTAGTCCCTGACTGGCGACGGCTGAAGTGAGAAAGAAGATGCCAACTGGCCCGGTCACATTGCCGGTCGTTTGGCGGGTTGAGAAAAGACCGCCGAAAAAGTCAAAAATGGCCCTCGCGGTTAAGCCAATCACTCGACCGGTCTCTCTAAGGCCGGCCAGAATGGCCTCTCCCGGCGGCAACCGAACGGTCAGGTCTTCCGCGATCTCAACCCCGAGCGGAGTCTCTGTCCAGCTCGGCTCCAAGATCAAAACCTTCTCTTCGCCTCGCCGCTCGACAACCAGAGAAACCTCTCCTTCAAGACTCTTGCCCAAGGCCTTGAGCTCCTCGGGCCGCTCGATCGTCTGACCGGCAAGCGAGACCAACCGGTCGCCCGGCTCGAGTCCGGCTTTTTCGGCCGCCTGACCGGCGAGCGGAGCAAGATAGATCGCCCGCTCGAGAACCGCCCGACGAGAGAAGTCCTCGGCCTGACTGACAATCGGCCTTGAACCGATCGCGAAGGCGACCGAAAAGATCAGCCAAGCCAAGAGAAAGTTAAAGGCCACGCCAGAAAGAACAATCAGAAACCGCTGCCAGGGCGGTTTGTTGGAAAAGCTCTTTTTGTTTGACTTTAGAGTTTCATCGGCTTCGTCCTCGCCGAGCAGTTGGACGAAACCGCCGAGCGGTATCAGTCCGAGCGAATATTTTGTCTCGCCCTTTCTAAACGATAAAAGCCGGGGCGGAAAACCGACTGCCAGCTCTTTGACCCGGACCTTAAAGAATCTTGCGACCAAAAAATGACCGAGTTCATGGGCCAAGATCAAAAGAGAGAGAATGACAAGAAAGGTGACGATGTTCATCTAATAACTCCGATCATTTTCGACTATTCCGGCTCGCGGCCAAAAGGCGATCTTTTTCTCATCTTGAGAACCCGATTCAAAACTTCGGTCGGCCGGTTAAAGTTCGAGAATTTCCGCCTCCTTGGTCTTCAATCGCTCGTCGATTAACCGATTGAACTGACCAATCGCTTCATTCAAAAGCTTTTCGGCCTGAAAGCGATCGTCCTCGGTCAGCTGTCCCGATTTTTCCGCCGCGACAATCGCTTTCCAGATCTCCTCCCTCTCGTTCCGGCCGGCAATTCGGCTCTCCTCGGCCCGCAACCTCAAAATCTTGACCGCCTCCTGACGGCGTTCAGCCGACATCGGCGGCAGACTGATCCTGATCATTCGGCCATCGTTGATCGGCTGAAGCGAGAGATCGGACTCTTCGATCGCCGATCCAATCGGCACCAGAGCGCCCCTATCCCAAGGTTCGATGACTATCGTCTCGGCGTCCGGCGTCCTGATCGAGGCCAACTGCTTGATCGGCAATCGGGAGTTGTAATGATCAACGATCAAATCTTCGACCAGAGCGGTCGTTGCTCGACCCAGTTTCAAGCCCCTGATTTTTTCTTCAAAAAAACTCCTGATTTCCGAGAGTTCTTTGAGAAGCAAGGCTTTGGCTTTCTCCGGCGTCACTGAAAAACCTCTCCCAGCTGATAGCGGTCAAACCGCCGAATAACGATCTCCTCCCCAAATTTCGCTTTTATTTCAGCCAGGTAATCGGCGATTGTCTTTTGGCTGTCTTTGATGAACTCCTGACCCATTAGCTCGGCGACAGTTTTGGGATTCATCGAGGAAATTTGGAGCGAAAGATCGTGAACGAAGTCTCGAAAGGTCTCGTTTTTGGCGACAAAGTCGGTTTCGCAATTGACCTCGACCAGAACGCCGATTCGGCGATCGTGAACATAGGCGTCAACCGCTCCCTCAAGCGGTTCTGCCCCCGACCGGCTTGAGACTTGACTCGAAATTTCGACCTTCAGGGCCGCCCGCGCTTTCTCGAGATCGCCGCCCGACCCGGAGAGCGCCCGCTCGACCGCTTTGACCGGCAAACCGGTTTCGGCCCGAAGCCGCTTGATTAATTCAATCGAAACCACTACTCCTCTTCCCCAATTCCCTTCACCGACTCGGGTTTGAACGGCAAAAGAGTCTCTTTTAGCCCCTTAAGGACAAAATCGACGCTCCTGGTCGAATCGTCATTCACAACGATCAACCGATCAACCGGGCCCGGGTCGGCGTCGGTGTCGGTCAGAGCGAAAACCGGAATCTTCAATTTTTTAGCCTCCTTGACGGCAATTGACTCTCGCCGACTGTCAACCACGAAAAGAGCGTCCGGCAGTCGGGTTAGTCGCCTCAAGCCGCCAAGATTGGCCTCCAATTTCAAAATCCGATCGTCAATCCGGCCGACTTCCCGCTTAGTCAGTTTCTCAAAAGCGCCTTCCGCGCGCTCCTTCTCTAGCCGGTCGAGACCGGCGAGCTGATCCCTCACCACTCCGTAATTAGTCAAAAGTCCACCGATCCACCGTTCGTTGACATAAGGCTGGGAAAGAGCGGTCGCCAGTTCAGCCAGCCGATCCTTGGCCTGCCGTTTGGTGCCGACAAAAAGAATCAGGCCATCATTCTCAAGAATCCGTTTTAACTCCTTAAGGGCCCGCTCGATCTGGCGGCAAGTCTTTTCAAGATCAATGATGGAGACCTTCTCTCGGGTCATGATTATGAAAGGTTTCATCTTTGGGTGGCTCCGTTTGAGCGAGTGGCCAAAATAACCGCCGACCTCGAAGAGCTCTTCGATCGAGGGCGCGTGAGCCTGTTTGGCTTTGGCTTTGGCTTTGGCGACTGGCATCTTTTCGATTTTTAGATTATTTTCCACGACAAAAAATCACTCCTAAAGCCATTTCATAATAGCAAGATATCTCCTCCCGAGTAAAGAACCCGACTCGGAACAAGGATAAGGAGCCTTTTTGAAGCCAACTTAAAAAATCCTTTTTCTCCTTGCCGAGACTGAGACGCGTCGGCGGCGACTCTCGTGTTATCGAGGCCTTCAATGAGATCGAGAAAGGAGTCAATGACGAGAGTCTTTTCGACCAGGCCAGAGAGTATCGTTCAGCCGATTCTTGACCACCCGGAATGGTTGGTTGAGCGCGATTTCAACCCTCTCCCTGAAACCCTTGATTGCCTCATTCCCATTGAACAGATTGAGCGAAACAGTTCTAACTTGTGAGCGATCTGGTCGGTCGGGAGAGACCCTTTACTTGATTGAAAAATTTGCTAGAATTAGGCCCGTGAGATCAAAAAATGAGAGAAGGCATTCATCCAGAATACTTTAAGGAGACCAAGATCAGCTGCGCCTGCGGCAACGAGGTTCGGGTCGGCGGGACGGTCAAGGAACAGCGGGTCGAGATCTGCTCGAGTTGTCATCCCTATTTCTCCGGCCAAGCAAAGCTGGTTGACACGGCCGGTCGAGTTGATAAGTTTGAGGCTCGGAGAAAAAAGGCCGCCCTTTTTCAAAAATCGCGCTCGTAGCGGTCTCGGCTGTTGGCTGTTTAAGCGATTGATTGCCGGTGACCATGGAAGACAAGATTCTTGAGCTTGAGGTTGAAAAAGACCGTCTTGAGCGGAAACTTTTGACCGAGGCCGAAACCGGAAACCAAGTTAAACTCGCGGCGATCACGAAAGAGCACGCTCGAGTCGACAGTCTCTTGACGGCTGGCCATGAGTATCTCAAACTTTCGGCCAAAATTAAAGCCGCCAGAGAAATTCTCGAATCGGGCGAGCGCGAGATCAAACAGCTGGCGAGCGAGGAGCTCGAAGCCCTCGGACCCCGTTTTTTGGAACTTGAAAGACTTCTTTCAGACCAGCTCAATCCGGCGAACCGACTCGATCAAGAAGACGCCATTTTCGAGATCAGGGCCGGAACCGGTGGCGAAGAGGCCGGAATTTTCGCCGCCGATCTTTTCCGAATGTACCACCGGTTTTTGACCGACAAGGGCTTCCAAGTAGTTGAACTCTCCTCAAGCCGAACAACTCTTGGTGGCTTAAAAGAGGTCGTGGCCGAGGTTTTGGGACAGGGCGCCTTCGGCTGGCTTCGACAAGAAGCCGGCGTCCATCGGGTCCAACGGGTGCCGGCGACCGAGAAGTCCGGCCGCCTTCACACCTCGGCCGTCTCGATCGTTGTCCTGCCAATCGTTAAAAATTCCGAATTTAAGATCAAAGAAGGCGATCTGAAAATCGAGGTTTATCGCTCTTCGGGCAAGGGCGGCCAGCATGTCAATACAACCGACTCGGCCGTTCGAATCACCCACCTCCCGACTGGCATCGCGGCCAGCGTCCAAGACGAAAGATCGCAAAAACAGAACCGGGAAAAGGCTTTGACGATTCTCGAAGCTCGGGTTGAGGACTATTTTCGCAGGCTCGAAAATCAAAAAGAGACCGATCGACGAAGACTGATGATTAAAAGCGGCGACCGATCGGACAAAATCAGGACCTATAATTTCCCCCAAGATCGAGCGACCGACCATCGGGTCAATCTGACATTTCATAACCTCGAGTCGATTATGGCCGGCAATCTTGAAGAGATGGTCAGCCAGATCAAAAAAGCCTTGAGGGAAAGGAGAGCGGGTGACAACGATCGCCGAGCTGACCAAAAATCTTAAATCCGAGGAGAGAAGAGTCCTAGCCAAAACTCTTCGACTCTCGACCCTTGATCTGATAGTCAGAGACCAAGAGAGTGTCGGCTTAAGGGATAGGGTTCGTTTTTTAAGAGCTTTGGCCGATTTGGCCAGGGGTCGGCCAATCGCCCAGATCTTGGGCAAAATCTGGTTCTACAACCATGAGTTTGTCTTGACCGATCAGGTCTTTATACCCCGACCGGAAACCGAACTTTTAGTTGATCAGGCAGTCAAGCGTCTTCAATGGGCGCGACGGGCCCATCGGGTCTATGATATCGGCGCCGGCTCGGGCAATATTATTTTGTCGGTTGCCGCTCTTTCCGGAAAGTACCGAATTAAACACTCCTTTTTCGGAGTTGAGATCTCAAGACCGGCGATCAATGTCGCCTTGAGAAACGCTTCGCTTCTTTCGATATCAAACGTCTCTTTTATCAGAAAAGATTTTCTCGAACTCGATTTCAATTCAAAAGAGCCGACTCTGATCCTGGCCAATCTCCCCTACCTGCCAAAAAAGGCGATCGCTCAAAGGCCGAGTCTCGGCTTTGAGCCTCAAAGCGCCCTTGACGGCGGCGAGAACGGTCTTGACCTGATCAACCGGCTTCTCGAACTGACAGCCAAAGGCTTGTCAACCGGCCAGATTTTAATCGAGCACGATCCAGACCAAGCCAAAAAACTCGAGAGACTCTCGAAAAAACTTTTCCCGACAAAGAAGATCGCGTTTTTGAAAGACCTCAACCGGCAAACCAGGGTCCTTAAAATCGAGCTTTAAAACTATTCGATCTCGCCGAGGACGACCCCGACAGCCCGCTCGCTTCCATCCCTCAAAATTTCGAGGTTGATCGTATCGCCAACCTTGAAGTTCTGGATGATGCTTGAGAGGGTCCGCTCGCTGGTGATCGTTTGATTGTTGACTTTAAGAATGATGTCGTTTTCCTTAAGACCGGCTTTGGCGGCTGGCGTGCCGGCGATAACGGCTGGCTCAAGCGGGTTCTCGCCTCGCTTTAGCCAAGCGCCTTGAGCGACCGGCAAATTGTTGAGCTCTTTGACCTCTTTGGTGATCAGGATATAGCGGACGCCGATCATTGGCCGGGCAATCCGAGAGATTCGTTTGAAGCTCTCGATCGCCGATTTGGCCGAGTTGATCGGGATCGCGAAACTGATATTTTCGGCCCCGCCGGCGACAGCCGTGTTGACGGCGATCACCTGACCTTTGATGTTGACTAACGGCCCGCCGGAATTGCCGGGATTGATGGCGGCGTCAGTCTGTAGCAGGCCCTCAAGTTGCTCGGCCAGGCCGCCGGAGCTATCCGAGGCAACAATCTTCCGCTCCTTGGCCGAAAGAACGCCCGAGGTCACCGTATTCTGAAACTCGCCCAAGGCGTTGCCGATCGCCACAACGGTCTGACCGATCTCAAGCCGGTCCGAGTCGCCCAGTTCGGCAACCGACAGGTTATTGGCGCCGACTTTGACAATCGCCAGGTCAAAGACCGGATCAACCGACTTGACCTCGGCCTTAAGACTGTTGCCTTCGGAGGTCAAAACGGTATATTCGGCTCGTGGATCGGAAACGACATGCTTATTGGTCAAAATCAGACCGTCGCGAGTGATAACAAAACCGGTCCCGCCGCCTTGCTGCCTGACCGTGCCGCCAAAGACGCTTCTGACATCGCGAGTTGTAACGATTGAAACAACGGCTGGCGAAACCTTTTTGACCGCTTCGATGATGGCGTTTTGCTCTTCAACCACCACCCGCTCGATTTTGCCCGGCGCGGCGGCAATCAGTTGGTTAGGCTCTAAGATCCCCAAAAAATTTCTGACCGCTTGATTCGAGGAGGCGAGACTTAAGCCGAACAATGAGCCTAAAAGACCAAAAAGAAAGGCCAGAAAAAAAAGCAAAAACGCCCCCCTTTTCGAACCGGCTGGTCCGCCCAAAATCTCGCCTGAAATCGTTTCGATCCGACCCATTGCTAGAAACTAAGTCTAACAAAATTATTCAAACCGGCAAAGCTTGAAGCCGAGAAAATCAACCTCGCTCGCCTTGCCCGAATCGAGAAACCGCGATCGGCTATCGCCTCAACTTCGCAATCGCGGCCCTAAGTCGCCGCTCAATCGTCTTGGCCTCAACTCGACCTTTAAGCTCGTTCATCATTGCCCCGACCAAAACATTGATCGCCGCCTTTTTGCCCGACCGGTAATCGGAAACGACCGACCGATTTTCGGAAAGAGTTTTGGCAATCAGAGCTTCGATCGGCAAATCGCCCACTCGAAAATCTTTCTTGGCCTGAAAGAGACTGATTTTTCCAAGAATGACCCGCTTTCTCAACTCGGCTGGCAAGGCGATCAGCTCAAGCAGCTCTTTGTCCGAGCGCTCGTCCAAAATTTCCGGCCGATTGACAACCAAGCTCGAGAGAGTTTTCAAGATCTCGCCCGAGCGATTGGCAAAGCCCATCAGTCGTTCGCGCCTCCTCTCGTCTGTCAAGACCAGAGATATCGCCCGATCGGAGAAACCGAGATCCTTAAGTTTGGCTCGATGGTCGCTCGGCAGATCAATCTTTTCGACCGGGAAGCGATCGAGCCCAACCAGTGGCGGGATGTCGGGCTCGGGAAAATAACGATAGTCGGCTTCGGTCTCCTTAATCCTTTGAAGAAAGGTTGTTTGTCGAGCGGCGTCAAAACCAAATGTCGCCTGCTCTACCCGGCCGCCCCTTGAGAGAATCTCCCTCTGCCTTTCTATTTCGCGATCGATCGCCCGCTCGACGGCTCGGAAAGAGTTCAGGTTTTTGATCTCGACTTTTGTCCCAAGCTTTTTGCTCTTGGCCGAGGCGGGCCGCAATGAAACATTGGCCTCGACTCGCATCTCGCCTTTCTCCAGATCGGCCGTCGCGATCTTGAGCGCCCTGACAATCGCCCGAATTTCTTTGGCGAAAAGACTCGGCTTTTTCGAGTCGGAAAAGTCGGGCTCGGTGACAAGCTCAACCAGAGGCACGCCCGAGCGGTTGAAATCAATCAGCGATCGGTCGTTGGTCGGGTGATAAAGCTTGCCGGTGTCCTCCTCGATATGAATACGCCGGATTCTGACCCTTTGACCGTCAAGTTCAAGCCAGCCGGCAAAGCCAATCGGCCGATCATGCTGGCTGATCTGATAGCCCTTCGGCAGATCGGGGTAGAAATAGTGCTTTCGATCAAATTTCGAGATCGAGGCTATCTGACAGTTGACCGCCCGGGCCAAAGCGACGGTTCGAACCAAAGCCTCCCGGTTCGGCTTCGGCATCGCCCCCGGCAGACCAAGACAGATCGGGCAAACCCGACTATTCGGCCGAGCGTCGAAGGGCTCGTTTGGACAACGACAAAACATCTTGGTCTCGGTCGAGAGCTCAATGTGAATCTCGAGACCGATCGTGGCCAGAAACTTCATCTCGCTCGGGAATAAGATGAAGTCGAGAGGCCGGTTTTTGGCCACAAAAGGCCGGCCTTTTTCACTCTCGTTTTCTCGATTTTCATCGCTCGTCTTTGATTAAATTTTTCGCTTACAAGAGACCTAGTCCCAGAAAGGCCGTCCGAAAATCGTTGATCGCCAACCTCGCTTGATTTTCAGAGAGTCGGTGATCAATTTCGTGGACTAACTGATTTCGAACCTTGTGACCTCGCCAGGCGGCTTGATAACTCGAGTAGTCGTTGAACTTCCTTTTCGCCGCCTTGAGTCGAGATCCCAAATCTTTGCCGCTGACCAAAAACTTCAAGGCTTCGTCAAGCAATTTGTCGGCCTCGATTACTCGATGTCGACCGTCCGGCTCGGCAAGAACCGCCGGCCAACCGGCCTGAACCAGTCGCCTGGCCTCGACTTTGCCGTCAGGCGCATGACCGCCAAGGAGACGAAAAATCGCGATTAAGCCCCGACCGAAGGCTAAAAGCAGGCCGCCGACAATCTGCTGCTCGATTCCCTCTTTGATTCTTCGCTTGGCCATCGCTCAAAAAACTAACCGCCGGCGATCAAGAAAAGCCCAGCCGGAAACGATCGGCCAAAGATCGACGCCCTTTGGTCCCAAAAGACGATTTTTGATTTTCCTTGCGATCGCTCTCCAATCGAGAAACTTCAAACTCTCTTGAACGTTCATTTTCTAGATTAGCCGCTCGACCGCTTGGCCAAGCGCGAGCAGCGCCTCATCGCTCCCATAGGGCGCCATCAACTGGACCCCGATCGGCAACTTGCCGGCCGCTCCAATCGGCAGAGCCAACGCCGGAATACCGGCCATATTGGCGCTAATTGTGTAGGCATCGGCCAGATACAATTTCAGGGGGTCGGCGATCGTCGCCCCGACTTTAAAGGCAAGATTCGGACTGACCGGCGCCAAAAGGAGATCGGCCGACTGAAAAGCCCGTTCGAAATCGGCCTTGATCAGGGTCCGAACCTTCATCGCTTTCTGATAATAGGCCTCATAGTAGCCAGCCGACAAGGCGAAGGTGCCAAGCAAAATCCTCCGTTTGGTCTCGGAGCTAAAACCCTCGGCCCGAGTCTGAAGATAGACCGCTTTCAGACTCTTGGCTTTGGTCGCGTGATGACCGAATCGGAGGCCGTCGAATCGGGCGAGATTGCTTGAGGTCTCGGACATCGCGATCAGATAATAGGCAGCGATCGCGTATTCGGTTGAGGGCAGACTGACGGTTCCGATCTCAACTCCGGCCGACTTGAGCTTTCCGACCAATCGGTCTATCGCCGATCTGATCTCTTTCGCCAGACCCTGACCAAAGTACTCTTTCGGCAAACCAATTTTTAGACCTTTCAGCCGAATCGTTCGCCCCTTCGGCTTGAGATCAAAACTCGTGGCGTCAAAATCGTCGGCGCCCTTAATGAGATCAAAGACCAATCGAGCGTCTGAAACGGTCCGAGTCATCGGCCCGACGGTGTCGAGCGAAGAGCCATAAGCGATACAGCCATACCGAGAAACTCGACCGTAGCTTGGCTTGAAACCGACGATGCCGCAGAAGGCTGCCGGTTGTCGGATCGAACCGCCGGTATCTTCGCCGATCGAGAAGACCGCCAGATCGGCTGCGACCGAGGCGGCGCTCCCGCCCGAAGAGCCGCCGGCGACTCTCGATCGGTCATGAGGATTCAGGCTCGGGCCAAAGGCCGAATTTTCGGTCGAGGAGCCGTGACCAAAAGAGTCCATGTTGGTCTTGCCGAGCAGAACACAGCCAGCGTCGAAAGCTTTTTCAACGACGCTTGCGGTGTAGCTCGGAATGAAGCCTTTGAGGATCTTCGAGCCGGCCGTCGTCAGAAGCCCCTTGACGAGATACGAGTCCTTGACCGAAAAGGGAATTCCGTCAAATCTCGATCGGGGATTGTCCTGTCTTCGCCGCCGATCGCTCTCCTTGGCGGCCCGTCTCGCCCGATCAGCGTCGAGAGCAAGATAGGCGTTTAAGGCGCGATTTTCCGATCCGATTCGATCAAGATAGTAATCGGTCAACTCGAGCGCGGAAAATTCGCCCGTTTCAAGGCCGGCCATTGCCGCTTCGAGTGTCAGATTTTTCCCGTTCACCGGTCGTCAAGCTCGTCAAATGGCTGAAAGACCGCTTGAACCGAAAAATAGCCATCTTCGGTCGAAAAAGCGCCGGATGTGACCTCGTCTTCGGTCAAGCAGGGCCTTTGCTCGTCGGGCGAAAAAACATTTCGCTGCTCGCCGATCTGGGCGGTCTCTGAAACCCGCCCGGTTTTCAGCTTGTCCAGAAGATCAACATAGCTTAAAAAGGCGGCCAGCTCTTTGGGAAAGTTCTTCTTCTCGGCTTCAGAGAGATTGATCCGAGCAAGATCGGCCAACGCCCCGATATCAAGCTCCGGGGGCCTTTTTTTCATCATTTTCATGCTAGCAGTTGGTGGCTTCTCGGTAAACGTTCCGGTCATCCTCGTCCGCCCTAATCGAACGCGAGTTCGCCGACCAGCTTTCGGAAAGCCGATTCGTTTAAGATTTCGACCGAAAGGGCTTTGGCCTGATCGTATTTCAAACCCGGGTTTTTACCGACCACCAGATAATCGGTCGTTCGAGAAACCGAGGCCGAGACCTTCCCTCCCAAGGCTCTGATCTTTCCAGCCGCCCGTAAACGCGGAATCGAGATCGTCCCGCTAAAGACAAAACTTTTACCATCAAGTCGGCCGAATTTTTTTTCCTCTTTTTCAACCCGAAAGCCGGCCTCGATCAGCTTTCCAATCAACTTTTGGTTCTTGCGATTACCAAAAAACTGAACGATATTCCCGGCGACAACCGGCCCTACCGCCGGAATCGCCTCGAGCGACTCCTTTGAGGCCCTTTTCAGTCTCGAAAGATCGCCAAAACGCTCGGCCAGCAGAGTCGCCGTTTCGCCGCCAACGCCTTTGATGCCAAGCCCGACCAAGAATCGCCCGAGCGAGACGGTCTTTCTCGCATTGATCGAATCGATTATATTTTTGGCCGAGAGCTCGCCAAACCGCTCGAGGGGCTCAAGGTCTTTGACCTTCAGGCGGAATAGATCGGCGAAATCCCTAATCAGCCCCTCGTCCAAAAGCCGATCAATGATCTTTTGCCCAAGACCCGGCATATCGAGAGCGGTTTTCGAGCTGAAAAAATACAGCCTTTTTCGATTGACGGCCGGACAATCTTTGTTAACACAGCGAAAACCCACGCCCGGCTCGATCTTTTTGCCAACCGTCCGAGTGTCTTTCAGGACTCTCTCGCCGCAGACCGGACAACCCCTCGGCATCCTAAACCGCTTGGCGTTTTTCGGCCGCAATTTTTTGATCGGCTCCAAAATCTCGGGGATAACATCGCCGGCCCGCTGAACGACAACCGTATCGCCAATCATTATGTCCTTCTTTGAGATCTCCTCTTGGTTGTGAAGGGTCGCTCGAGAAACGGTCACGCCGGCCAACTCAACTGGCTCGAGAACGGCGACCGGCGTCAGAGTCCCTTGGCGGCCAACTTGAACGACGATATCTTTAAGCCGCGTCGTCACCTGACTGGCGGCAAACTTGAAAGCGATCGCCCCTCTCGGCGCCTTGCCGACAACAGAAAGCCGATCAAAAAGATCAAGATCGTCAACTCGAATGACCAGACCATCAATCAAAAATGGCAGCCTCTCTCTGTTCTTTTCGACCTCAAGGGCGAAAGAAATGACCGCCTTAATATTCGAGACCATCTTATTCTCCTTTGTCAGGGCTCTAAAACCCAGCTCCTCAAGCTGTTGGTGCTCCTCGGCGTGACTTTGAATTTTCGGGCTGGCGATCAACTGGTAGGCGATAAAGGAAAGATGTCGTCTGCCAGTCAATTTCGGGTCAAGTTGCCTGACCGAGCCGGCAGCCACATTTCTCGGGTTGGCAAAGACGGGCAAACCGGCCTTTTCTCGCTCCCGATTGATCTTCTGAAACTCTTTCTTCGGAAGATAGACCTCGCCCCGAACTTCAACCTCGCCTCTTTTTCGGCCCCGAAGCCTCAAGGGCACCGCCTCGATTGTCCTGACCTGTTCGGTGACGTCCTCGCCGATCAGACCGTCGCCTCGAGTCGCCGCACGAAAAAAAAGCCCGTTTCGATAAAGGATCGAGCAGGCCAAGCCGTCAACCTTCAACTCGCAATAAAGCCGAGCCTTTTCAACTCTTTTATCAATCCGACTGATTCGTTCAAGCCAAAGTTTTAGCTCGTCAAAAGAGAAACTGTCGTCCAAAGAGAGCATTGGTTCTCGGTGGGAAACCTTGATAAACCGCTCCAGTCGCTCTCCGCCAACTCTCCGGGTTGGCGAATCAGCGGTCTGAAGCTCGGGAAAACGCTCCTCCAAAGCTCTCAACTCGCGGGTCAGCGACTCGTAAACGGAGTCGTCTGCCGCCGGATCGTTGAGAACATGATAACGGTAACGAAACTCGTCAATCGTCCGGCGAAGATTTGAAGCTCTTTGCCTTTCCGAAAATTTAGGCTTCGGCATAGTCTCTCGGTATTCTATCAGGCGGAGGGCCGGCTTGACAGCCAGAAAGGCCCTTGTGGCTGATTGGCCTGAACAGCCCGAACTGGCCTGATTCGATAAAAAACCGGACTTTCAAAGCCCCTCCGCTCAAAACTGCGGGGGCTTTCTCGTTTCTATCTTGAACGACCGGCTTCTAGACCGCTCTCTCGAGTCTTTTGATCCGTTCCGAAACGGCCGGATGAGTTGAGAAGAGATTGGCCAGCCAACCGATTGAATCTCGACCTTGATGGGCCTTTAAGGGATTCTCGATGTAAAGATGGGCGGTCGCCCGATTGGCGACTTCAAGCGGCTCTTTGTCGCGGTTGATCTTTTCAAGGGCCGAGATCAGACCCTCGGGATAACGGGTCAGCATCACTCCGCTCGCGTCGGCCAAGAACTCTCTTTTTCGAGAAACGGCGAGTTGAATCAGCGTCGCCCCAATCGGGGCCAAAATCAGAGCGATCAGCGAGACAACCAGAAGGACTGGGCCAGCCTCCCCCCGTCGGTTGTCGGAGTTGCTCCCGATCCAGAGCGAGCGCAGGCTCCAATCGGCGATCAACGAGACGATCCCGACCAGAACGACGACCATCGTCATCAGCCGAATGTCGTAATTGCCGATATGAGCCAATTCGTGTCCGATGACGCCTTGAAGCTCGTTTTTATTAAGCTTGATCAAAAGGCCCTTGGTAACAGCGATCGAGGCGTGGTTAGGATCTCGACCGGTCGCGAAGGCATTCGGCGCCGTGTCGTCAATCAGATAGATCTTCGGTTTCGGCAGACCGGCCGTGATCGCCAGATTCTCAACGATCCGGTGAAGAGCGATGTAGGGCTCCTTTCTCGGCGGCTCCTTGGCGCCGGAGATCGAAAGAACGATCTTATCCGACTGATAATAAGCGATTAAGGCCTGAACCAGACTGAAGATTACCGCCGCCGGCAAAAGCCAGACGATATCATAGACCTGGCCCAGAAACCCGCCCAAAGCCATGATAAAAACCAAAAAAAAGCCAACCAAAAGGGCGGTCTTTCGTTTATTCGAAGCGATTTCGCCGTAGAGACTGGCCATCTCAATCCTAAAATTGATCTTCCCGCTTTAAGCCCAAAACCAATTCCGCCTGAACATCTTTCAGAGAGCGACTTTTGGCGGTTTTTTGGCCTTCTCCTTCTCGTCGGTCGAGACCTCAAAAAGTTCCCTTTTTTTAAACTTGAAGAGACCGGCAACGATGTTGGTCGGGAAGGAATCAATCGAGATGACAAGGGCCCGGACATTCGAATTGTAGAACCGTCTGGCGGCCGAGAGCTTGTTCTCGGTGTCGGAAAGCTCCTCTTGGAGCAGTTTGAAGTTCTCCGAGGCCTTGAGTTGAGGATAGTTCTCGGCTACGGCAAAAACCGATTTTAGGGCCTCGGTCAAGAAATTGTCAGCCTTGGCCTGACCGACCAAGCCCTCGCTCTTCAAAGCCGAAGTTCTGGCATTTGTCAGGTCGGTCAAGACCTTGCGTTCATGTTTGACATAGCCCTTGACCGCCTCAATCAAATTGGGGATCAGATCCAGTCGGCGCTTGAGTTGAACATCAATGTCGCTCTCGGCCTCATTGGCTTGAACTTCCAGACTGACCAGGCGGTTGTAACTCAAAACCGCCCAGATCAAAACCAGAACGACGGCCGCCAGAACTATCCAAAGACCAGTTGCCATAAGACTCTTATCCTCTTAGCTTTCTCGCCTCTTAAAATTCTAAACCAGATTCTAGCATTAAAAAACCCAAAACTCCAATAAAATGGTCAGGGAGCCTTTTTTAACTCGAATCTCCGACCGCTTGGTAGCGAACAAATTGGCCGGCTATCGCGTCCGGCGCTTTTTCGTCCTCCAAAATTGAGGTTAACTGAAAGTCAAGTCCGAGCCGGCTTTGGTAGCCATACCAGAAGACCGGGTCGAGTGGGTCGAGTGGCAGAATCGAAAGATATTTCGGAACCAGAGCCTTTGAGAGCGAACTTGAGGCCTGATTGGTCAAAACGACGATTTCGGCAACCGGATAACTGCCAAAATCGGCTCTGTATTTAATCAACGCCTGACGGAGATCCGAAAGATCGGCTCTCCGCTTAACATCGCGTTCCAGAATCTCCGACTCTCGAGCGTCAAGAGAGGGCCCGTCCGACTCGAGATCAAGATTGCCGCCCGACAAATTTTCCTCTGTTTCGGCGCTCAAAGTCTCGTCCTCGGCCAAGTCTTCAGCCTCTGACGATTGGGAGAGGCGACCAAGCTCCGTCTCCTCGGTCATTTCCGGTTTCGCCAGAAAAGGCAAAGCCCGCTCAAAACCAAAACTGTAAACAAAACGATTGACAAAACCAGCTATGAGAAGAATCAGAATCGGGACGAGAAGGATCCAAACGATTTTAACCGACGATCCTTGGCTTTTGGCGTAAAACGGGTCATCCGATCGAGTTGGCTGAACCGGCGGCGGGACTGAAAGGTCTGGCAAGCTGACCGATGGCGGCTCGATCGCCGGCAAAACCCGCCCTTCTGGCTTGGGCAAAGGGCCGCTTCTCGGTTGATCGGGCTCAACGGGCTTGATCGCCTCAACGGTCTCGGGCTTGAATTCGCCCCCCAAACCGGCCCTCGATTGAGCCGACGGCCCTTTTCTCAACTGATTAGCCACCTCTTCAATGTCGAAATCGACCACTCCCCCTCCAGAGGACTTTAGTCTTGCTTTTTAGCTAATCTTATCACCATTCTAGCTTTTAATCCAAAACCGAGATTGAGGGAAATTTCGTGCTCCCCAAAGTCCTTTATCGGCTTTTCGAGCTCAATCGTCTCTGCCTTAAGATCAAGTCTTTCGGCAATCTCTTCCGACCTTATCGAGCGATAGGCCTTGCCGGTCGAAGTCGCCTTCCGCTCGAATGAGAGGACCTTCCCCTCCAGGACTGCCCGTTTTTCCTCGGCCGCTTGTTGTTTTGAGTCGGTCGCAACTTCAAGCGCCCGATTTTTCTTCAAAAAATCGCTCGCTTTGGGATTGTCTGACAAGGCAGCCAAGCCGCGAGGTTTTAGAAAGTTGAAGAAAAAACCCGGCTTGACGATCCTCTTCTCGCCCGCCCGACCAATCGAGGCGACATCTTTGAGTAAGACAACCTCAAACACAACCTAAAACTAGCAACAATCCGACTAGATTGACAACCCCGACTCCTCCGGCGATCTTTCAATCTCCCGATCTACAAATCTTATTCGGTCAACATAACTTTAAACGCCTCTTCGAGCGACTCATCGGCCTTGGTGGCCGGGTCGTCCGGAGCCTGCCGATCCGGAACGATTCCAACTTCGTGAATTTCCCGACCGTCGGCCGTCAACCAACGACCAACCGTGATCTTGAGAGCCGAGCCGTCAAAGAGAGTTTCGTAGTTCTGAACGGTGCCTTTGCCAAAGCTGTTTTCACCTAGAATCAGGCCGGCCCGATGATCGCCGATCGCCCCGGCGACAATCTCGGCCGCCGAGGCCGTGCCTTTGTCAATCAAGACAACCAAAGGAATATCTTTCAGTCTGGGTTGTTCGGTTGGCTGAAACTTTTCCTCTCTGCCGGCTCTGCCGATCTGTCTGGCAATCGGCCCCTGATCGATAAAAAAGCTAGCGACATCAATGCTAACATCAAGAAAACCGCCCGGGTTGTTTCGAAGATCAAGGATCAGGCCATCAACCGAGCGTTTGAGAATTAGATCGGCCGCCCCTCTCATCCGGGAAACCGTGTCGCTGCCGAACTGACCGATCTTCAAGAGACCGAAGGTCTTGCCGCCTTGCTCTTGAAACTTGAGACTGACACTTGGGACTTCGATTTTCGCTCGGGTGATCTCGAACCGCTCCGTCTTCCCCATCGCTTGACGAAAGACCAAGAGGACCACCTTTGTCCCCTCTTGACCCCGCATCAGACGAACCGCTTCCGACAAACTCATCTGCGATGTCTCCTTGCCATCAATCTCAAGAATCGCGTCCTCCGGCTTGAGACCGGCCTTTTCAGCCGGCGTTCCTTCAAGCGGAGCGATGACGACCAAAAGACCCTTTTTCTCGCCGATCTCTATCCCGATACCGGCGAATTCGCCATCGATGCTTTCATCAAAATCTTTGGCCATCTCTGGATTCAAAAAATCCGAATAGGGATCGTTCAGCCCCCGAACCATGCCCGAAATCGCTCCGTAGAGAGCGTCTCGGCTGATCACTTCGCCGAAAAATTCCTCGTTAACTCGTCGCCAAACGGTCCAGAAAAGAGAAAAATCAACGCCCTCCGGTCGACCATTGTCTCGATTGGTAAAAGCCCGATCGATCAACTCACTTTCTTGGCGTCGGCCCTGACTGGCGCCGAGAAAATAAACCCCGATAACCAGCAGAAAGACGAGCGGCCTCCGCCAGTAAACCTTGACCTTGACTTTTGAACCTTCCACCTCCCGATAGTATCGGAATCTTGACACAATATTAAATTA
>CAYJQE010000006.1:0-30851 GCA_964372245.1 uncultured Candidatus Saccharibacteria bacterium
GATTTTAGATTTTGGACGAACGATTGCGATGAGTGGACATTTTCTCTTTGCCACTCGTCCACTTGCTTTAGCATTTTTCCTGTCCACTCATCGCAAATAGCAACGCTTTTGAGCCGTGCCTTTAGTTGCGCGGCAAGGTCTTTTTCTTGAATATATTTTTGCGAGCAAACACCTTTCTTTTTGGTACAACGATAGTAGCGATATATTCCGCCGCACTTGCCGCGCGAAAATTGCGCCGTGATCGCGCTTCCACATTCGCCGCAAGTCATAAGCCCGGTAAGAGGATTCATCAGAGGAAAATAAATGGGCGGCCCTTCGCGCCGCCCAAGAATTGGCTTCAAAAAACCATCCGGTTTTGTCTTAGTGTGTCTATGCAACCAAAATTGATTTCCCAAAAACCACTAGGCCGGTCAAGAGGCTCGGGCCGGTTCTTCCCTTCCCCGATGGGCAAAAAGAGGTCTGTTTTTTGTTTATTTGAGGCCTTCTGGCCACAACGCCAAGATTCTTAGAAATTAGCCCGATTAGTCTGCTAAATTGAAAAGGTATGGCGAAAATAAGAGACCTTAAGGCCCGAGAGATTCTTGACTCGCGGGGCAACCCAACCATAGAGCTGGATCTTTATCTTGACGACGGCTCTTTCGGCCGAGCCTCCGCCCCTTCCGGCGTCTCGACCGGCCAACATGAGGCGATCGAACTTCGAGATTACGACTCGTCGAGATATGGCGGCCTTGGCGTTTTGAAGGCGATCGATCTGGTCGAGAAAATGATTAAACCGACCATTCTCGGCAGAGATCCAACCAACCAGCGAGCGATTGACGAGATTTTGATTGATCTTGACGGAACAAAAAATAAAGCCAGGCTCGGCGGAAACACGATTCTTTCGGTCTCGGTCGCTGTCGCCAAGGCAGCCGCGCTGGCCAAGAAAATCCCTCTCTATGCCTACCTTGCCAGTCTTTCTCAAGTCAGCCATAGCCCAAGTCTGCCGGTTCCTTTGATTAATGTCTTAAACGGCGGCCTTCACGCCGACTCGGGTCTCGATTTCCAAGAGTTTAAGCTCGTCTGCCATGGTTTTCCAAATTTCCGGACGGCAATCGAGGCCGGAAGCGAGATTTTCCATCAATTGAAGAAAATCCTTCAAACAATGAATCTCTCGACCGGTCTCGGCGACGAGGGCGGCTTCGCGCCCAGAATCGGTCGGATCAGAGACGCCCTTTCGGTCTTGGTGAAAGCGATCGAAGAGGCGGGCTTTAAGCTGGAAAAGGAGGTTTCGCTGGCCATTGATGTGGCGGCAACAACCCTACTTCAGGCCGAAGGTTATCGAGTCGAGGGCCAGAATTACGATTCGTCAGAATTGACCGATTACCTGGCCAAGCTAACCGAGGAGTTCCCGATCATCTCAATCGAAGACGGCCTGGCCGAAGACGACTGGCTTGGTTGGCAGATCCTGACCAAAAGGCTCTCGGGTCTTCAGCTGATCGGCGATGATCTTTTTGCCACCAACAAGCTCCGGATCGCTAGAGGCTTCGAGAAAAATGTCGCCAATGCCGTTCTTATCAAGCCAAACCAGATCGGGACAGTGACCGAAACGATCGAAGCGATCGACCTCGCCAAAGCCCATAACTACAAAACCGTCGTCTCCCACCGCTCGGGCGACACGGCTGACACATTCATCGCCGATTTGGCTTGCGGTCTCGATTGCGGCCAGATCAAAGCCGGCTCGGTTGCTCGAGAGGAACGAGTCGAAAAATATAACCAGCTGATTCGAATCGAAGAGGAACTTGGCCACGAAGCTCGCTTTCTCGGTTCGAAAATCTATGACCGTGGACTGATTAAGAACGAATAGAAGTCGGCGCTCAATTGGAAAAATCGGCCGGCTAAGGCTAAGATCAACATATGTTCGATTACAACCCAAAAACCGTTGAGCGACGGTGGCGGAACTTTTGGCAAGAAAATAACCATTACCGAGCGAAAGATTTTGACCAGACAAGAAAGAAATTCTATCATCTGGTGATGTTTCCCTACCCTTCGGGCGATCTTCATATCGGCCACTGGTACAACTTCGCCGGCGGTGATATCCTGGCCCGAAAAAAAATCATGGAAGGCTTTAATATTCTTGCTCCGATCGGCTTCGACGCCTTCGGATTGCCGGCCGAGAACGCCGCTATAAAATCCAAGCTTGAGCCGAGAGACTGGACGGAAAAAAATATCTCGGCCATGACGGAACAGATTCGCTCGATGGGGGCCGCGTTTGATCTGTCGAGAGTGATAGACACTTCTAAGCCAGACTATTACCGTTTCACTCAATGGCTTTTTCTCAAGCTTTTTGAGGCCGGACTAGCCCGAAGAAGGGAGACGGTTGCCAACTGGTGTCCGTCTTGTCAGACAGTTCTGGCCAATGAACAGGTAATTGACGACCACTGCGAGCGATGCCGATCGGTCGTGATTCAAAAATCATTTCCCCAGTGGCAACTGAAAATCACCGACTATGCCGATCGCCTGCTTCGGGATCTTGAGAAGCTTGACTGGCCGGAAAAAACAAAGGCGATGCAGCGAAACTGGATCGGTCGTTCAGAGGGAACGACGGTCAATTTTCAAATTGACTCTCCCGCGGAAAAGATCGAGGTCTTCACCACCAGACCCGAGACTCTCTATGGCGCGACTTATCTCGTCCTCGCCCCCGAGCATCCCTCGGTCGAGAAAATCACCCGACCAAAAGCGAGCAAGGCGGTCAAAGAATACCAAGAGGCCGCCCGACACAAGACCGAGCTTGAGCGACAGGTGGAAAGGGATCGGACAACCGGCGTTTTTCTTGAAAATTACGCCGTCCATCCTTTGACGGGCAAACGGTTGCCGATTTGGATCGCCGATTTTGTTCTACTCCGCTACGGCGCCGGCGCGGTCATGGCCGTTCCGGCCCACGATAGAAGAGACTGGCGGTTCGCCAAGGCCCACGATCTTCCGATTATCAAGGTAATAAATGGCGGCAAGAAAGACGAGGTTTTCACCGGCCAAGGCAAACTTGTCAATTCCGAAGATCTCACCGGCCTCTCCTCTCTCGAGGCAAAAAAAGCCATGATCGAAAAACTTGACGCCGGCGGCCTCGGTCGAAGAAGAGTCGAATATCACCTCCGCGACTGGACCGTCTCGAGACAACGATACTGGGGAGCGCCGATACCGATTATCTACTGCCCAAACTGTGGTCGAAAGCCGGCCGGCCGGAAAATCGAGGAGGGTCTGGATTATATCAAGCTCGACGGCAAAAGGCAGGCGATAGTGCCGGTCAAAGATAAAGATCTGCCGGTCCTCTTGCCCGAGATCAAAGATTATCGGCCAAAAGGTCGCTCGCCGCTCGAAACCGCCGACAAGAGCTGGCTCGAACCGAAATGTCCGCGATGCGGCGAAAAGGCCAGACGGGAGACAGAGACGCTCGACACCTTCGTTGACTCCTCTTGGTATTTTCTCCGATTTGCCGATCCGAAAAACAAAAATCGCCCAGCCGACCGGAAAAAGCTCGACTACTGGCTGCCGGTTGATATCTATATCGGAGGCAACGAACACTCTGTCCTTCACCTCCTTTACGCCCGCTTTATCACCAAATTTCTTTTCGACCAAAAAATAATCGGTTTTGACGAACCATTTCCCAAGCTCCGCCATCAAGGCGTGATTTTAGGCTCCGACCGGCAAAAAATGAGCAAGAGCCGAGGCAATGTCGTTGATCCCGACCGTCATGTCAAAACCTTGGGAGCCGATGTTGTCAGAGGATTCTTGGCCTTTATGGGGCCGTTTGATCGGGGCGGACCCTGGAACGATCGCGGCCTTTCAGGCATCGCTCGATTTTACCGACGAGTTTACAACCTCCCCAGTTTGCTGAAAAACCGGGCTCGAAAAGAAACGAGGCCAATTCTTAACCAGACCATCTTGAAGGTCTCGAGCGACATTGAGCGACTTCATTTTAACACCGCGCTCTCAAGTTTGATGAGTTGTCTCAAAAAAATCGAATCTGGCGGCGAGCTGGAAAGGCCCGAGCTCGAAGATTTTCTGAAAGTTTTTAGTCCCTTCGCTCCTCATCTAGCCGAAGAAATCTGGTCTAAGATCGGCAACAAAGATTCGATCTTCGGTCAAAAATGGCCTGCCGTTTCACTCTCTCGGCCAATCGCCCAACTCATCACGCTGCCGGTCCAAATTAATGGAAAGTTGAGAGGTCAGATAACAATTAGCGGCCGGGCGGGCGAAAAGGAGGCGACCACTCAAGCGATGAGGGAAAAAAATGTCCGGCAAGCGCTTCAGGGAAGATCGGTCGCCAAGATTGTTTATCGGCCTGGTCGAATCCTGAACATCGTGGTTTTGAAAGCCTAGCTAATTCAAAACTTTTAGGCTAGACTAGGTCTGACAAAATAGTATTTAATATGGCGGTTCCAAAACAACGATTAACAAGACATCGCAGCGGCAGTCGGAGAGGCGGACGCGCGAGAAAGGCTTATCGGTTCGCGGTTTGCCGGAATTGCAAAAAACTAAAACTTCCTCACGCCGTCTGTCCCTATTGCCAGGTTGGCCCACAAAACCACCAACCGATTCATCGGCTGGTTGACAGCCCGTCTAAGGAAAAGCCGGTTCTTAAACCCATACGCTCGCGGTGAATCGTCATCTCTCGCGAACCGTCAGTCTTCAAGCCCTTTACGAGTGGGATTTCAGGAACGATTGCGATCTTTTGACGATCGCCGAGCGAGGCATCAAGGAGTTTGAGAACGAAGTTGACCCGAAGTTTGTTTACCGTTTGGTCAACGGGGTAGCCAAGAATCAGTCGGGGATTGACAAGATGATAGTCGAGACGGCGCCCGAATGGCCACTCGATCAGATCGCCAGAATTGATAAGAACATTTTGCGAATGGCGATTTTTGAACTTTTTAACGATCCCGAAACACCCTTCAAGGTTGCGATCAACGAGGCAGTTGAGCTTGGCAAGATCTTCGGCGGGGAAAATTCCTCAAAGTTTATAAACGGGGTTTTGGGGACCATCTATCGTCTAAATCAAGAGCAAATAGACGGCATTCGGCCAACTGAAACCTTGGCAAAAATCGAAGAGGGAAAAAACTTGGACGATAAAGACTCAAAGGAGATAAAAGATGATATTTGAACCGGCGGCGGTCGAAAAGAGAGTCGGCCTTAGCTTTAAGGACGAAAAACTGCTAGAGCAGATCTTTGTCCACCGCAGCTTCTTGAACGAGCATCCCGGCTTCGACCTTCCTCACAACGAGCGACTTGAATTCTTAGGCGACGCCGTTTTAGAGCTTGTGGTGACGGAATATCTCTATAAAAACTTTGAGAATCCTGAAGGCGAATTGACCAACTGGCGATCGGCCCTGGTTAAGGGCGAGCATCTGGCCGAGGTGGCTAAAAGGCTTGGATTTGATCGGTTTATTCATTTGAGCAAGGGCGAAGAGCAAAGCGGCGGACGACACAAGCAACTGATTCTGGCCAACACCTTCGAAGCCTTTATCGGCGCTCTCTACCTTGACAAGGGCTACAGGAAAACGGCCGAATTTATTAAAAAAGAGGTTATCCACGCTCTCAAGGAAATTTTAGAGAAAAAACTCTTTCTTGACCCAAAAAGTCATTTTCAGGAAATCGTCCAAGATCAGATCGGCGTCACACCGAACTACCGAGTCCTAAGCGAACGAGGGCCGGATCACGCCCGCGTTTTCGTGGTTGGAGCCTTCATAAACGACACCCAGGTCGGGGAGGGCGAGGGAGCCTCAAAACAGGCCGCCCAAACCGGGGCGGCCAAAGACGCAATTGGCGGCTGGCGGGAAAAGTATCGGTCTTAACTCGAAAGGCTAAAGCCGTAATCTAAAAGCTTTCTCGCCTCTTTGGCTGATGCCGCCGGCGACTGCTCGTCGGTATTTAAGATAACCGCGATCAAAGTTCTCTCTCCCCTTCGAGCGGCGGCGACCAGGCAATGGCCGGCGGCGTAGGTAAAGCCGGTTTTGATCCCAAGCGCCCCTCGATACTGAAACTCGCTCAATAAGCGATTCGAGCTTTTAAGATCAATTGTCCGACCGGATTGAGCCTCAACAATTCTCGCATCGGGCAAAGCGACAACTCTTTCCAGTCGCCGGTTTTCGAGGAGAACACGAGCTAGGACTGAAAGGTCCCGAGCCGTTGAACGACCGGAGTCGTCGAGTCCGGCCGCGTCGGCAAATTCGCTCGATAACAAACCGAACTTTTCGGCCTTCCTGTTCATCAAACTGACCATGGTTTCCCGACCGCCTAGGGCGTGCGATAAAGCCTCGGCGGCATCGTTTGAGGATTGAACTAAAAGGGCGATCAAGATATTTTCGACAGACCAAAGTTCACCGGCTTTGAAACCGGCCAGACTGCCCTCAATTTTCTTCGACGATTCGGGGATTGTGATCAACCGATCGAGCTCGAGATTTTCGAGAGCGACGATCGCGGTCATCATCTTGGTGGTTGAGGCGACTGGCACGGGGAGATCGGCATTCTTAGAAATAATCGGGC
The DNA here is from genome assembly GCA_964372245.1 of uncultured Candidatus Saccharibacteria bacterium. GTDB lineage: Bacteria > Patescibacteriota > UBA1384 > CAYJQE01 > CAYJQE01 > CAYJQE01. Next base: position 6,517 of record CAYJQE010000006.1, read on the forward strand.
TGGCCGACTGGCCGTCGATCAGGAGATAGGCCTTGCTTAAAATGAGCGGTTGAGGCCGACCGGACGGCCCGGGCGGCTGAAAATAGTCCCCGGCAGACTCAAGCTCGGCTTCGGCTGAAGCGGTTTTCGGCTGGACGACCGAAGACTCAAAATTCCGACCGAAATCAAAAGTAAAAAAGAGCAGACTAAAAAGAGCCAAAATAATAAGCGAGCGAGTCATTTTGAGATTCGATTAATTAGACGATTATCGATGAGTAAGAAAAATTTTAAAACTATCTTTCTTTCGCGATTCTCAAACCGAGTTCTTTCAATTGTTCGTCTTTGACTCTAGAAGGCGCCGCCATCATTATGTCGCGGCCGTCCCCGGTTTTCGGAAAAGCGATCACTTCCCTAATTGACATTTCGCCCAAGATCGCCATCAAGATCCGGTCAAGACCGATGGCGATTCCGCCATGGGGCGGGACGCCAAAGCCAAAAGCCTCGAATAGGTGGCCAAAGTTTGATTTGATCTCGTCAATGTTATGACCGAGGTGGTTGAAAACCTGGGTCAAAATTTCAGGGTCGGTTGTCCGAAGACTGCCGCCGGCAACTTCAAAGCCGTTCAGGACAAGATCGTATTGGTAAGCTGTTTCATCGCCAACCAACTTTTTCCCTTTTTCAAACTTCGGCTTGGTGAAAGGATGGTGAGCGGCGGTCGGATGTCCGTCGGCCGCAAGCGAAAACATCGGGAAGTCGGTAACCCAGAGAAAGGCCAACCGATCCTTGTCCGAATTATCATCTCGAATATCAGGCCGATCGGATTGATAGTCCTCAATCGCCCGCCGATAGGTCATTCTTGGCCAGGGTTGGGTTTGGATTTTTTTCTCGGGAAAAACGACCTTTATCGCTTCGGTGATGAGCGACTCTGTGAGGGCGAGAATCTCCTCCTCGTCAACAAAGCTCATCTCGATATCGCACTGACTGATCTCCGGCTGGCGATCGCCCCGGGTGTCCTCGTCTCGAAAACAACGGGCGATCTGAAAATACCGTTCGAAGCCAGCAACCTGAAGAAGCTGCTTGTATTGTTGAGGCGATTGGGGCAGAGCGTAAAATGAACCAGGCCTCAATCTTGAAGGAACGAGAAAATCTCTTGCCCCTTCAGGCGTGCTTTTCGAAAGAATCGGCGTCTCGATCTCGAGAAATTCCTCTCGGATCATTGCCTGACGGAGAGCTTGAATGAACAGCGCCCGAAGTTTGAGATTGCTCTGGAGTCGCTCCCGCCGGAGATCAAGGTAGCGGTATTTTAATCGCCGGTCCTCATTAACATTGTCGGACTCGGCCGGCAGAGGCAGAGTCGCGGCCGACGACAAAACTTCGAGGCTCTCGCCCTCGACTTCAACTTGGCCAGAAACGATCGCCTTGTTCTCGGAACCTTTCGGACGGGCTTTGACCCGACCTTTGAGTGAGACAACCGATTGTTCAGAGAGCGATCGGGCCAGCTCAAAATCTTGAGACTCTTTGGTGAAAACGATCTGGGCTTTGCCGGTCCGGTCTTTAAGGTCAAGAAAGAGGACCTGGCTGTGCGACCTCTTGCCGACAACAAAACCGGCCAGCTCGACCGACCGATCGGACAGCCGATTCAGATCGCGAATTAGGGTTCTCTCTTTCATTGGCTCTAATCTATCATAATTGACTTTGCGAGACACTTCCTTGAACTTGGCGACTTAATTTCCGCCCTCCTGACACCTCCCGGCCCTCTTCAGATTATGCCTCTTTTGCTCTCAACCCGACCGGCTAAAAAATCTCGTTGTCGTCGAAGCCAAGGCGGGCAATCAGGAAATCGAATCTTGAAGTTCAAAATGTCGCGTCGCCTCGGCCAGACCAGAACAGTCAGTTTTTTCGCCTCAACGAACTTTTAAATCAAAGGTTGTTTCGAGTTTCGATATAATCTTTTCCATCTCGATCGCAACCTCGGTTTCAGAAACCGGCTCCTTGCCGTCGAAAACCAATCTAAAGGAGTAAGATCGCTTACCGAGGCCAATTTTCGAGGACTGAAACTGATCGACAAGTTCGACCAAAAGGAGTTTTTTTGTCGCGCTCTTAATGAGATCCAGGATCTCTTTTGAAGCTGTTTGTTCGTCAACCAAAAGCGAGAGATCGCGAACGGCTGGAAACTGGTTTGAGAAGGCCGCGAATTGAAAATCTGACCCGACATGATAGTCACGCTCCAGCTCTTTTTTGAGTTCGGCCGGAGCATCAAGAAGATCAAGCTCGACGATAAAAACCGAGCGACGCATCTTCAGCCGTTTCATCAGACTGTGATCCGGCCTAAACTCGACGATCAGCGCCGGCTCGAAAATCCTTTTGAGAAGAGGGAGCTTGCCCTTAGTCGTTAACAACCCGATGTGGGCGGTCTCCGTCTTGGGTTGAAAAACATTGCCGAGCTCAAAAAAGGCGAGTTCCGGCCACCAAGGATTGGTCGCCGCCGCCTTCAAAAGACCGATTGCCAAAGCCGGTCGAAGAACCTCATTTTCCTTATTGAGAGGCAGAGCGATCGCCGTCGAGTCCGAAATCTTGAAACCGAGCGCCTCGGTTTCGTCTCTGCTCACAAGACTGGAACCAAAAATTTGCTGAAAGCCGGCGGCCGCCAAATTCGAAATGATATTGTCTCTTTCAGAACCAAGAACTTTGCCACGAAATGGGGGGAATTGAGCCTTTTTCAACTTCTTATAACCTAAAAGTCTCAAAACTTCTTCGATCAGATCAACATCAAATTTGATGTCAGCTTGGCGAAAACTCGGAATCTCGACCGCCATTTCATCACCGGCCTTTAATTCCGTCTTGAAACCGAGACGCTCGAGAGCCGATTTCGCGTCCCGCGTCGAGAAGTCGCTGCCCAGAAGTCGGTTGAGCCGCTTAAGACTTAAAAGAATCGTCTTTTTAACTTCGGTCGCGCGGAGGACCGCCGCCTCGACTTCCCTCGCTCCAAGGCCAGAAAGGATAACCCGAGCCAACTCGAAGGCGGACCGGGCGGCTTGAGAATCAACGGTTCTTTCGAATCGCAAACTCGCCTCGGTCGAGATCGTCGCCTTGGCCGTTTTGCGAATCCGACTTGGATGGTAAAGAGCGAAATGGAGATAGACCCGAGTGGTCGTCCGATCGGTAGCCGATCGCTTGCCGCCCATAATGCCGGCCAGATCGATCAAACCAAGACCATCCTTAACGACAAAACTCCCCTCCGGCAAATCATGACTCTTTCCGTCCAGGGTTACGACCCTGTCGCCTTTTCGACTTTCGGAGACTATAAATTCCGATCGAGCGATTTTATCGAGATCGAAAGCATGACTGGGCGCGCCGGTTAAGACCATTAAATAGTTGGTCAGATCAACGATTGGGCTGATCGGTCGAAAGCCGGCCGCCAAGAGACGGCGAGTGAAGTTTTTCGGAAAAGTTATCTTTTCGAGATCTTCGAACACCAAACCGGCATAAAAGGGCAAATTCTCGGCCGGGGTCTGGAGGGAGACCTTGATCCTCGAGAGACTTTCTTTGGGGAGCGGTTTTTTCGGCGACTCAAAAAGCGGTCGAATTTTTTGATTGGTCGCCGCTCCAATCTCTCTGGCTAAACCATAGACCGAGAGCAGATCGCCCCGGTTGGGGGTAATCTCAACCGTGAGACAACCAGCCCCGATTTGAGCTTCAAAACCGAGATCGGTTAACAGGTCGCTCAATCGCCGATCAGTTTGCGGTTCGACTAAATAGTCTTTAAGCCACTCAACCGGGAACTTCACTCTTCACGCCCGCGAAATTGCCGAAGAAAACGGATGTCATTTTGATAGGAATAGCGAATGTCGGCGATACCGTATTTTAAGAGCATCAGACGATCAACCCCCATGCCCCAGGCAAAACCCTGCCACTTTCGCGGCTCAAGGCCCATGTGTCGGAGGACTTCGGGATGAATCATGCCACTCCCCAAAATCTCGATAAACTCTTTTTTGCCCTGACGCTGAAACTCGAGATAGACATCCATGCCGGGCTCGACGAAGGGATAGTGGTGGGGGACAAACCGACTTTTCACCCGACCGAAAAGGTGGGCCAAAAAAACCTCAAAGAGGCTCATCATTTGAGCCATCGTCACCTCGCTCTCGATGATAAAGCCGTCGAGTTGATAAAACTGGGTCTCATGGGTGCTGTCGGTTGCCTCTCGACGAAAAACTCGGCCGGGCATTATGAATCTCGCCGGTGGCCGGTTCTTCTTCATAATCCGACCCTGAAGACCGGTGGTGTGAGTTCTTAAAAGCTCGCCATTTTTCAACCAAAAGGTGTCTTGAACGTCTCTGGCCGGATGATCGGCCGGGACTCGGAGAAAGTCGAAGTTATACCATTCGGAGTCCCGTTCCGGTCCCTCAAACTCTTGAAAGCCGCGGGCTCTAAAGAACGCTCTGACTTCGAAGAGAAAGAGCTCAAGCGGATGGATGCCACCCTCTTTCACGATTGCCTCTTTGGAACAGTCGGTTTGGCCGATTGAAAGTAAATCTCGATCAAGAAGACAGCCAAAATTAGCGGCCCGGTAACCCAGAAGCTTGACATCTCGAGAGCCTTAAGCGCTAAAAGAAGAGTCAAGAGACCGCCAAAAAGAATGCCCTGTCTGACCGCCGAAGAGATTGGCTTGTGGCTTAAAAGATATTCGGGCAAGCGAGATTTGAGGCCGAAAGTCGTCAAGCCGATTAGACTTGAAAGAGCCAGAAAGACTAGGAGATAAAAAAGATCCATCAACCGAGTTGACTCGATCTTCTGGGGATCGAAGCCGTTGATGAGATAATAAAGACCGCCGACCGAGAGAATCAGAATCGAAACGGCGTAAAAGATAAATTTAGTCTTTACCATTTTGCCGATTGATAATCGAAAGTAGTTTTTCGACCTTGGCGACTTTTTCCGACGATTGGTCCTTGATGAGAACCACCCTCGGTCTCCGCCGAAGAAAGAGCTGCCTGATCGAGCTCTTTTCAAACTTTCTGGCCAAGGCCTTCTCTTCCCGCTTCGAGATGGCGTCCCGACTCTCATACCAGATTTTGGCCAAAGAGAGGTCGGCCGCGACCTCGACATCAATAACCGTCAAAGAAAAAGTTCTTTCTCGATTGAAAAAGTTCGCCGCCTCGGTCTGGATCAGACTGGCGATTTTAAGCAGCCTAACGCTCGCCATCGCGGAAACTAACGTTTCGAGAATTGGACAGCCCTTCTGGCCCGTTTGAGACCATATTTTTTTCGCTCCTTTTCTCTTCGGTCTCGCGTTAAATAGCCCTCCTTTCGAAGACTCGATCTCAAATCAGGATCGAAAGCCAAAAAGGCTCGAGCAAGACCGAGAATAATCGCCTCTTCTTGGCTATTTATCCCGCCGCCTTCCACTTTAACGGAAACGGAAAACTTTTTTGAGGCCGAAACCAAATCGAGGAGCCTTTTTAAGACCGGACTGACCGTTCCTTGGGACTCATTGACAACAAAGGTCGGTTCCAAAGAGGGATAAAGTCTAACCTTGGCGACCGCTCGCTTTCTTCGACCAAGGCCAAAATAATAACCTTTAACCTCCGCCATCTCTTCTCTTTACGCGAACGATAATTAACTGCTTCAAAAATCGGCCTCTTAACCTATTTTTTGGCAACATGCCCGAGACGGCTTGAGTCAGAACGAATTCCGGCCGAGTCTTGATTAAATCTTTCAGCCTGATCTCCTTGAGATGGCCAAGCCGACCGCTATGACGGTAATACCTCTTCTGATCAATTTTTTTTCCGGTCAAGACGACCTTTTCGACGTTTAAAACCTCGACCTTTCTCAACGGTTTGGCCTCGTTTGGCGAGTAGTCCGGGCAATCTTTTGACCGGAGTAGATGACTAATCCTGGCCGCCAGACGTCCGAGCGACTGACCGCTAGCATCGATGGAAATGAACTTTTGGTCAGTTTTCCGAGCCATTTTTTGAACCCGTTTTTGACCGATCGTCAACTTCACTCTCGACCTTGGCCGGCTGAACCAAAGGTAATTTGCCGGACAAAACGAGACGAGCCAGCGGCGCTCCGTCTCCCCGACGAGCGCCAATCCGGGAAATCGAAACAAAAAGTTTGGGGTAGAGCTTCTTGTCAGCCAAAACCTGAAGCGATTTATCAACCGCCGACCGAGCCGTTAAGCTCTTTATCGAGAACCGTCTTTTGACCAGCTCCGGCCGGTCAGATCTCAACTTAGCGAGAAATGATTCGCAAAGCGGCTTCAGAAACTTGGCCTTTTTCAAAGTCGTCTCGATCTCTTCTCTGACAATCAGATCGGTTAAGAGAGAACTGGCCATTCGCCGGCGACGGGGCTTCTTTCGACCAAGATTCATCTTAAAATTGAGCGCGGGCTAGCTTTCCGCCTTTTTAGAGTCTGATTTTGAGGTCTTGACTTCCGTCTTCTTGGCCGGTTTTGCCGGTTTTTCTTCCGCCTCGGCAATAAAAAGTTGAAAATGATTGACGAGAATCTCGGCCGCTTGGGACAACGCCTCTTTGGGAGTCAAGCTGCCATCGGTCTTGATCTTGAGGATCAGCTTGTCAAAATCAGTCCTTTGCTCGACCCGGGTATTCTCGATCTCATAATTGACCGCCAAAACCGGTGAAAAGATGCCGTCAATCTCGATTGTTCCGAAGTCGGCCTGGCTCGGTTGCTCGCCGGCCGGCCGATAGCCTCGACCAGCCTCAACCCTGACCGAGAGATCAAGACCGGAATTAACATGAGCGACAGTCTGATCAGGATTGCTCACGGCTACGGCCGCGTTTTTCTCAAAATCTTTCGCCTTGACCTCGCCGCCGCCCTTTTTCTCGAGATCAAGCCAGACCGGATCTTCGCCGATTAGCGAGAGGCGGACCCGTTTAAGATTGAGTATGACTTCGACAAGATCCTCTCTGACCCCCGGCAGAGCCGAGAATTCGTGAGTTGCTCCCTTGAATCTGACGGCCGTGATCGCCGCCCCGGCCAAACTCGAAAGAAGAACTCGCCTCAAGGGATTGCCGATAGTCGGGCCAAAGCCCGGTTCGAGCGGCTCCAGCACAAACACGCTCTCGTTCTCATCAACCTTTTCCTCTTTCCAAGCCGGTAAAATCACCTTCTCGATCATTTTTTCTCCTTAAAACTTACTTAAAAGACTGAAAAACCGGTCTCAAGCGTTCAACGGGAATAATACTCAACTATCAACCGCTCATCAACCTTCTCCATCTCTTCTCGCTCGGGCCATCTCGAAACCAGCGCCAAGCTCTCGCCCTTCAACTCAAGCCAAGCCGGCGGCTTTTCCCGCCTCAAATCCGCTCTTTTAGCTGTTTTTGACTCAATGGTTTGACCCGGCTGAACCAGGAAAGAGGGAGAGACGACCTTTTTGCCGTTGACCGAAACCTGACCGTGAGCGATCATCTGCCTCGCCCAACGGCGAGAGGCGGCCAGACCAAGACGGTAAAGAACATTATCGAGTCGGGTTTCCAAAAGCAGAATGAGCTTTAAGCCCGTCATCTCACTCGATCGCCTGGCCCTCAAGTAACAGACTTTTAGTTGACTCTCGGAGAGACCGAATTTCGCCCTGACTTTCTGCTTGGCAATCAGATGACGACTGAACTCGGACTGTCTTCGCCGAGAGCGCTTTTGACCTTGTTCGCCCGGCCGATAGCTCCGCCTGGTAAAGGGGCATTTTGGCGTCAGACATTTCTCGCCCTTGAGATAAAGCTTTTCTCCGAGGGCTCGACACCTCCGACAAACCGGTGAGGCAACTCGCGACGGCATTGTTAGTTTATCTCGCTTTCGATTAAATCAACACCCGATCGTTCGCGTCCTTCGATTCGCGCGATCGGACACGGCCACCCAATCTCTCGCCTAAACTTCGAAAGCTTCGGCTTGGCTGCCGGCGGTTCGCAATTCATCCCTCTAAATGTCGCTTCTTCAGGCCAGCGGTTGTGGATCATCGTTCGCCCTAGACCCTTCTAGTATTCGGCCGCCTGACTCCATTGTGAGCGAGAGGTGTCCGGTCAACTATGCGAGTAATCTCAAGACCGGAATTAGCCAGCGCTCGAACGGCCGAATCTCGTCCGCTGCCAACGCCGCGAATGACGATTGAGAGTTCCCTGACTCCGGCCGATTGAGCCGCTTCTATGAGTTTGTTGCCGATGACCGTCCCGGCGTAAGGGGTTGATTTTTTTGAACCGGAGAATCCGCTTTTACCGGCCGACTCAAAAGCCAAAACATCGCCCCTCTGATCGGTCAAGGTCAGGATCGTGTTGTTGAAGGTCGCGTGGATATGAACAACGGCCTTGTCAGCTTTCCTGATCTTTTTTCGGCGGCTTGATTTTTCGGCGACTTTTTGTTTGACAGCCATATCTTCCCCTCAAATTATGTCGGTTTGGTCGCTACCCGACGACCGCTTCCAACTGTCTTTCTTTTGCCTTTCCGAGTCCGGGAATTTGTTCTCGTCTGTTGGCCCCGTACCGGCAAACCAAGCTTGTGCCGTCGACCCTTAAGAGTCCCGACATCCTGGAGACGCCTGATATTGCCGGCGATCTCGGATCTCAAATCGCCTTCGACCCGATAGTTCTTTGAAACAAGATCGGTGATCTTGGCCAGCTCTTCCTCGGTCAGATCGCCGATCTTTAGGCCCTCTTTGAAACCAAGTTTTTGACAGATCGAAAAAGCCCGCATCTGGCCTAGACCATAAACCGATCGAAGGCCAATCTCGACCCGCTTTTTATCGTCAATCACCACGCCAAAAATTCTGGCCATCGTGAAACTACCCCTGCCTCGCTTTATGCCTCTTGTTTGAACAAAGCATAGTCAACCTGCCCTTCCGAAGGACAAGCTGGCACTTCGGACAACGTTTTTTGATCGAGGCTTTGACTTTCATTTTTTCACTCGCTAAAAAAGTTTATTCAGTTTGACTTGTCTGATCGAGCCGCCTGACAATCCGACCTTTCGAGAGATCATAGGGGGAGAGCTCAACCAACACCCGATCGCCGAGCAGAATTTTAATATAATGGATTCTGATCCGACCGGAGACATGGGCCAATATTTCGTGACCATTCTCAAGCCGAACCTTAAACATCGTATTCGGCAGGACCTCCTCGACAACACCAGCGGCCTCGACTACCTCTTTAGTCAAGAGCAAAGGCCAAAAGTTGGATACTCGCCAAGAATTATCGGCACTATCTTATCAAAGCAAATTTATTCTCGCCAGTCAAATCAAACCCGGGCCCAAAAATCGATCCTGGCCGAGCGAGAAGCCAGGCCGGGTTTTTAAGTTTTGGCGAGACATTACAAAGTTTCGCCTTCACCCGAAAGCAACAGGTTTGCCATCTCGACCAAAACTTGGGTTATTCTAATCAAAGAGCGGCGGCTCTCAAGAGGCGAAAAAATTATCGCCCTTAAAGCCATTCTTCTGCCGGTTGGTTCCGGACCGAAAGGAGGCCAATTTTAGACGAACACACTCGATCAGCGCCAGCATCTGACCAACTGCTCGGCCCGGCTTAAATCCGACCGGCCACCGCCAAGGACCAATCTGGACAATCCAGCCTTGCGGCCACAGACACAAGCCAGTCCCAGACGGCAGCCAGTTCTCAATCAGGCTAGCCAATTATCTCCAGTCTGTCAAGCCCGTCAGGCCGAGGCCGATTCGAGACTAAATCCGGGTCACAACCTTTGGCCCGGACTCCTCAAGCAAAACCGTCTCCTCGAGATGAACCGCGAGACTTTTTCTTGGACCAAGAACCGTCCAACCATCGCTTGAGAGGGCAAGATTCTTGCCGGACGAGATCATCGGCTCGATTGCCAAAGCCTGATAAGGTTTCAGCTTTGCCCGATTGCCCTCTCTCGGCCAATTGGGAACGAGAGGCTCTTCGTGAAGACTGTGAGAGATACCATGGCCGGAAAGTTCTTTTATCGGTTGAAAGCCGGCCGCGACGATGGCTTGGCCGATCGCTTGGCTGATCGCGTTGACCTGAAGGCCAACTTGGGCCGCTTTGATCCCAAGCTCGAGCGCCTGTTCGGCCGCCAAAAGGAGAGTCCGGGCCAAAAACGGCGCCTCGGGCATCAGATAGGTCCGGGCGGCGTCAACAAAAAGATTGCCGTCGGTCAGACCAATATCAAGGCTCAAAACATCTTCCGGCTTGACAGTCTTCCCCTCGGGCAAGCCATGAACGATCTCATGATTGATCGAAAGACAGAGAGCGGCCGGATAGCCAACCTTTCCGCCCTTCGGCCGATAGCCAAGAAAGGCCGGCTCGAGCCGACGCCGCTTGGCAAATTGGCGGACAAAATCGTCTATCGTTTCTCCCTTGACTCCCGGCTCCAACCAATCCTCAATGGCCAAAAAAAGTTCGGCCAGCGCTCGGCCAAGCCTTAAAAAATCGGCCCGCTCGTCTTCCCTAATCACTTTTTTCGACTCCGATTTTTGCCAAAGCCAGAGCGATTCTTTTCCGAATGGCTTGAACCGAACCCTGACCGTTGACCCTAATTAAAAGGCTCTCTTTTTCAAGATATTCGAGAACCGGCGGGCTGTTCTTTTCGTGAATGGCCAGCCGTTTTAAAACGACAGCCAACTGATCGTCCGGCCGCTTGATGAGATCCGATTTTTTGCAGAACCGGCAGTTTTGGGCCCCCTGTGAAACTTCTCTCAAACAGGTTTTGCAGACCCGACGGGCTTTGAGACGACCCACAATCTCCTCTCTCTTGACTTCGAGATAGAGACAAAAACGGAGGTCTTTCTTTGGCCGAATCGCCCTTCTTAAAGCCTTTAGCTCAAGCAAACGACGACCAAAGCCATCTAGCAGAACCCGACCGGATCGCTTAAAGAGAGCCCGGGCGACCGCCTGAACCACGATTTTAGCCGGTAAAAGCTGGCCTCTTGCCATCATCGCCTTAATGATCGGTTTGCGATTTTGATCACCAATTTTTCTCAACAAAGAGGAGACGGTCAGGACCCTAAAACCGAAGTCATCGGCCAAAAAACGGGCCTGCGTTCCCTTGCCGCCGCCCGGCGGCCCAAGGATCAGGCCGATAATCTCCGCTTCTTTCGATCTCATAGCCGATTGAGTCGGCCAAGCGGCTTAAGCCCGTCCGCCACTTTGAAGGCTTTTCCTTCAAGCGATTGATACCAAATTTGATCGAGTTTCTTGCCATTTCGATCATAAACCTTATGAAAATAAAAACCCCGGTCGTCAAGCGCGAGAGGCGACTGATCCAAAACGCCGTCGGTCAAAACCAGAGTCCGATTTTTTTTGTCCACGACTTTCAATATAATGGAATTTTTGGCCTCAAGCCTTGAACCAAAGATGAGGCTGTCGCTTGAAGGCAGACGGCCGAGCAACAGGCCCTGCCGGCCGGAGTTCGATTCCAAAAGATTAAAGCCATTAAGTGAGTAGCTTTTGAGCCGAAAACCCTCGGCCGCGTTCAAAGCAAGATTGAGCGAGTCAGCGGAAAACCAGAGGCGAGCGGAAAGAGGCGACGACTCTTTTGGGAGCTCGATCTTTTTGGCTGTCAATCGGTCAATAACCGTCGGCGAAACGATTGTCCCGCGACGGGTGAGATAGGCGAGAGTCTCGACTCTTTGGTCTAAGGCCAGGTCCTCGATTAAAATGTCGTCCTCGAGGTCAAAAACTGTCTCGAGGCCCGGATCGGTCTTGAGCGAGAGAACGCCGATTTTCGGTCGGCCCCCGGCCTCAAAGAAAATCGGCAGCCGATCGGAAACGACTGAACCGGCAAAGATCAATTTCGGCAAGGGCTCCCCGATCGGGAAAAGAATTTTTTGATCATCATCCGTTCCGCTAACCAGCTCAAGCGAAAGATCGCCGGGCCTCAAATAAACCAACCGGTCGGCGCCGACGACCGCGGTCGGTTGAAAATCCCGTTCCGCTTTATCGCCCGCTTTCCAATTAGAAAGAACAAAGACAAGAATCAAAAGAGCGATCAGAAAAAAGGCTTTGAAGATCGGGCGCGCGATCGGGCGCTTAAGATCAATCACCGACGAGGCTAGTAGCTGTCGGTCGTGATCGCCGCCTGAAGTTGTCTCATCGTCTCCAAAACGACGGCAACGACAATCAACATGCCGGTTCCGCCAACTATCAAAAATTGAGCGCCGGTTATGGCCTGCATCAGAAAGGGCAAAATCGCGATCGCCCCGAGAAAGATCGAGCCGGAAAGGCTTAACCTCATCAAAAGGCCTTTGAGATAGCTCTCGGTCTCCCGACCCGGCCTGACGCCCGGCAAGAAACCGGACCTTCGCTTAAGGTTTTCAGCCACCTTTTTCGGACTAACGACCACGAAGGCGTAAAAATAGGTAAAGGCGACAACTAGCAAAAAGTAAATGATCGGATAGATCGAGCCTGAAGGATTAAGCCAGAGAGCGATCTGTCCGGCCGACTTAGCGACTGCGGGAAAACGCGAAGTGGCAAAAAATGTCGCCGCGATTTGGGGAACGCTGATGATCGCCAAAGCGAAGATGATCGGAATCACGCCACCGGTGTTAACCAAGATCGGCAAGACCGTTCTGACCTGACCATAGCTCGGCCGACCGGCTAGACGACGGGCGTGGACAACTTCAAGATTTCGCCTCGCTTCAGAGACGATAACGACCAAAACCAAGGCGATAAGGCCAATGATCAAAAAAGCGAGAACCGAGGTGACGATCGAAGTCTCTCCGGCCTGAAAGAGACTGATGACATTGCCGAGAGGCGAGGGAAAGCCGGCCAAAATATTCAAGGTGATCAAAAGCGAGACGCCGTTGCCGATGCCATATTCGGTAATCAATTCGCCGATCCACATCGCCAAAAAAGAGCCGGCGTTGATGATGGCTAAAACCGCGAACAGGTCGGACAAACCGAGCGGTCCGATCAGGCCCTGCGATCGAAGAAAGGCGATATAGGCATAGCCCTGAACCAAGGCAATCGGCAAAGTCGCGACCCGAGTGTATTGAGTCAATTTTCGTTGTCCCTGGTCGCCCTCTTTTTGAAGTTCTTCAAGAGAGGGTAAAACCGAGGCCAAAAGTTGAAAAATGATTGAAGAGGTAATGTAGGGACCAACGCCTAGAAGGACAATCGAGAAGTTGCTGAAATTGCCGCCGGTAAAAAGGCCAAGCATGCCAAAGACCTGGTTCTGGGCAAAGAACTCTCTGATCTGGCCGACATCAACGCTCGGAACCGGAATATGCGCGAGCAGACGATAAAGACCAAGAAAAAGAAGGCTGGCGACAATTCTTCGCCTGACGGCCGAGATTTTAAAGACCCGAAAGAACTTCTTCACTCTTTGGCCACAACCATCATTCCGGATTTGACCGGTTTATCAACCTTAATTGCCGCTTGTGAGCCTTCGATCGCCCTCTCTATCGGCTGCTTTTCCCACTCCATCGAACTGACAACCTGATCAAAGGCCTGATCGCCCTGACCGATTGAAACGGTCTCGCCAACCCCCAACTCTCCTTCGAGAACCTCAAGCACGGCGACCCCGATCTTGTCGAAATAATGAGTCACTTTAGCCTTTAAGCTTTTCGCCATCGTCTATCACCCCCGATCTAGTTTCACTAAAAACACGCCCTTTCCGACTTCACCTCCCAATCTATCAGGATTGAAAAAGAGATTCGAGAACCAAGAATCGAGAATCGAAGGAGAATCGAAGGACAGACCAAGTTTCGATCAGGTCGCCGGGCGAGTAGCGCCGCCGGTCAAAAGATAGCGCTCGGGATCGTCATCGAGATTGGTCATTAGGTCAACCTCCGCGACCAACTTATTGCTCGAGCTTCGACCAAAGGCGATCATTTCAACCCGAAGGCCAAGATTGAGCTTTAAATACCGCACAAGTGGGATAAAATCGCCGTCGCCCGTCACTAGAACAACCGTATCGAGCCGCTGACCGATGGTTATCGCGTCAACCGCGATACCGACATCCCAGTCGCCCTTTTTAACGCCGCCAGGAAAGATCTGTAGATCCTTGCTCTGAACCTCAAAGCCAGCGTGATCGAGGGCCTCGAAAAAGCTTTTCTCCTTTGGGGCCTCGCTCTTAACGACATAGGCAAGCGCCCGAATCAGCTGACGCGAGTTGACCGCGCTCTCCAAAACGGCGGCGAAATTGACATTCTTCCGATAAAGATTTTTCGCCGAGTGATACATGTTCTGAACATCGACGAAAACACCGATCCTTTGATGAGTTGAGTTGATCATCTACCTCTTTAAATATTTTTTCGATATCGAGATGGCCTTTGAGAGTTGAAGAGGCGTTTTCTCAAGGTTGCCAACGACCTTGACCTTTTGATCTTGACTCTTTATCAGACCACGATCAAGTAACCGGCTTTTGGTGATCTTTTGGTCGCCGAAAATCAAAGCCAGTTTTCTGACTGAAAAGACCTCGGGCTTTTGTTTCATCGAACGAAAACCGGGCCTTTTCGGCAAACGCATAAAGAGTTTCATTTGACCGCCCTCCAGGCCCTTTCGATAACCCGAGCCGGCTCTCGAACGCTGGCCCTTAGTCCCACGGGTCGAGGTCTTGCCGGAACCAGAGGATCGGCCTCGACCGAGACGATCTCTTTTCTTATTGGCCAGACCTTTAGTGTAAAGTTCAAGCCTCATCGTTTAAGCCTCTTTCGGTTCTTCCGACTCCTCGATTTTCGCCAACCCTCCGGTCTTCGTCGGCTTTTTGATCTCTGGCTCGGGATGGTTTCTCTGAAGCTGACCTAGGGCCAGAAAGACAACCTTGACAACATTGATCTTGTTGCTACTGCCAAGCAACTTGGCGGTCGCGTCAGAGATTCCGGCCAACTCGAGAATCTTTCTAACCGGGCCGCCGGCCAAGATGCCGGTTCCCCTCGGCGCCGGCCGAATCAAGACCGAGCTGGCGCCAAACTTGGCTCTGACTGAAGAGGGGAGTCCCTTTGAGGACTGACCGATCGAGATCATGGATTTTTCCGCCGCCTTATTCGCTTTTTCGATCGCCCGGGCGACATCGCCCGCCTTACCAACCCCAAATCCGACTCGACCTCTCAAGTCGCCGAGGACGACTAGGGCTCGAGATCGCCTTCGTCGGCCGCCGGCAACGGTTCTCGAAACCCGATCAACGCTCAAAACCTCCTCTACGAATTGGGATTCCAGCTTCTCTCTGGCCGCTCGGTGGCTCGAGTAACTGGTTGTTTGACGAGCTTGGATTTCAGCCATGGGATTTTGAACTCCCGTTTAGCTCTTTCGTTTTCTCGGAAAGGGCGAGGGTCAAGGCCCTAACTCGACCGGCAAAACGGTAACCCCGGCGATCAAACCAAAATTGCCGGACTCCCCTATCGGCGAGTTTTTTAGCCATCATTCGCCCAAGAATCGCCGCCTGATCAAGCGGTTTTTTCTTCAGGTCGAGGGGTTTGAGATTGAAGTCGGAAACGGCCTCCAGGGTCACTCCGTTCAGATCGTCAATCGCCTGAAGATAGAGATGGCGATTCGATCGAAAAACCGTCAATCGAGGGCTCTCGGCTCGACCGGATATCTTTCTTATCGTTTTTCCGGCTCGTCGGAGAGCAGAATTTTTTCGCTTTTTTTGGTCCATAATTGAAAAATTATTTTTCGCCGGTCGAGGCCGCTTTGCCCGGCTTGAGCTGAATCTTTTCGCCACGATAACGAATACCCTTGCCCTTATAAGCGTCCGGCGGTTTGATGGCTCGGATCGAGGCGGCCGTCTGATGAACAAGCGACTTATCGGCGCCAAAAACTCGGATTTGGTTCTGTTCAACCGAAAGACCGACCCCGGCCGGGGCCCGAAACTCAACCGGATGGGAAAAGCCAAGCCTAAGGCTCAAGCCGTCATTTTCAGACTCTCCCTTTTTTAGTTCGGCTCGCATACCAACGCCGACTATCTCAAGTTGCCGCTCAAAGCCAGAATCAAGTCCGGAAACGGCATTTTGAAGCAGACTCCTCATTAAACCATGAAACGACCGCGTTCGCCGATCGTCGTCTTTCCGGTTGACCTTAATCAACTGATCTTCCAGCTCAACCGATAGACCGGGCAAAAGCTCAAGAATGATCTCTTGCCCATCTTTTTTGACAATTATCTTCCGGCCGATTTTCTCGACCTGAATCTTTTCCGGCAAGACAATGCTCTTTCGACCAACTCGAGACATCTAACTTTGAACCTCAAATAAAATCTCTCCGCCAACTTTCTCTTTCAGGGCCTCATCAAGAGTTTTCAAACCCCGGCTGGTCGAGAGAACGACCAACCTTGAAGACCCTCTCTGGTTTTTGAGTTTAGAGACTTTAGCGAATCGCCGAAGACTTTGACGAGAGATCAGCCGAAGATCGGCTATCGCCGGAATTTTTTCCTCGTCTAGCTCGTGATAAAGAAGATCTACGACGATTTCTCGACCGTTTTTCGACCGGCGAAAGCCGGCAATCAAAGAACGAGCCTTCAAGAGACCGCAGAGCCGCTCCTTATAAATCGAGAGCGGGATTCTGATTTTTTCCTTGCCTGATAGCTGACCATTTTTCAGACTGGTCAAAAACTCGGCGATCGGGTCCCTTGCCATCGCTCCTACCAGGAACTTTTTATCACCCCGGGTATCTGACCGAGGTGGACAAGCTCTCGAAAGCAAATTCGACAAAGTCCAAACCGGCGCATATAGGCCCGGGGACGGAAACACCGCTGACAGCGATTAACGACCCGGGTCTTAAACTTCGGCTCTCTTTGACTTTTGACAATCATTGATCTTTTTGCCATCAGGCTTCCTCTTTAACGGCCGGAAAACCGGCTTGATCCAGGCGGCTCAAGGCCAATCCCCGATCAAGTCCGGTGACAATCGTTATCTGAAGCGGGTGTATCTTATCACGACCAGCCAGTTCAGGGAAGACCAACTGCTCCGAGAGACCGATATTCAAGTTTCCGCCTTGATCGATTGAGCTCGGCTTGAAGCCTCTAAAATCTCGGATTCTCGGCAAGACGACCGTTTTCAAGCGGACCAAAAAATCGTCCATCCGCCGACCGCGAAGGGTCACTTGGTAACCACTGACCTGACCGCCTCGGAGCTTAAAGCCAGCGATGCTCTTTTTTGATCGAGTTACTTTTGGTTTCTGGCCGGAGATAATAGCAAGATTTTCGGCGATATATTCGGTCTGCTCGCCGGCAACGACCCTTTTCCCGACAGCGACCGAGAGAACGACCTTCTTGGGCTTGAAAATCTTTGGCTCTAAAACTTCTTTTTGGCGACTCATTTTTTAACCGTCACTAAAGCCTTGTCGCAGTTTCGACAGACTCTCAATTTATCTTTTGCTTCAAGCTTGAAACCAATCCTAACCGGCTTTTGACACTCCGGGCAGAGAACTCGAAGGTTTGAAAGGTCAATCGCCGACTCCCGCTCAACAATCCCGGCCGGGCGGTCGGCGGTTGCTTTTCGATGACGTTTCGAAATATTGACGCCCGCGATCAAGGCCTTGCCTTTTTCACCAAAGATGGTTAAGACCTCACCGATCTTGCCCCGATCTCGACCGGTCATCACCTTGACTTTATCCCCGACTTTAATCGCTTTCATCGAAAAAATTAAACCACCTCTTCGGCCATCGAAATAACCTTTGGCGATCGGGCCCTGACCTCTCTGGCAACCGGCCCAAAGATTCGAGTGCCAACCGGGTTGCCATCCGCGTTGACAACCACGCCGGCATTATCATCAAACCTCACCACGGTTCCGTCCGGCCGATTGATGGCCGATCTGGTTCTGATGATCAAGACTCGAACGACCTGGTGATCCTTGACCAGACCGAGAGGCTGGGCTTTTTTAACGGCAACCGAAGCGAAATCGCCGATTCGAATCTTATCTCTTTTGACATTGGCAAAGCCGCCGATGAGTTTTGCCCTTTTGGCGCCGCTGTTATCAGCAATTGTGATCTTTGATCCGGGTTGCAACATCAGTCTTTCCTCAATGAAATCGTCTGGCGCTTCTTTTTTGAAACCGGCCGCGCCGACTCGATGAAGACCAGATCGCCGATCTTAAGACCGGGCGTTCGATCAACCAGGAACTTCTTTCTGACCTGTCTTTTGAAATGATACTTCTTATCCCGTCTAAACTGGTCGACCAAAACAGCCGCCGTCTTGTCGTCAACGAAGGTCACGACTTTACTCAAAAGTTTCTTCATTTGGCCGCCGCCTCCGGACGACCCACCTGATCTCTCAATTTCGTCAAAGCCCGAGCGATCGCTCGGCGGGTTTTTTTGATCTGGTCAGTCTTTTTTAACTGATGCAGGGCTGACTTTGACCGGAGTCCCAAAAGCTTTTCCCTCTCCGAGACTATAAACTGCGCCAGATTCTGATTGTCAAGCGTCAAACCACGAGACCTTTCTTTCGAGGAGACCATCAGTCCTCGCCTCTCGATTCGGATTGAACCGAATAACCGACGACAAAACTGGTTTTGATTGGGAGCTTGTGAGCTGCCTTTCTCATCGCTTCTCGAGCCACCAATTCGGAAACTCCACCCATCTCGAAAATTATCCGGCCTCGTCTGGCGGTGGCGACATATTTTTCAACCGAGCCCTTACCGCCGCCCATTGGCGTCTCGACCGAGGTCGCCGTCACCGCCCGATCGGGAAAAACTCTGATCCAAATTTGACCACCCCGTTTGATATGACGAGTCATCGCCCTTCGGGCAGCCTCTATTTGCCTAGCCGTGAGCCAGTTATTTTCGAGCGCTTTGAGGCCAAACTGACCGAAATCAACCTTTGTGCCGCGGCTCTCAAGGCCGGAGCGTCGACCCCTGAACTGCTTTCTGTATTTGACCTTTCTTGGCGCTTGCATTTTAAAAAACCCTTACCGCCCGATCGGCTGAATCTCGTCTGAATGACTGCCAAACTCCTTATCGCCGAGATAAACCCAAACTTTGACGCCGATTACTCCCCAAACGGTTTTCGAGTGCACGCTGGCGTAATCAATATTGCTCCTCAAGGTCGAAAGCGGAACCTGACCTTTAACATAGGTATCGGATTGAGCGATTCTCGATCCGCCCAAACGGCCGGCTAGACGGATTTTGACGCCTTTCGCCCCCCGCTCCATCGCTCGCGACACCGCCCGACGGCCAGCGCTCCGAAAGGAGAGCCGGCGGGTAAGTTTATCGCCAATCTGCTCGGCGATCAACTTGGCCGAGAGATCGGGCTTTTGATACTCTCTGACAGTCAGCTGGAGATTGCCCTCCGATAATTTCCGGTCGCTTAAACGGCTATTGACCGCCTTAAGAATCTTCTCCGATATCTCTCTCGTCCCGGAACCGCCTCGACCGATCAGGACACCGGGCCGAGCGGTTTGAACAGTAACCGAAACAAGATCGCCGACCCGAGCAATTTCGACCGCCGCGATCAAAGCGTGACGATAGTCGCGTTCGATCAACTCCCTAATTGTTAAGTCGAGGATCAGGTTTTCTCGGTACTCTTTTTTCGTTAAAGCCAACCACCGAGACTGCCAGCCTCGATTGAAGCCAAGCCGAAAAGCGATTGGATTAACTTTTTGTCCCATTTTCAGTTCGATCAGTTAAAGCAATGGTCAGATGTGATTTTTTTGCCCCGACCATAAGCGGCCGGCCGTGATAGCCAGGCCAGGCTTTTCTTCGAGATTTTGCCTGGTCAATCCTTATCGCCTTGACCAGCAAGCCCTCGGTCTCGAGCTTCCGGTCAACCGCCGACGAGCGAGCCGATTTTAAGGCTCCAGAAAGAATCTTGGCTTGCCGGCCGGGGTCGAGTTTGAGGATTGAGATCGACTGATCAAGTCCCTTGCCGACAAAGAAAGCCGACCTTTCCCGCAATTTCTTTGGCGAAACCGAGAGATGCTTTATTGTAACTTTGATCTCGTTCATCGTCAACTCCGGACGTCTGGGAGTCGGCCCTCTTCTCTTGCCATCCGACCGCCATGACGGACAAACTTTTTGGTCAGCGCGAATTCTCCGAGCTTGTGTCCAACCATATCTTCGACCGCCAAAATCTCAACAAAACTTCGGCCGTTGTGGACGGCAAACTTCTGACCAACCATCTCCGGCGTTATCGAGGAGGCCCGAGAATAAGTCTTTATCACCTCTCTCGAGCCGGTTTTTTTTGCCCTCTGGACCCTCAAAAGCAATTTCTCGTCCACGAAAGAGCCTTTTTTAAGCGAGCGAGTCATCTCAATCCTCCAAAATTAGCGACGGCCCGACCGCCGATGAGAAACGATCAAGCGATCGGAATATTTCTTGACCGAGCGGGTTTTGACACCTCTGGCCGGCTTGCCAAAGGCGGTTCTCGGCCCTCGCTTGAGACCAATCGGCGCCTTACCTTCACCACCGCCGTGAGGATGGGCGGCCGGAAACATCGCGCTCCCCCTAACCCTTGGCCGACGACCCAGATGCCGATTCCGGCCAGCCTTGCCAATTTTAACCCGACCATGGTGAATATTACCCACTTGACCGACCGAAGCCAACGCTTCGCCCGAAACCTTCCGGATCTCACCCGAAGGCAGTTTAAGGGTCACTTGGCCAGCCTCTTTTGAGACGACTGTTGCCGATCCACCGGCGCTCCGAGCTAACCGACCGCCCTCGCCCGGTTTGAGTTCAACATTATGAACCAGAGCGCCATCGGGAATAGCCTTGAGCGGCCGGCGGTCGCCTAAGCCCGAACTCGCCTGATTCTCCGTTCTAGAAAAACGAACTGTTTGGCCAACTTTTAAACCTTTGGGCGCGATTACGTAAGCCTTTTGGCCACTTTCTTGAGCCAAAAGAGCAATCCTCGAGGTCCGATTGGGATCATACTCAATAGCCAAAACCGTAAATTGAAGGCTGACTTCTGACGCCAAGCCTTTGAAATCAAACAGCTTCCTCAATCGTCGCTTGGCGCCGCCGCCTCGAAACCGAACCGAAATCCGGCCCTGATTGTTTCGACCGGCCCGAGCCGTCCGTCCCCGAGTCAACGATTTTTCGGCTTTACTTTTTGTCAAGTCAGAAAAGTCCTGACCGGTCGTCCCTCTCCGACTGGGCGTCGTCGGTTTAAAAGTCCTTAAGGCCTTAATCATCGCTCTCTTCTGACCGGTCGGTTTTTCGCTTGGTCTTCTTTTTTGAACTTTTTTCTTCGACGATCAGAGCGTCAAGATCGGAAATCCTTTCCCCCTTTTTCAACTCGACGATCGCTATCGTTTCTTTTGAGCGAAGCTTTCGCTCTCTTCTCTTGGCCGAGAACTTCCTCTTTGATGGCCGAGTCATGGTTCTAACCGCTTTAACCTCGACCCGATAAACCATCTTAATAATCTTTTTGATCTCGGTCTTGTTTAGAACACTCGGCAGACGAAAGGTGTAGCGGGGAAGCTTCAATCTCGCGATCGAGGCTTCAGTGATTACCGGTCTCACCTTCATTGGTCAACCTCATTGGCTTTCGAGTTTTTGACCCGACTCTTAACCGGCTTTTGGTGGCCGACCTTCAGCTCAAAAGCCTTGCTCTCAAACAAAACCTGATCGGCTTTAAGAAGATCGAGGGCTGAAAGCCCACCAGCCGGTCGAACGGTTAAGGTCTTAATGTTCCTCGAGGCTCTAAGAAAAGCTTCGTTTTTCTCAAAATACACGATGAGAAGTTTGTTTGATAGCTGATGATCAGAGAGATATTTCGCCACCGCTTTGGTCTTCTCGAGCGAGGGCAGGGATCGAACAAGACAGAGGGTTTTTTCCTTGGCGTGAAGCCCGATTATCCTCTTGAGCAGATTTTGACGCTCTTTCTTCGGTAAAGAACGACTGAAATTTCGATCGGTCGTCGGGCCAAAAGTGATGCCGCCGCCTCGCCAGATAGGCGATCGAATCGAGCCAGCTCTGGCTCGACCAGTGCCTTTTTGTCGCCAGGGCTTTTTGCCGCCACCCCGAACCTCCGAGCGATCCTTGACCTTAGCCGACGGACGCCGGCGGTTGGCTGAAAGAATCGTCAAAACTCGCTTAACGTGAGGAGGGCTGGCCAGTTCAAGCTCAAAGGTCTCGAACGTCTTATCCTCATCAATCACCGGGAGGCTAAACTTCATCTTTGGTCCTTCAAATCTTTCTTTTCCGAGTGAGACTTCAAGATTAGAAAGGCTTTTTTCGGCCCCGGCAGACTGCCTAGAAGACCAAGGGTGTTATCTTCGTCATCCTTGCCGATGACAGTCATCCGGAGCGACCGAGTTTCGCCACCCATTCGACCGGCCATCTTTTTCCCCTTCACGACCCGGCCCGGCTTGGCGGTCCCGATCGAGCCATGGGCCCGATGATGATTCGAGCCGTGACTCTCCGGTCCACGAGAAAATCCGTAACGCTTGATCGGTCCCTGAAAACCCTTTGATCTGGTCTTAGCTGTAACAACCAGTTTGTCGCCAACCGAAATCCGATCGAAGCCAAGCTTTGAGCCAAGCTCAAGATCACCTTCCAGCTCTCGAAAGACAGTGAGATTTTCCTTAATCTTGGCCTTTGAGACGATCGCTTTTTGGGGTTTCTTGGCCTTGCCTTGACCGACAAAACCGATAACCGAATAGTCTTTCTCGCCTTTCTTGATTTTCGAAACAACAAAGCCCGGCTTAATTTCGACTAAACTTACCACCTTCATCGTGTTCCCAAAAGGAATCCGAGTCGTGCCTAACTTTCTCGCTAAATAGATCTCCGCCATGACTTATTTTTATTGACTTCCGATCGCCTTAAAGATGGCCACCGAGCGATTGGCCAAGAGAAGGCAACCGAGGTCAAACTACATTTTGATCTCGATATTAACCCCGGCCGGCAGATCGAGGCTCATGAGCGAATCAACAACCTTTTCCGAAGGGTCTAAAACATCGATCAACCGTTTATGAACCCTCATTTCGAACTGCTCTCTGGCGTCTTTGTCGATATTCGGCGAGGCCAAAACGGTGTGGCTCGAACGTTCGGTCGGAAGCGGCACCGGCCCAACCACCTTGGCACCCGATCGCTCGGCTGTTTCGATAATCTGACGGATCGATCGATCAAGAATCCGGTGGTCGTAACCCCGAAGTTTGAGACGAATTCGCTGTTTCGCCTTGACCTTAGAACTCTTTTGGTTCGCCATCGGGTAAGTTAAGAGATTTACTTGACGATCTTCGTTACAACACCGGCGCCGACCGTTCGGCCGCCCTCTCGAATCGCGAATCGCATCTTCTCTTCAAGCGCGACCGGAACAATCAGCTTGATCTTCAAATTGACAGTGTCGCCCGGCATCACCATTTCCGCTCCTTCGGGCAACTCCACTTCGCCGGTAACGTCGGTTGTCCGAATGTAAAATTGAGGCTTGTAACCTTTGAAAAACGGCGTGTGTCGGCCGCCTTCCTCTTTGGCCAAAATGTAAACTTCGGCCTCTAACTCGGTGTGAGGCGTGATTGAACCTGGTTTGGCCAAAACCTGACCCCGCTCGATGTCAACCCGCTCCACTCCCCGAAGAAGAATACCGACATTGTCGCCGGCTCGACCTTCGTCAAGCGACTTTTTGAACATCTCGACGCCGGTTACGACCGTCTTCTTGGTCGCCTTAATACCAACAATCTCGACCTCTTCAGAGACCTTGACGATCCCCCGTTCGATTCGACCGGTCGCGACCGTTCCCCGACCGGCGATTGAGAAAACGTCTTCGATCGGCATCAAGAAAGGCTTGTCAATCTCCCGGACCGGCTCCTTGACATGATCATCAACGGCTTTGATCAGCTCTTCAATCGATTTTTCCGCTTCCGAGTCGCCCTCAAGGGCCTTCAAGGCCGAACCCTTGATGATCGGCACCTCCTTTCCATTGTAGCCATACTTGTCGAGCAGTTCTCTCACCTCTTCTTCAACCAGATCAACCAGTTCCGGATCGGAAACCTGATCAACTTTATTCAGAAAAACAACGACCTGGGGCACGCCGACCTGACGAGCCAACAAGACATGCTCTCTGGTTTGCGGCATCGGCCCGTCGGCCGCCGAAACGACCAGGATCGCGGCGTCCATCTGGGCGGCACCGGTAATCATATTTTTGACATAATCGGCATGACCGGGACAATCGACATGGGCGCAGTGGAACTTCTCCGATTCGTACTCCTGATGAGAGGTCGCAATGGTGATTCCCCGCTCCCTCTCCTCGGGCGCGTTGTCGATATCTTCAAACTTCTTGGCCTCGGCCCGACCTTTCTTGGCCAAAACATTGGTGATCGCTGCCGTCAAAGTTGTTTTGCCGTGATCAACATGACCAATCGTCCCAAGATTGATATGGGGCTTGGTCCTCTCGAACTTAGCTGCCATTTTCTACTCCTCTCCGAAGATTAAAACTCGGGGCAAAAAACAAAAAACCCCACCCCCGACAGAATAGCCGACTGTCGCCAAAAGTGTCAAGCCCGTGTCCCGACCGACCAGATC